>JAHCJK010000158.1 GCA_026184295.1 Planctomycetota bacterium
GTCGGCGTAGACGAGCAATTTGCCGGCGCAAGCCGACTGCGAGCGCTCGTCCACGGCCATCGTGTTGTGCGCGACCGTGGCCTTGGTCCAGGCGCCGTGCAGCGGGTCTTCGTAGCGGTGCATCTTCGGCTCGCCGCCCAGTTCGTCGCCGGCGGCGAAGAGGATCAGGTTCAGCTTATCGGGGTGCCCGTGCGGGCCGCCGTGCGGGCCGTAGTCCATCAGCGCGTACGTGCCGCCGCTGCGCAGGATCGCGTAGCCCAAATCCTTGAAGACCGTGCTCGGATACGCGATCTCGGCGGGCTCCTCGAGCTTATCGTAGACGCGCGTGGGGTAATAGACCCCGGTGCTGATGACGAACTGCCGCGGGCAGGCGTTCACCAGGCGCGCGTAGCGCGGATCGACGTAGCGCAGGTACGCGTAGTCGTAGACCATGCCCGACCAGTCGGAAAAGGTGACGCGGCCCGAATCGTTGATGCCGGGCGCGCTGCCGTCGGGATACGCAAAGCGGAAATTGGCGTCGAAGGGCATCTTGATCCGCGCGCCGTCGAAGCCCCACAGGTCCACGCCCTGCCGCGCGGCCACTTCCATCACCGCGGTCAGCGCCTGCAGCGCGAACATCTGGTAGCCGATCGTGCCCTCGCCCCACATGCCGTCCTCGCCGATCCCGGCGAGCAGGTTTTCCTTGGTCTGGTAGACGGCCAGGTCCACCAGGTCGGCGTCGCCGAGCGTCGCGCCGGCCATGATCGTGGCGAGGTTGTAAAAGTTGGTCCAGTTGCCGACCACATGGGTCGTCTTGGGCTTGGGCGGGCCGCCGGCGCGCCAGCCCGCGCGCGACTTGTCCCATTCGGCCGCGATGGACTTGGGATCCTTGCGGTGGATCATCTTCAGGCACGGGCGGATCAGCCCCGTCTCGATCTTCGCGCGGTCCTCGGCGCTCAGGCTCGGGTGGATGTAATCGTACCCAATCAGCAGCGGCACGAGCCACATCGCCTCGCTGAGCCGCTGCGCCATCACCTTCGACGTATCGCTGCGGTTCACGCCCTGGTGCTCGGGATACTGCTCGTAGCGTTCGGCGTAGCCGATCAGGATTTCGCGCGCCTTCTTCGCGTAGGCTTCCTTGCCCAGAAACGCGTAGGCCATGCCCAGGTTTCCGGCGCTGTAGGAGAGCTTGTCGTGGCGTTTGGCCAGTTCGTCGCCGCGGTCCTTCAACTGAGCGCCGGGGCCCTTGGGATCGGGGAAGTCGATCTCCAGTTTCAGCGCGTCCTCCGCCTTGCTCTCCAGCAGCGCGTAGGCCTCCTTCGCGCGCTCCTTCGTCTTGCCGGCCTCGCGGGCTTCCTCGAGTTCCTTGGGTGTCAGCAGCAGGCAGGGGTGGTCGTCCTTCGCGGCCTTGGGCGGCATGCGGACCTTGATCTCGCCGTTGGCGGCTTCGAGCGGCGGGACATCGACGTAGGCCGGCGCATTCGCGTCGTAGTTGGGCAGCGCGAGCTTCTGCGAGAGGTCCTCCTTCGTGAAGACCGCGATATCCCCGATGCCGCCCCACGCCACCTTGCCCGCGTGGTTGGAGGTCACCGTGATCTTGATCGTGCGCGCGGTCTTGCCGATCGCGACTTCCTGCCACGCCGGCTTGCGCTTGGCGGGCCGCTGGATCTCCAGCGCGTGTTCGATCTTCGTGCCGTCGTCGAGTTCGATGATCACGTCCTTCGGCGCTTCTTCCGACTCGTAGTCCGAATCGGCGAAGGCGATCGCGTCCACCGGCAGCGCCTCGACCAGTTCGACCTCGAACGTGTACGGCACGCCCGAGACCACGCAGCGCGAGTGCACGTCGCCGTCGAAGCTCGCCTCCGGCGCGGTCTCCTTGTTCCGCGAGACCTCCTTCGGGGCCGTGAAGCGCACCGAGGCGCCCATAGCCTCGAGCGCCGCGTTGGTGCGCTTGGGCGGCGCGGCCTTGGGCTCCTCCGCACGCGCCGTATAAAGGAGCGTCCCGGCCAGCAGCGCCAGGCTAGAACAGCAGGCAAAGCACCTGCCGGCATGAACTTGCGTGATCATTCGAAGCATAAGCTGGCTCCCCGGTTCCGACTTCATGTTCCAATACGAATACACCTCGCGCCCCGCGTGTTGGCGGGATTACTAATTATTAGCAAAGATTTTGAACCTGCGAAATCCGAGCGCCGGCTAGGCCTTTTTGCGGCGCAGTACGGCGGCGAAGAAGCCGTCGGTGTGGTGCTTGTGCGGCAGCAGCTTCAGGAAATTTCCGGAGCGGTCGGAGACCTGATCGGCCAGCCGGCCGCCGAGGATTTCCTTGAGCGGCACGAGCGTGAACGCGGGATTCTGGAGCAGCTTGCGCACCACCTTCTCGTTCTCGTCGGAGAGCACCGAGCAGGTCGCGTAGATCAGGCGTCCGTTGGGCAGCACCAGGTCCATGGCCTTGCGCGCGAGCGCCACCTGCTTGGCGGTGAGGCGCTCCAGGTCTTCCTCTTCCAGCCGCCAGCGCGCTTCGGGCTTGCGGCGCAGCGCGCCCAGCCCCGTGCACGGCGCGTCCACGAGCACGCGCGCGGCCTTGCCCTTCATGCGCGTGAGTTCGGCCGGCCAGGCGGCTTGCGGATCGCTGGGAATTTCGAGCGCCTGCACCGTGTCGAGCCCCGCGCGGCGGACGCGCTTGCGCAGTTCGGCCAGGCGCGCGCGGCTGGCGTCGAGCGCCACGAGCTTGCCGCGGTTGTTCATCAGCGCGCCGAGCGCCAGGGTCTTCCCCCCCGCCCCGGCGCAGTAATCGACGACCAGCGTGCGCGGAGCCGGCGCGGCAAGTTCCGCGACGAGTTGGCTGGCTTCGTCCTGCAGTTCGACGAGCCCCTGCTGGAAGTACGGCGTGGCGAAGACGTCGAACCAGCGCAGCACCTCGACGCCGTGCTTCGCATAGGGCGTGGGCTGGGCCGGCACGCGCGCTTCCTTCAAGTCGGCGAGCAGGTCCTCGCGCGCGGCCTTGAGCGCGTTCACCCGCAGGGTCAGATCCGCGCGTTCGGCAAGGGCCTCCGCGAGCTTCTCGGCGTCGAATTCGTATTCGTCGATCAGGCGTTGGGCGATGAAGTCCGGCAGCGAATGCCGCAGCGCCAGGCGTTCGACCCGGGACGGCCGTTCGGAAAGGGCGCGGTCGGCGCCGGCGAGTTTTTCCCACGCGATGCCCGGGCACGCGCCCGCGGCCTGCTTGACCGTGGCGTCGTCTTCGAGGATGCGCCAGGCCCACAGCCGCGCCTGCCCGCCCCGCGCGCCCTGGGGAGGCGGCTTGCCGGTGGCTTCCAGGACCGTGGCGAGCCGCCGGTCGTGCTGGAGCACGCCGTAAACGCAGCGCACGATCTCTTCGCGTTCCAGTTCGCTCAGCCGCCCGGGACGCTTGAACGTCTCCGCCAGCGCCTGGCTGGCAAAGACGTTCTTTTCGCGCACGTTGACCCAGATCTCCGCGACGATGCGGTCCAGCGTTTCGGCGGTTGGCATGGAGGGTTTCTACTGCAAGGGCGCGCCTTGCGACAGTACGGGAAAATTCGCGCGCGCCGGGCTACTCTTGCTTTTCTTCCTTCGCCGGTCCGGCCGGCGTCTCGACGGGTGTTTTCGCTTCAGTCTTCGCTTCGGGCGTCGTTTCTTCGGGCGTCTTTCCTTCGGGCGCTTTCGCTTCGGGCGTCTTTTCTTCGTCCGCGGGTTTGGCCTCCGGCGCGGCGGGCTTTTCGGCTTCCGGGAGCTTTTTCTCCTCGGCGGGCGGCGGCGCGGGCGCCTTCTTGCGGACCGCCACCAGTTCGACGTCGAAGACCAGGGACGCGCCCGCGGGAATCTTGGGCGGCGAACCCTGCGCGCCGTAGCCCAGGTTCGCGGGTATGACCAGCTTGCGCTTCCCGCCCGTCTTCATGCCCGGCACGCCCAGATCCCAGCCCTTGATCACCCCGCCCTCGCCGATCGTGAAGGTGAACGGCTTGCCGCCGTGGTCGAGCGAACCGTCGAACTTCGTCCCGTCCTTTTCCAGCCAGCCCGTGTACTGGACGTCCACTTCGTCGCCCGCGGCGGCCTCGTCCCCTGCGCCTATCTTCAGGTCCGCGTACATCAGTCCGTGGGCCTTGGCCAGGCGGACTTCGGCGGGCACCTTTTCGCCCGGCAGCGCGGCCTTGTCCGGCAGCTTCTTGAAGAGCGTCGCGGCGTCGGGGCGCAGCTTGCGGAAGGTCTCGTCGCCGATCACGTAGAAAAACTTCCAGAACCGGGCCTGCTCCTTGAGCGCGCGCTTCTCGCCCGCGCGTTCCGGTTCGGCGCCGGGCTTGGTGAGCCCCGCGGGCGGTTTGGGAGGCGCGGCCTCGTCCAGGTCCGGGTCGTAGCTGAGGAAGACGGCCATGTAGCGGCTGGCCGGCTTGGGCAGAGGCGTCTTCTCCTTGCCGTCCTTCTCGTTCGCGCCGGATTCCTCCTTCGGCTTCGCTTCCTTGCCGCTCTCGTCGGTCACGGCCACGTTGCCGAAGTAGAGGTGGTAGACGAGCCCGTCCTTGGCGCCCAGCGTCAGGACGCCTTCCTTGCCGTACACGTGGTTGTCCTCGGTGCGGAAAAAGCCGAACTTCTCGTACAGGTTCGGCGACGAGAACGGGAAGACGTCCACGAGCCGGATCGCGCCGGCCTCGCCGAGCAGCCTGCCGAGCGCGTCCTGATCGACCTCCATCCCCTCGGGCGTCTCCGCGCAGGCCCAGTCGGTCTGGTCCTTCTTGCGCTCGAAGACCGTCGAGGCGCGCTCGTCGATCTCCTGTTTCTCGACGTTCAGCGAGTAATCGCGGATCGCCAGCATGCGCAGGTCGGCGGCGAGGATCTTGAGCGGATCGGTCTCGACCCAGTCCTTGAACGCGGTGCTGATGTCCACGTCCACCTTGGCGGTGTAAACGTCGTCGCTGCCGGCCTCCCGGACGTAGCTCAGGCCCGGGTGCTCGGCCGCCTTGCCCACGACCAGGTCCACCACCGTCGCGCCGCTCTTGTCCTTCAGCGTCACGCGCTTCCCGCGCCCATCGCTCTCCGCGGCGCCGTCCTTCAGCGGATCGACGACGCCGAAGGCCGCGTGCTGCTTGGCGTCGCCCGACACCAGCGCGCCGCGCGGCACGTTCGTCACGCCGCCGGCCGTCGCGCCCACGCGCGAACCGCCGTCCGCGGGGTAATCGTACTTGCTGGGAATCACCCAGACGCCGCCCTTGCGCGCGACCTCGAAGACCTGCGGCTCCTTCGCGTCCGCGTCCCAGCTCGCGACGCGCAGCGAGACCACGTCGTCGGGCTCGACCTTGCGCCCGTCCAGGGTCAGGAGCGCCGGCGTGCGCGCGGCGGACGCGGCGGTCTCGCTCTTCGACGGCCACCAGGTCCACCACGTGGTCACGGCCGCCAGGACGATGCTGGCGATGACGGCGCCCTTCATCGGTCTTTCCTCCTGCGCGATTCCGGAATCCCCAGGCTCTCGCCCCACAGCCGGTGCACGAAGACGGCGACCGCCAGGACGATCAGCAGCGCCGACGGGGCCGCGATCGCGCCGGCCCGGATCGTGAAGCGCACCGCGTCGATCGCGCGCTGCTGCTCGATCTTGGCGTCGCGCATCTTCAGTTCGGCGCTTCGGTTGATCTCCTGGATGTCCAGTTCGAGCTGGCGGTAGGCCGAGCCGCGCACCTGCGCTTTCATCTGCTCCTTGGTGTTCTCGTCGTACTCCTTCAGGTCGTCGATCTTTTTCAGGCGTTCGTCGAAGTCGTCGTTCAGGGCTTTGATCTTTTCCTTCGCCTCCTTTTCGGCCTTGGTCTCGACGTCGTGGCGTTCCTTCTGCGTCGCGGTGACGACCTTTTCCAGCGCGGCCAGCGGGCGGCGCGTCGGCCGGCGCGTGCGCAGGCTCACCAGGTCGTTGTCGCCGGCCAGCACGTCCACGCAGTTGGCGACGAACGGAACGTTGCGCAGCTCCGACAGGTAGCGCACCTGGTCCGGGCTGAAGCGGTTGTCCTCGTTGCGGTAAAAGAGGAAGAACTGGTCGTGCGCGAAGTCCGTGTCGGCGATCACGATCACGTGCACCGGCTTCGCGCTCGGTTCGCCCAGGCCGCCCGCGGGGCTCTTCGGTTCCGGCTGCCCGGCCTCGTCCGTCTTCTTCTCGTCCTTCGCCTCCCCGCTCTTGGCTTCCCCGCTCTTCGCCTCGGCGTCCGCTTCTTTCGGTTCCCCGGACCGCGGGTAGGCGCGCTTCATGCGCCCCTGAACCTCGACCGCGATGGACGCGAACGCTTCCTTGTCCGGCACGTAGCTTTCCGGCATCCGCTTGCGCATCCCGCGCATGCCCGGCGCGATGTGCTCGCTGAACGCATTCGTGCCCCAGGCCGCGTCCTCGACCGGCTGGACGAGCGGCGTGACGGCGATGTCCTTATCCTTGTCCGGCGCGACGCGGATCGCGCCCGGCCACGGGAACAGCAGCCCGTCGATGCCGGTGGTCGCGTCGGCGGTCCGGACGCCGCCCAGGTCGCGGTAGGACCAGACGATGCTGCGTTCCCAGCGGTTGCGGAATTCGTGGCTGGGGTTGTAGTCGGACCACAGGATCCGGCTGAAATCCATCCGCAGGCCCAGCGCGTGGAAGAGCGGCTGCAGGTCGCCCAGTTCCTGCGGGGGCTGCTGCTGCGGCATCATCGGGTTCTGCGGCGTCTTGGGCTGCGAGGAGGCCAGTTCGGGCCCCGAGAAGACCGGGAGCGGGTCCTCGAGGATCAGCGCCGGGCGCCCGTCCCAGATGTAGTCGTGGAGCTGCGCCACCTGCGCGGGGCCGAGGCGCGAGGGCTGCGCGACGACGAGCACGTCCACGGCGGGGTCCACCGGCGTCTCGAGGCTGACTTCGCGAATCTCGTACTGCTTGCGCAGTTCGCCGACGAACTCCCACGGCGGGCGCGGCATCCCGGACATGTAGTCGAAGGCGCCGTTCACCTTCAGGTCGGTGGCGACGACGCCGACGGTCTTCTTCTTTTCGGACGCGGCCATGCGGATCGCGCGGACCAGCTCGTATTCGACCGAGAGCCCCGGATCGAAGTGGTCGATGCGCTGCATGCGCGCGCCGCTGCGCACCGCGGCGCCCAGGAAGACGTCGGTCTCGTCCCGGCCCGCGGCGGTCTCCTCGAAGACTTTCCGGGGCGTGAAGCCGAACTGCTGCGTGGCCAGCGTGCCGTCGGGGTCGAGCGGGTCGGACGGGCGGCGCAGGTCCAGCCGCATGCGCCCGCCCATCTCGCGGGTGAGCACCTTCAGCGTGTTCTCGACCTCCTTGCCCTTCAGCGCCATCTCGGCCGGCAGGTGCCGGCTGATGAACGCGGTGACCGTGACGGGCTCCTTGATCCCTTCCAGGATGCGCCGGCTGGCCGCGCTCAGGCTGGAAAGCTTTTCGGAGGTCGCGTCGAGGTCCACGGCCTTGCGGTCGGCCTGCACGGAAAGGTTGCCGAGCGTGACCGCGGCGCAGACGAAGAAGACCACCCGCGCGGCCATCAGCGCCTTCTGCGACGGCGGCCAGCGCCGGCTGGAAAGCAGCAGCGCCGCCAGGCCCAGCCCCAGACAGCCGGCCACCGCCGAGAGCACGATGCCGCCGAAGGGAATCAGCCCGCGGTGGAAGGGATCGAACCAGTCGCCGGCCCAGAAGAAGATCATCGCCAGCGAGCAGAACCCGACGCCGAGCACGAACCCGATCGCCGGCAGCGCGACGAGGCTGCTCGCGAGGATGCTCAGCGAGGCGAACGCGAGCCCCGCCAGCCACCAGCCCGCGAAGTTCGCGAAGAGCAGGCCGAAGTCGGGCGCGCCGAGCTGCCCGATCCAGATCACCGTGTTGGCCATGCCGATCGCCAGCGCGAGCGTGAAGAAGGTGACCACGCCCAGCCACTTGCCGATCAGCGCGTCGCCGACGGTCATCGGCAGGGTGAAGAGCTGTTCCTCCGTGCCCAGTTCGCGTTCGCTGGCCCAGCTTCCCATCGCCAGCGCGGGCAGCAGCACCACCAGCATCCACGGCATGTAGCCCTGCAGCGGCTCCAGGTCCGCGATGTTGCGGGCGTAGTACGCGTCCGGCAGGAACATCAGCCCCGCCGCGATGGCCACGAACGCGAGGATGTACACGTACCCAAGCGGGTTCAGCAGCAGGTTGCCGACCTGGCGCTTCCAGATGGCGACGACCGCGTCGAAGTTCATGCCGCCACCCCTTTCGTCAGTTCGCGGAAGCGCGCCTCCAGGCCGCCGCCCTGGGCCAGTTCGGCGGGCGTGCCCTGGAAGCGCAGCGTCCCTTCGCTGATCAGGAGCACGCGGTCGGCGATCGCTTCGACTTCCTGCAGGATGTGCGTCGAGAGCAGCACGGCGCGGTTCTTGCGCGCGAAGGCGCGGATCAGGTCGCGCACGACCGCGATCTGGTTCGGGTCCAGGCCGGAGGTCGGTTCGTCGAGGATCAGCACTTCGGGATCGTGGAGCATCGCCTGCGCGAGCCCCACGCGCTGCTTGAAGCCCTTGGAGAGGTGGCGGACCGACTTGGTCCAGACCTCCTCGAGCTGGCAGTCCTTGGCGGCGCGTTCGAGGGCGCTTTTCAGCGCGTCCCCGCGCAGGTGGCGTATCTGGCCGACGTAGCGCAGGTACGAGGCCGGGGTCATGTCGGGATACAGCGCGCCGGACTCGCCCAGATACCCCATCGCCTTGCTGCCGGCCAGGCGGTCGATGCCCATGTCGTGCCCGGCGATGCGCGCGCGCCCTTCGGTCGGCGCCAGCGCGCCGGTGAGGATTCGCAAGGTCGTCGTCTTGCCCGCGCCGTTCGGGCCGAGAAAGGCGGTGATGGACCCACGTTCGACTTGGAAGGAGACGTCTCTGATCGCGGTAAACGATCCGTAATATTTGGAGAGGCCCTCGGCCTCGATCAAGGCTGTCCCGGAGGACATGCGGCCTCCTTTCTCTCGCCGGACCTATGGAACACGCCGTCGCGCCCCGCGCGCGGAGGCATCGCTTCACGGCACATTTTTCGGTAGGTTTGAGCGCTCAACTCCATGCTACCATGGCGTTTCTACATGACCAGGACAGCGCCGCAACGGCACCGCACCCGCCCGCATCGAGCAATCTCTACGCATACGGACGGACCTTCCCCCCGCGCCTTCAAGAATCCTGGACGAACACCCGCGCGCGGCATGGTTTCCGGGGTTGCGGCTTTCTGTCGGTTGCATCGTGCATGACTTGCCGTATGAGTAGATATGCGCGCCTAGCCACGAGGTCCCTTTGCCGAAGAAGAACACGACCATCCAGTCCGGGCTGACGGTAGAGGTTACGCCTCCGGCGATTCCCCTGGTCAAGTATTACCTTCAAAAGCCCGGGAAGCCGGCCTTCGACGAACTCTCCGGCAAAGTCGCGAGCCTGCTGATCGAACCCGTCGAAGGCGACGCGGAAGGCAGCCACTGGCTGCGGCGCTTCGACAAGCACGGCAAGCTCGTGTGGAGCACGCGCCATCCCTCGCTCCAGGAAACGTTCTGGTACGCCGAATGGGAGTACGGTCTGAAAGAGAGCGCCTGGAAAAAGGGCTAATCTTTCAAGGCTGCAACACATTACTCAATAACACGTTAAATCAGTTTTAAGGTTTTATGTTCGGCCCCGGGTTGACTTTGGCTGCCGCGAAATGTAAATTTTACATATCCAGTGTAAGGATTACATCCGCATGAAAGCCGCCTCCAAGACCTCCGGACCCTCCATCGAGACCGTCGCGCTCAAGGCCGGCGTCTCCGTCGCCACCGTCTCCCGCGCCTTCCACGACGGCACGAAGCTCGCCAGTGCCACCCGCGACCACGTGCTCGCAACCGCGCGCGCGATGGGCTACTACCCGCGCGTCGTCCCGAACAAACGCAACAAGGTCGCCGTCGTCATCGATCCCACCGCCAGCATCGCCGCCGACTCCTACACCGCGCAGCTCGCCGGATCGCTGATGGAGAAACTCTCCGAGAAAGGCTGCCGCGTGGTCTTTCAGCGCGCGCAGAACGCCACCGAACTGAACGATTCCGTGGACGAAGGCTTCTTCGACGCCGTCGCCGTGCTCGGCGGGCCCGCGCACAGCGCCGCGTGGAACAACCCGCAGGGCGGCAGCGGCCTGCGCGAGATCGCCCGGCGCATCCCCGTCGTGACGCTGAACCTGAACCTCGGCGCGCCGGCGTGGCAGATTTCGAGCGACCACGCCCAGGGCGGACGGCTGGCGGCGCGGCACCTCTTCGAACAGGGGCACGCCCGCGTCGCCTATGTCGCTCCGGGCCCGGCCTCGCGCGTCCTGCAGGAACGCGAGACGGGGTTCCGCGCCGCCGCGGAGGCCGCGGGCTGCGCCGATCCGCTGGTGCTCGCCGGACCGGACTGCTCGCTGGTGGACGCGCTCGCGCGGGTGAAGCGCGAACGCTGCACGGGCCTAGTGCTCGGCTTCCAGCAGCTCACGCTGCCGGCGCTGCGCACGCTGCATCTGCTTTCGGTGCGCGTGCCGGAAGACCTTTCGGTGGTGGGCTTCGAGAGCCTGCACGTCTCCGCGTACACCAATCCGCCGCTCACCACCGTGCGGCAGCCGTTGCAGGACATGGGCGCGCGCGCGGCCGAGGCCATCGCGGCGCTGCTGGCGCAGGGCCCCGCGGCTCGGAACGCCCGGGCGCGCAGGGACGAGTTCTTCGAGAACGAACTGGTCGAACGGGAATCGGTGCGGGCCCTTTCGCCCGCGGAACGCAAGGGGGAGCAGGCATGAACATCGTTCAAATCGTCATCGATACGCTGCGGCAGGACCACGTCGGCGCTTACGGAAACGACTGGATCAAGACGCCCAACCTGGACAAGTTCGCGAAGCAGGCCGCGAAGTTCACCAACGTCTACCCGGAGGCGCTGCCGACGATTCCGATCCGCACGCAGCTCAGCACCGGCAACCGCACGCTGCCGTATCGCCCGTGGCAGCCGCTGATGAGCACCGACCGAAACGTCGCGCAGATTTTGAGCGAGTACGGCTACACCAACGCGCTGATCACCGACACGTACCACATGATGAAGCCGAACATGAATTTTCATACGGGCTTTCAGGTCTACCGCTGGATTCGCGGGCAGGAGACCGACCCGTGGGAGTCCGCGCCGCATACTCGCAACCTGAACGATTACATCAAGGCCGATTGGCCGCAGCGCGCCAAGGACATGACCGAACAGTACCTCAAGAACATCGAGGAATGGAAGAGCGAGGAGGACACCTTCCCCGCCCGCGTCTTCGGCGAAGCCTCCCGCTGGGTGGAACGCAACGCGCGCAACGAGAAGCCCTTCTTCCTGTGGGTCGATTCGTTCGATCCGCACGAGCCGTGGAATCCGCCGGAGCAGTACCTGAAGCTTTACGCCGACCCGAACTACAAAGGTAAGAAATACATCCACCCGCCCTACGGCCGCACCGACTGGATGACGCCCGACGAACTCAAGCACGTCCGCGCGCTCTACGCCGGCGAAGTGACGCTCGTCGATAAGTGGCTCGGCGTGCTGCTCGACAAGATCGAAAAGTGCGGGCTCTTCGAGAACACCATGGTGCTGATCACCGCCGACCACGGCCATCCGATCGGCGACCACGGCTGGGTGATGAAGCACGACCACCAGATGTACAACGAACTGCTCAAGGTCCCCTTCATGATCCGCCACCCCAAGGGACTCGGCGCGGGCAAGACGTTCGACGCGCTGATCCAGTTCCACGACGTGCTGCCGACGTACCTCGCCGCGCTCGGCCGGCCGCAGGACGCCGAAGGCCTGCACGGCAAGAGCTTCCTGCCCGTGCTGGAAGGCAAGACGACGGAGCACCGCCCGTACATCGTCACTGCGTACCACCACTCGCCGCACGCCTGCGTGCGCGACAAGCAGCACAGCTACATCCTGCGTCCGAAGGACTGGGGCGAAGACGAACTCTACGACCTGCTCGAAGACCCGAAGGAAACGAAGAACCTGATTCACGAAAAGCCGCAGGTTGCGCAAGAACTGGCCAGTAAACTTCCCGGTTGGTATGGATTTAAGAACCAGCGCGCAAAAATCGACCACCTGCAGCTCAAACACGAGATCGCGGACACCCCGGTCAAGTAATCGAACGCGTCTTTCCCGCGCGAACGCCGCCGGCTTGCCCGGCAGCGTTTCATTTTTGATTCAATCCTGAGTTATTCAGGGCTCAATTTTTGTGGAAATAGTTTATCAATTATAACCAAAACCTCTTCTTTATCGCCTGCCACGCGGTTAGGGTGTCGCCGACTTTGAGAGGCAATCCGCGCACAGGAGGGAACCGTCCTTGAAGAATATCCTTGTCACGCATGCTTCAATTACGCTCTTTTTTATCGTTCTATTGACAGGCATTCCGGGCCATTCCGCCGAGGAAAAAGCGGCCTTGGCGCACCTGCCCGAGCAGGCCTTTACACCCTCGACCTTCATGGTCGCGCACCTGCGCCTGAGCCAGCTCACGACCGGACGCTTCAAGCAGACCCTCGAGACGATCCTGCCCAAGCAAATGTTCGAGACGCTGTCGAAGGAGGATCCGAAGAAGCCGAACGCGCTGCAGCAGTCGGAAGGGCTGGAAGGCAGCATGGCGTCCCTCAAATCCGCGACCGCCACGGCCTTCCTCATGTTCTCCCACGCCGCGGACGGCACCATGAACAACGCGACCACGGCCTGGATGGTCCCGGCCGCCGGCATGGCCGGCAGCCCCGAACGCACCGCGCAGGAGGAACATCTCAAGAAGTTCTCGGCCGCGCAAAGCATGCAGCTCTTCCCGCTCGGATCGCACTGGTACGCCGTCTCGAAAACCGCGCCCGCCAAGAGCGACGGCATGGACATGCTGGACGACGCCACTTTTCATCAGGGGCTGGATCATCTGGCGAGTTTCGACTTCGCGGCGGTGGTGGTGCCCACGCAGAAGATGCTCGACAGCCTGCTCGCCGAGGCGCGCAAGTCCGCCAAGGACGCCGTGATGGACCGCGTGACCAAGATGCTGCCGACCGTCGCCTGGTACGGCCTGGGCGTCCGCATGGGCACGCAGCCGCGCGTGCTCCTGACCCTGGCGATGACCTCCACCGAGGCCGTCGCCTCCCTCGAGAGCGTGCTCCAGAAGGGCATGGCGGCCTCCAAGGAGGAACTGGCCAAGGACATCGAGAAGTACAATCAGGATGCGGACGAGCACAACTTGAAACCGCAGAGCAAGACCAAGATCGAGAAGCTCGATCCCGCGGGGGTCGACCGGCTCTTCGCGGCGCTCGCGCGCGATTCCAAGGACGCGCAGTGGGCGCTCGACCTGCCCACGCAGGACCTGAAGGGCCTGGCGGACGGCCTCTACATCTTCGGCACGCTGCTGGCCAGCGCCATCGCGGACGCCATCGTCCCCGACCTGGTGGATTCCGAAAAGACCAAGGCGAAACAGCCCAAGCCCTGACCGAACCTGGAAGGGTCCCGGCGCGCGGCGTTGCGCGCGCCTTGCCGGCAAGGAGGCCTACGCATGCTCCGTTCTTTCCGAAAAGCGCTCGGGGTGCTGGCGGTCCTGGCGGTCTCCGCGGCCTGCGCCCGCGCGGCCGACGAAGGCCAGGATATGGAGAAGAAGATCGGTTGGACGATCTACGACACGTTCCACCGCGAGACGACCAAGCAGCCGCCGCCCGGCGAGACGCTGAAGACCTACCGCGAGCGCGGAAAATCGCAGGAGAAGCAGGGCACGACCTACGCCTACTGGGAAGACTTCAACAGCCCCGAGGACAAGCAGCCGATCCGCCTGTACGCCGAAGTGACCCTGCTGCCCGAAGGGTGGAAGGAAGACCCCGAGGCCGCCGCCGAATGGAAGGACCGCGCCAAGCCCGCGGACCCGGCCACGAACGGCGAGATCTTCTTCCAGAAGAAGACCGTCGGCGCCGTGCACCGCTCGCGCGTCTACTTCCGCCTCGTCAGCGGGCAGGTGATGCTCAAGATGTGGGAGCACCGCAACAGCGACAACGATTTCACCGACGAGCAGTTGATCGCGAAGGCCCTGCCGTGGTGGCGCAGCTTTCACAAGAACGCGGAGGAAAAGGGCCTGCTGGAAGCGGTCCGCATCGTAGTCGAGGCCACCTCGGCCCGCGGCAGCAAGAAGGGCGTGCTCGCCGAGGACGACGTGGTCTCGGTGCTGGAAAACCGCGAACGCGCCGCCGAGATTCCGCTGCGCATCAGCGCCAAAGGCCCGGGCATCAAGCCCGACCAGCCGTACAAGCTCCAGATTCAGGTGAAGGACAAGCTCGGGCAGCCCGGCGCGAAGTTTCTTTACGCCGACGGCTCGGCGCTGAAGGACGAGGACGGCGACGGGCAACTGGACCTCGCGGTCGCGCGCGGCGACACGCCCGCCGAGGTCGTGGCGCGTTTCGAACCGTTCACGGCCAAGAGCGGTCCGCCGCGCCAGGGCGCGCTGCACCAGGTCCTGCAGATTCGCATTCGCATCATCGACCGCGCCAAGCCCCGCGCCGAGCAGGACGTGACCATGCAGCGCAGGGACTGGACGCCGGTGGTCACGCGCTTCGAACTCGTCGGCCGCGACTGGGCGCCCACTTACCCGCCGGCCGACCCCAATTCGAAGGTGCCGGCCGATCTGCGCAACCGCTTCAACGAGTACCGCGATCCCGCGGGTTACCTGCTCAAGCACATCTGGGAGAAGAACATCGCGCCGCTGGCCGCGCCGCGGGAGACCTACGACGCGGCGACGCCCGTTCCTCTGGGTTGGCGCGTGGACGAGCAGAAGCCGGAGGTCTTTTACCTCGCGCTGAACGCCCCCGGCAAGCAGACGCTTTTCGGCATTCCTGAAAAGTCCCCGCAGATCGTGGTCATCGACGTGAAGATCGTCTCCGAGAAGGTGGCGACCAACATCGACTTCGATTCGGACG
>JAHCJK010000159.1 GCA_026184295.1 Planctomycetota bacterium
GGCCAGCCCGGTTGTTCTCGCGCGGAAGCTACGGACCGAAGCCTCTCGCGCCAGCCTGTATTGGTTGCGCAACATGAAACGCCACAGGCAGGGCTTTCCATGCCACGTCGCTGTTGCTAACTTCCGTTAGGCAGCGAGAGCGTACTCGTGAGAGTTCGCAGTTAAAGCTTGCCCGGTGTTTAACGAGGTCACGGACAACCTCGGCGCGCAGTCGCAACCCTCCACGTTCCGGTCGAAACCTGTTCGCCCCCAATGGCGAAACCACGCACGCAGTATACCGCATCGGCCCCGGCTTCGCCACGCAGCACGCGGCGTCCAGGTACGGTCCGCGTGTTAGCGGAACCTATTTAGGCAGTTAAGGAAATGGGCCGAAGCGCGGGTTCCGTAGCCGGTCCGAGAGGTAGTTCGCGGATCAGCGGCCGGCCGTCGCCGCGCAGGAGAGCGGTTGGTCGGCGACGAAGGCTTCGTTGCTGCGGTGGCGGAGGAGAATGCGGCCGTTCTCGCGGACGACGCGGTTCGCCTGGAGGTTCTCGCCGGTGTTCACGGCCAGCGCGGGCACGTGGCCGTGCAGGCTCAGCGCGTCCAGCGCTTCTTCGTAGCCGCTGGCGTCCACGGCCAGGCCGACCACGATGCGCCGGTTCTGCGCGTAGCCGAGGTAGACTTCGTGGATCGGCGCGTAGGCGGTGGTGATGCGGTAGGCTGCGTCGGGCGCGGCCGTGGCCGCCGCGAAGGAGCGGGCGTACGCGCGCAGCACCTCGCCGGCGGCCGAACCGGTTCCGCCCGCGTGCAGCGAACCACCGTCGGCCAGCGAGGCCGTCAGCCAGAGCAGGCACGCGGTCCCGAGGACGCGGCACACGGCGTTCGAATTCCTGGAAAAGACCCGCACGGCGACCTCCTTCCGGCCCCTACATGCGGATCACCCCAAATTTCATTCCAATCCTCCAAAGAATTTCACGTTCGCGCAAAGCGTTGCGGGACGGGCTTTCGACCGGAGAACTGGAATAATTTGCCGGGGCCGCGTTGCGAAATCGTTGAGCGCCGGAGCGGAAGGTTCCGGCACCCCTCCGGGGTGCGACCTTCTGGAGGCCGCCGGTCCGGTGGCCGCGCTTCGCTTGCCACCGGCTAATTTCCCGCCGGCCCTGCCGGGCCGGATTGGACTGGTGCCGCTGCGTCTCGTGTTCCCTTCTGTGCGGCGTTGCCGAAGCGCATGAAAAAACCCTCCCAGTCGGGAGGGTTCTTTCGTTGTGTCGTGTGAGCCATCGGGCCGCGCATGCGCGGGTCTATGCAGGCCTGCCGTTTGTCCGCGGCGACGGTCTTGCGACTACCGCGCGGCGGCGGCGGCCGGAACTTCCTTCTCGATCTCCGCGACGATCTCGTCGAAGGCTTCGCCCATGGCCTGCAGGCCGTCGGCGAGTTCCTCCTTCGAGATGACCAGCGGCGGGCAGATCTTGACCGTGCCGCCCTTGAAGCCGACGGGCCCGAAGAGGAGCAGGCCCTTCTCGATGCAGCGTTCGACGACGCGGAAGGCCAGGTCGGCGTCGGGATCGGCGCCGTTGGCCTGCACGCAGTGGACGCCGGCGACGAGGCCCTTGCCCTTCACGCAGGCGAGGCGGCTCGGGTGCTTGGCGCGAATCTTTTCCAGGCCCGCGAACATCTCTTCGCCGCGCGCGGCAGCGTTGGCGACCAGCTTCTCGTTCACGATCACCTTCAGGTTGGCCAGCGCCGCGGCGGAACAGATCGGGTTGCCGGTGTGCGTGCTGGTCATCTCGCCGGGGCCGTACAGGTCCATGATCTCGGGCTTGCCGAGCACGCAGGAGATCGGCAGCGAACTGCTGATGCCCTTGCCGCAGCAGGTCAGGTCGGGGACGACGCCGTAGTGTTCGAAACCGAAGAGCGTCCCGCAGCGCCCGAAGCCGGCCTGCACTTCGTCGAAGATCAGGACGGTCTTGTTGTCCGTGCACCACTTGCGCAGCGCCTGCGCGAATTCCACGGGCAGGAAGGCCGCGCTGCCGCCCTGGTAGCTTTCCACGATCACGCCGGCCACCTGCGCGGCCGAGATGCCCTTGGCCGCGAGCGCATCGGTGAAGGCCTGGAAGGTGGTCTTGGCGGCGGGAAGGCGCCAGTCGCCGGGGAAGGGGACCTGCACGAAATCGGGGTGCTCGCGCGTGATCCAGGTCTTCAGGCCCGGGATACCGCCGGCGAGCTGCGAGGCCAGCGTGCGGCCGTGGAAACCGTGCTCGAAGCTGACGATCACGTCCTTGCCCTTGCCGCCGGCCTTGACGCCGTGGGTCTTGGCGAGCTTGATCGCGCACTCGGTGGTCTCGGCGCCGGTGGTGAGCAGGAACACCTTCTTGAGCGGCTCGGGGGCGAGCTGCGTCAGGTACTTGGCGAGTTCCGCGCGGGATTCGTTCGGGAAGCAGTAGTTGTGGAGCAGCGGCGAGGTGGCCTGCTTGACGATCGCGTCCACGATCTCCTTGCGGCCGTGGCCCGCGTTCGCGACCAGCACGCCGGAACTCCAGTCGAGCCACTGGTTGCCCCAGCGGTCCTTGACCAGGCAGCCCTGCGCGCTGTCCCACAGGATCGCGGGCTGGCCCGTCATGGAAAGCGGCTCGCTCTTGCGCAGCGATTCGAGGATCGGCACCGACTCGGGGACGGGGATCGCGGTCTTGATCGTGCGGAACTTGGTCTGGGTCGGCTTCACGGGCTTGGGCGTGAGCGAGAAGGTCCGGCTGGCCATGGTCGTCTCCAAAACGTGTCGGGTGCGAAGTCGGTCGTACGCCTTTCCACTGGTCCCGCATCGTACGCGCTCGAAGTGGTTGGACACAAGAGCCACTTTTTGATAATTTGTTGGTACCACTTGGCCCCGGTTCTCCGGGCCTCCCGAAGCCGGCAATGGAGTCCGACGCGACCATGGCCTCCAACCGCCCGGCGGATTCGAGCACGGAACCCCTTCACCGGCAACTGTATACGCGGCTGCGGGAAGACATCCTCGCGCGCCGCCTGGCCCCGGGTTCGAAGCTGCCCAGCACCCGCGCGCTCGCCCAGGACCTGCGCCTCTCGCGAAACACGGTGCTCGGCGCGTACGACCAGTTGCTCGCCGAAGGCTACCTCGAATGCCGGCAGGGCTCGGGCACGTACGTCGCGCAGGCGCTGCCCGAAGGCCCGGTAAAGACGACCGCGGGCCTGCCGAAGAAGTCGCGCGCGCCGCGGCATGTCTCCAAACGGGGCCGGCTGCTGGCCCGGACGCCGCTGATGGCGCCGCACGAGATTCCGCCCGGCGCGCCCGATCCGATCTCGTTCCGTCCCGGCGTGCCCGCGGTGGATGCGGCCCTCTTAAAGGAATGGAAGCGAGCCTCGCGGCGGCTCGACCGGCTGCCCGGACGGCTGCTGGGCTACGGACCGCCCGAAGGACACGAGACCCTGCGGCGGGCGGTCGCGGCCTACCTGGCCACCGCGCGCGGCGTAAGGTGCTCGTACGAACAAGTCCTGATCGTGAACGGGTCGCAGCAGGCCCTGGACCTCGCCTCGCGCGTGCTGCTCGACCCGGGCGACCCCGCGGCGGTGGAAGAACCCGGCTACCTGGGCGCGAAGGGCGCGTACGCGGCCGCGGGCGCGAAGATTGTCCCCGTGCCGATCGACGAGGCCGGCATCGCGCTCGACCGGATGCCCAAGGGTGCGCGCCCGCGCGTGGTTTACGTCACGCCGTCCTTCCAGTATCCGCTGGGCGTCACGATGCCGCTGCCGCGCCGCCTCGCGCTGCTCGACTGGGCCAGCCGCACCGGCGCCTGGATTCTCGAAGACGACTACGACAGCGAGTACCGCTACGCGGGCCGGCCGATCGAGGCGCTTCAGGGCCTCGACGAAGACGGGCGCGTGATCTACATGGGCACGTTCAGCAAGACGGTCTTTCCCGGGCTGCGGCTGGCGTTCGTGGTCGTCCCGCCGGACCTGATCGAACCCTTCGCGGGCGCGCGGCGGCTCTGCGACCACCATTCGCCGGCGTTCGAACAGGCGGTGCTGGCGCAGTTTCTCGAAGACGGGCGCTTCGTCCGGCACTTGAAGCGCATGCGCGCGATGTACCGGCGGCGGCAGGAGGCCCTGATCGCCGCGGTGCGCGAACGCCTGGGAGGCCTCGTCGAGATTCGCCCGGCCGACGCGGGGATGCACGTCCTCGCCTGGCTCCCGCCGGGCTGGGACGACGTGCGCGCGGCCACGCACGCGGCGCGCGCAGGGATCGAGACCCTGGCGCTCTCGCGTTTTTGCCTGAGGAAGCCGGCGCGCGGCGCGCTGCTGCTTGGTTACACCGCGCTGGAAGAACCGCGCATGCGCGAAGGCGTGCGGCGGCTGGCGGCGGCTTTGCAAACGTTCAAGGGCTGAAGCGCCTTGGAATTTGACGGATAGCCTATTGTGTGGGACCCGGCGGGTTGTCATAATCCGAGCCCGCTCAAGGTCCTCAAAACCGTCGCGCCGGCGTCCCGTGCGGGAACCGTCGTGCTTGAAGCCCGCGAACGGCGACGAACGAGCGGACCTGGATAAAAGGAGCTTTCGCAAGATGCGCGTGACTTTGACCAAGATCGTGCCCCTGTGCGCCCTGGCGCTGCTATCGGCGGTGCTGCTGACGGCCTGCGGCGGCGGCAAGGATCCCGCCAAGACCGACGGCGGCAAGACCGGCGAGGCCTCCGCCAAGGACGAATCGCTCGAACGCGTGAAGAAGGCGGGCGTGCTGAAGTGGGGCGTCGATGCCGGCGGCGGCGGCGGCCCGTACGTGTACCTCGAAACCGACGCGAAGACGCAGAAGGAAAAGGTCGTCGGCTGGGAAGTGGAAGTGATGGACAAACTCGTCGCGCATATGGGCGTGAAGTACGAGATCGCGCAGGTCGAATGGGGCAAGCTGATCCCCGATCTGGTGGACGGGAAGCGCAGCGACATGATCCTGAACGGCCTCGAGATCAACGAGGACCGCAAGAAGGTGCTCGAGTTCTCCAGCCCGTACTGCGTCTACGCGCAGCAACTGACCGTGCGCGTGGAGGACAAGGACACGTACAAGTCGCTCGACGACCTGAAGGGCAAAAAGATCGGCGTGCTGGGCGGCACCGAAGCCAACAACGTGCTCAAGAAGGCGGGCTTTACCGAAGACCAGATCGTACCCTTCGACGATTCGAACACGCCGTACATGGGCCTGAAGGACAAGCGCGTGGACGCGGTGCTCCAGGAAGACATGATCGCGGACTTTTACGCGGGCAAGGACGAGAAGCTCTTCAACGTCCCCAAGACCTTCGCGCCGGGCAAGTACGCCGTGGCCTTCCGCAAGGAAGACAAGGCCCTGAAGGCCGAGATCGAGCGCGTGCTCCAGGTGATGAAGGACAACGGGGAACTCGCCGAAATCTACAAGAAGTGGCACATCTGGAACGACCTCCAGAAGGACATCGGAGTGAAGGAAGCGGAACCCAAGAAGTAGGACCGGGGACTCCGCGCGGCAGACATGGAAAGCATCCGGGAATACCTCGTCGAGCAGATCTTCATCTGGAAGCTGCTGGCGGCGGCGCGGTATCCGCTCTACCTAACGGCGCTGGCGATGCCCCTGGCGGTCGTGTTCGGCCTGGTGCTGGCCGCGATGCGCCGCGCCAAGACGCGGTTTCTCTCCTGGCCGGCCGTGTTCTACGTGGAAGTGGTGCGCGGCACGCCGCTTCTGGTCCAGATCTTCCTGGTCTACTTCGCGCTGCCGAAGCTGGGGCACCTGCTCTTCAACAGCGACATCCTGACCATCGGGCCGTTTCCCTGCGGGGTGCTGTGTCTGGCGGGGAACTACGCGGCGTACGAATCCGAAATCTTGCGCGCGGGGCTCGACGCGGTGGACAAGGGCCAGCGCGAGGCCGCGCTCTCGCTGGGCATGTCCGAGCGGCAGGCCTTCGGCTACGTGATCCTGCCGCAGGCCTTCCGCATCGTGATCCCGCCCATCGTCAACGACATGGTCGCGATGCTGAAAGACACCTGCCTCGTCAGCGCCATCGGCGTCCGCGAACTGCTCAAGACCGCCGAGAACATCGGGCGCGAGAAGGCCAACCTGAGCGAGATGTACATGGCGGCCTCGATCCTTTACATGCTGCTCTCGCTGGGCTGCTACTTTTTAGGGAAATGGGTGGAGAAGAAACTGAAGGCGAAGGGCGGACAGGAACTGCCGGCCGGAAAGTTCGAACACTGACCATGAGCGCCGAACAGCCGCCCCGGCCCCCCACGGCCAAACTGCCCGCCGAAGGCGGCGCCGCGCCCTTGATGGAAGTCGAGGGGCTGAAGAAGTCCTACGGGCCGAAGGTCGTGCTGCGCGGCGTGGACATGCAGGTCACGCGCGGGGAGGTCGTGACGATCCTGGGGCCGAACGGCTGCGGGAAATCCACCTTCCTGCGCTGCCTGAACCTGCTCGAACAGTACCAGGACGGCGTGGTGAAGCTGAAGGGCGAGGTCGTCAGCCGCGGGCGGCCCGAGGATCGCAAGGCGACCGAGGAGGAACAGGCGGCGGCGCAGGCGCTTCGTTTGCGCGTGGGGATGGTCTTCCAGCGCTTCAACCTCTTCCCGCACATGACGGTGCTCGAGAACGTGATGGTCGGGCCGAAAAAGGTGCTGCTGCGCTCGCACTCGGAAGCCTACGACGTCGCCGAACGGATGCTTTCCAAGGTGGGCCTGTGGGAGAAGCACCCCTGCGACCCGCTTACGCTCTCGGGCGGGCAGCAGCAGCGCGTGGCGATCGCGCGGGCGCTGGCGATGAACCCGGACGTGATGCTCTTCGACGAGGCGACCTCCGCGCTGGATCCGGTGATGACGCGCGACGTCTTCGGCGTCGTGCGCGAACTCGCCGCCGAAGGCATGACCATGATCCTGGTCACGCACGACATGGACTTCGCCCGGGACATCTCGGACCGGACCGTCTTCATGGAAGAAGGCGTGGTGGCGGCGGTGGGGACGCCGGAGTACATTTTCGACCAGCGGCCCGTGCCGGGCATCCAGAAGTTCCTTCAGCGGGGATAAGCATTTTCCGATGCCTTGACAAGGCAGGGATTGCACGATAATCACAGATTGATATAAAGCTCTGCCACGCTGTGTGCCCCAGGAGTCAGCCGGGATGGCTACGGTAACCGTTATTTTCGGCGGCAAGGAAGAACGCACCTACAACCTTGACCGTCCCCGCATGGTGGTCGGACGCGAACCGCAATGCGAAGTTGCCATCGATAACCTCGGCATCTCGCGCCAGCACTGCGCGTTATTGAACAAGGGCGACGCCTTCGTCGTCCAGGACCTCGGTTCGGCCAACGGAACGTTCGTAAACGGCAAGAAAGTCGTCGAACACTACCTCAACGACGGCGACGAGATCTTCCTCGGCAAGTACGTCCTGAAGTTCAAGAACGAGGGCCAGAACAAGGCCGAAGTCGCGCGCGACGGCAACGTGGTGCCCGATACGCTCAACACCTTCGTCATGGACGGCGCCAAGATTCAGGAACAGCTTACCAAGATGCGCCAGCAGGCGGGCGGGCAGCCCGCGCCCGCGGCCCCCGGGCCCGGCGCGACGGCCAAGGACTACGCCAAGGCCATGGACGTGCCCAAGCCCCCGGAGAGTTCGGGGCTGAAGGTCGCGCTGATCGTCGGCGGCGCGTTGATCCTGCTGCTGCTGGCGGCGGTCGCGGTCCTGCTCTTCTTCGTGATCAAGAAATAACCGGGCGCTCCGGCGGCCCACGAAAAAAGCGCGGCCTTGCGGCCGCGCTTTTTTCATTCCTGCGAAGGCGTGCGTGGACTTCAGTCGCCGTAGTGTTCCGCGCCCACGGACCCGAGGCGTTCGCGCAGGTCCGACTTCCAGTTTTCGGGGATGGCCTTGTGAAGCTGCGTGACGCGCGTGCGCTCTTCGATGCGTTCCTGGGCGGTAGTGCGTGACTTTCGAACGAATCGGCGTTTTGAATCGGAAGGTGAACGGCCCATTTGATTTCCCTGCCTCCACATGAGCGCGGCGGTGCGTCGCCGCAGGCTTGCCGACCCAAGGATAGTAACGCGCTCCGGGGAGGTAGGTTCAAACGCAACCGGACGAAGTGCATAAAAAACCGGCAGAGGCTGGTTTGATTTTCGAGGCGGGTTTAACATACTTATCCAGAAGGGGTTAGACGAATGGCGGCCGGCCCGGCGCGGGGCGGTTGGAAGCAGTATAGACGGGATTTGGCCGTCTTCCCCTTGGACCATGGGTGATGGATTGTAGCGCGCCGATGAATGTTGTAACATGTCGTGCCTCAATAGGTTGAGATTCTCGCTGTTGGGATGAGTCAGGGCGGTCCATGGCCGAAGAAGAAGAAATCAACCTGGGCAAGCTGGCCGTCGAACGCGGTTATTGTACGAAAGCGCAGTTCGACGACGCGCTCTATACGCACCAGGAAGTCAACAAGCTGGGGCTGAACGAGCGCCTCGGCAACATCCTCGTCAAGAAGAAGGTCCTTACCGAGGCGCAGATCAAGGAACTGCTCAAGCTCCAGGGGCAGAAGTCCAAGATCAAGATCGCCGGCTACGAGATCATCGAAAAGGTCGGGCAGGGCGGGATGGGCGCGGTCTTCAAGGCGCGCCAGGTCTCGCTGGACCGCATCGTGGCGCTCAAGATTCTCTCGCCCAAGCTCGCCGCGGACAAATCCTTCTGCGAACGCTTCGTGAAGGAAGCGCGCGCGGTGGCCAAGCTGAGCCACCCGAACATCATCGTCGGCATCGACGTCGGGCAGCAGGACAAGTACTTCTACTTCGCGATGGAGTTCGTCGAGGGCGAGACCGCGCTGCGCATCCTGCGCGACTCGGGGCCGTTCGGCGAGGAGCGCGCGATCGACGTCGCGCTGCAGATCGCCAAGGCGCTCGACCATGCGCACAAGCACGGGATGATCCACCGCGACATCAAGCCCGACAACATCATGATCACGCCGCGCTCCGAGGCCAAGCTGTGCGACCTGGGCCTGGCGAAGATGACCGAGGGCGACCCGAGCCAGAGCCGCGGGAACGTGGCCGTCGGCACGCCGCACTACATCGCCCCGGAACAGGCCCGCGGCGAGTCCGGCATCGGGATCACGGCCGACATCTACGCGCTGGGCGCCTCGCTGTACCACATGACCTGCGGCGCGACGCTCTTCCAGGGCAAGAGTTCCCGCGACATCATGGCGCAGCACCTGACGGACGAGGCGCCCAACGTCCGCAAGCTGCGCCCGGAGATCAGCGAGCCCTTCTCGAGGCTGCTCGAGAAGATGCTGGCCAAGAACCCCAAGGACCGCCATGCCGCGCCCGCCGACCTGATCGAGGACCTCGAGCGGGTGCGCGACCGCAAGCCGATCAAAGCGCCGCTGAACCCCATCGCCAAGACGAGCATGGAGAAGGCCCCCAAGGCCGCGCGCGGGATCACCACCGGCCCGCGCTCGCCCGTGGAACGTTCGACCACCGGGCCGCGGATGCCGGTCAACGGCGCGGAGATCGGGACCGGGCCCAAGAAGGCGACGTCCGCGCGCGGGCAGCCGCTGCTCATCGCCGCGGTGGTCGTCGTGCTGGGGCTGGGGGTCGGCATCGGCCTGGCGATCTCCGGGGGCGGGCAGAAGCCGCCGGCCACGCCGAGCACGCGCGAGACCGCCAAGAAGGATCCGCCGCCGGAAACCGTCGCCACGCCCGTCGCGGCCAAGAAGGACCCCGAGCCCGAAGCCAAGCGGCCCGACCCCGAGCCCGAGGCCCCGCCGGCGAAGTCCGGCTGGGAGCCGCTCGACAAGGCCCGCGAGGCGCGCCGCGGCAAGCCCAAGGACTTCGCCGAAGTGCTGGGGCTGTACGACGCCGCGGAAAAGGGCGCGCCCACCGAGATGATCGCGACGATCCGGCGCGAGAAGTCGGAGGTCGAGCGCGCGCAGTTCCAGGAATTCCAGGTGTACCTGAAAAACCGCACCCGCGAGGCCGAGCGCAAGGTGGAGCAGAAGAATTACGCCGCCGCGCTGGGGATGTTCGTGGACGGCGATTTCCCCGCGGCGGTGATGACCGACTTCAGCAAGGCCGAACTGGCCAAGGTCCGGGCCGAATTCGAGAACCGGATCATGGAGGTCTTCAACAAGAACGAGCGCCAGGAGATCGTCAAGGACGTGAAGAACGCCGCCAACGATCTCGGCAAGCTCCACCAGGTGAAAGAGAAGAACAAGGAACTGCTCAAGACCTACACCTTCAAGGCCGCGCAGGACGTCATCAACGCCAACGACCAGCGCCTCGACCAGATGATCAAGCAGCTCTCGAGCGCCAACGACCGCCAGGCCGATCAGGCGTACCAGCAGGCCGTGGACCTGGCCGTGAAGGAAGTGCGCGAGGACGACATGGCCGGCGCGCGCAAGCGCATCGACGAGGCCGCCGGCAACAGGGTCCTGATGGGCAAGTACGGCGCGCAGATCCAGACCTTCAAGGAAGACCTCGCCGCGATCGAGAGCCTGTACAAGAAGGCCGGGGAAGCGCTCGAGTCCAAGGCCGGCTCGAACGAACAGATCGAAGTGACCGCCGGCGGCGCGAAGGTGGCCGGGACGGTGGTGGCCAAGGGCGGCAACGAGAAGGACGGCCCGGGCGTGATCGTGAAGGACGCCTCGGGGCAGCCGCACAACGTTTCCTTTTCGAAGCTGGAAGTCGGCGACGTGATCCGGCTGGCCGGCGTGAAGGGCGACGCCCCGGGGCGCTACCTTCACGGCGCGATGCGCTTCTGGAACATGCATCACCGCAGCGCGTTCGAGATGCTGAAAAACCAGAAGGGCCCGAAGGAACTGGGCGTGAAGGCCGACTACTACACCGACCTGATCGAAGCGAAAGCCGGGCAGTTGATCGAGTCCGTCCACCAGATCGGCCGCGAACTCCACGACGGCAAGCTCCCGCCCGACAAGGAAAACGAGCGCCGCCAGACGATGCAGAAGATCGTCGAGCACCTGAACAAGGACTACTCGCAGACGGAGGCCTACCGTGCGCGCACGAAGCCCTAGCCGCGCCCTGTGGGCCGCGGGCCTGTTCGCCCTGCTGGCGGTGGCAGGCGCGCATGCCGAGGATTTCGATCCGGCCAAGGTGCCGTGGGATCAGATCGAGGCGTGGGCCAGCGGCAAGTCGCCGGACAACCCGTGGAAGCCCGGGGCCAAGCCGTCGCCGCCCAAGCCGCCTCCGGCCGAGCCCAAAAAGCCCGATCCCGCGCCGCCGGAACCGGCGAAGCCCGAGCCGAAACCCGATCCCAAGCCGGACCCGGCCGTCAAGAACCCCACGCGCCACGCCGAGCCTCCGCAGATCGCGATGGTGCGGCAGAAGGCGATGGCCTACCTGGAAGACGAAATCCGGGACGCGATGCGCTTCAAGGACTACAACCGGATGTACAACGCGCATTTCCGCCACGACCAGTTCGACCTGGCGCTGCAGGATCTGATCCAGGTCGCGAGCGATCCCAAGCGCTGGCCGAACGAGAACAACGGGACCACGGTCTGCGGCGGCTTCTGGCAGTGCGCGCTGCTGGCCAAGGCGCGCCCCAATCCGGCCTCGGTGGACAAGGCCTTCCAGCAATGGGAGCAGCGCCACAACACCAAGGACCAGAACATTCAGAACTACGTCAACGCGATGAAGGACTATTACACCAATGCGCAGAAGTATTTGTCGCAGGTTGCCGACCTGGAAGCCAAGGGCGACAGCGATCCGAACGCCTTCTGGCAGGTGATCGACCGCTTCCAGAACGACCGCCCGCACGGCAACCTGCGCTACGTCGCGGTGCTGTACCGCATGCGCGACTGGTATCCGGAGCACGAACAGGTCGCCAACGGCGAGGTGGAATGGCGCATCTTCGACCGCCTGCACCACCATCTGTGCGTCTTCGACATGGCCGCCGAGGAAGCCCGGATTCTGATCGAGAAGTACCCCAAGCACTGGAGCGTCAGCGGCGGCGAGGCCTACTGGAAACTGGGCGAGAGCCTGCATTGGCATGCGAACAGCCTGCCGAAGAACGCCAAGGCCTTCGAGATTTACGAAGAGGCGCGCCGCGCGTACATGGCCTACCAGCAGAAGTTCCCGGGGAAGAATTACAGCACGCCCAAGCCGCAGGGCGATCCCAACGCGGGCAAGTCGGACGTCGGGATGCGCATCGAAGACCTGAACCGCATCCTGCCGCGCCGCTGACGCGCGCGCCGTTCGAAGCGTTTACGATAAAAGAAAGACGTGCGATTACCTGCGGAAGCGGCGCCGCCGCACCCCGCCGCTCGCGCCCATGCGTCCGCGCAGGCGCCGCCGCGCGGGGCGCACCGGCGCGCCGCTCTTGGTGGTGGGCTTGAGCGCGCTGGTCGGAGAGCCGAACGCGACCTTCTTGAGCGCGTCCATGACCTCGGCGGGCGTCTGGAAGCGCTGCATGATGTCGCGGGACATCATCTTCATGCTGATCTGCGCGAGTTCGCGCGGCACGTCGGTGTTGTCGGACGAGGGATCGGGCGGCTCGGCCAGCAGGCGCCGCCCCAGGATTTCCTTGGGCCCGCCGCCCTGGAACGGGGGCTCGCCGGTCAGGCAGTGGTACACGCAGCAGCCCAGGCAGTAGATGTCGGAGCGCGTGTCGGCGTCGATGCCTTTCACCTGTTCGGGCGAGACGTAGTAGGCGTTCTCGCCTTCGAGGAAGCGCGAGGCCTCGTCCTTGGTCAGGCCCAGGCCGTCGAGCTTCGCCTGGTCGCCTTCGGTGATCCAGATCGTGTCGGGGCGGATTTCGCGGTGGATGATCCCGCTGCGGAAGCCGTGGTCGAGCGCCGCGGCGACCTGCGCGAAGATGTTCACCGCGCGCTTGGGTTCCAAGCGCCCGCCCTCGAATTCGTCCATCATCTCGCCGAGCGTCAGGCCGTCCACGTATTCCATGGAGTAGTAGTACAGGCCCTTGTACTGCCCGACTTCGTGGACGCGGATCAGATTCGGGTGGTTCAGGCGCCCGGCGTTGCGCGCCTCGTCGAGGAACTGGCGGACGAACTCGGTGTCCTTGGTGCGCTCGGGCGGCAGCACTTTCAGCGCCACGATGCGGTCCATGGAGATCTGGTGCGCGCGGTAGACCACGCCCATGGAGCCTTCGCCGATCACTTCCAGAATCTTGTAGCCCTTGATCTCGCCGCGCAGCACCGTCGCGCCGAGGCCCTTGAGCAGCATCTCGCGCTCGTCGCCTTCGTCGATGGGGGCGGGCGCGTCCTCCACGGGCGGCGGAGCGGGCGGTTCTTCCACGACCGGCGGGCGCACGGCGGCGGGCGGAGCGATCTCGGCCGCGGGCACGATCGGCTGGAGCGGTTCGCCGGCGATCAGGTGGCGCAGCAGGATTTCGGCCTGCGCGCGCGACATGAAGCCCTTGCCCACCAGAATGCGGGGGATGGAAGGGATGTCGCCGCCGGCGGCCTGATAACGTCTATACAATTCCAGGCAACTACGCACCTGTTCAGCCGTGACGTACTGCATCTGCACGGCCAGTTGAGCCAACTTGATGTCCCGTTGAGGAATTGGCGTACCCATGCGGATCCCTTGACCTGCTGCTCCACCCAGTTGCGTGCACCATGCGTGACTGGCCTGCCTACTTATACCATAGCCCGACGGAATTTCGTGGGCAAACGCTTCACAAAACTTGCACATTCATCGGCTAAGCATGTGTGCTCGGTGGTACTTACGCATAAAATGGGGTATGGTTCATACGGAACCATATGGCCACCGTCGATACCGACCACTGCCCCACCTGCGGCGCCAAGGCAGGCGCCTCCGCCGCGGTGTGCCCCGCGTGCAAGACGCCGCTGAACCGCGGCGATACGCCCGACCCGGGCGCGCGTAAGACGCCCGCGCACCACGATCCCTCGGTCTCGAAGCACAACACCCGCGCGATCGCGGGCGGCGCGGACACGCCCAGCGGCGTCGAAGGCCACCGCATCCTGCGCGAACTCGGGCGCGGCGGGATGGGCACCGTGTACCTCGCGCGCGAGCAGGGCTGGAACCGCGACGTGGCGCTGAAGGTCGCGCACCGCGGGCTCACCGAAAAACAGATACGGCGCTTCAACGAAGAGGCCGCGCTGACCGCGCGCCTGCAGCACCCGGTCGTCGCGCCGATCTACCGGATGGGCCGCACGGCCGACGGGCGCCCGTATTATTCGATGAAGCGCGTGCAGGGGCAGACGCTTGCCTACCTGCTGCAGCAGGTGAAGGAAGGGGCGGGCAAGTCGGCGGAGAATTTCGGGCTGCGCCGGCGCGCCGCGGTGCTGCTCGCCGCGTGCGAAGGCGTGGCCTACGCGCACGACCACGGGATCATCCACCGCGACCTGAAGCCCAGCAACATCATGGTCGGCGACTACGGCGAAGTGTACGTCGTCGATTGGGGCCTCGCGCGGATGCTCTTCGCCGTCGGCCACCCGGACGAACTCCCCGACCTGGCCGATTCGGCGCTGCCCGAGACCTCCGACGCGGAAGGTTCGGCCACCGGCACCGCGCGGCGCAGGCGCATCAGCGGCACGCCGGCCTACATGAGCCCCGAGCAGGCGCGCGGCGAGACGCGGCGGGTGGACCGCCGCACCGACGTCTGGTCGCTGGGCGCGATCCTTTTCCAGCTCCTGACGCTGCACGCGCCCGTGGAAGGCAAGGACGCCAACGAGATCATCAAGAACCTGGTGGACGGCAAGGTGCTCCGCCCGGACCGGTTCCCCGGCGGCCGCCAGGCCCCGCGCGAACTGCTCGACATTCTCGCCAAGGCGCTCAGCCAGGACCTCGAAGCGCGCTACCCCAGCGCGCGCGAGATGACCGAGGACCTGCGCGACTACCTCGAC
>JAHCJK010000016.1 GCA_026184295.1 Planctomycetota bacterium
CTGCTGCAGCTGGCGCGGCGCGCGGGCAAGTCCGTCGTCGTCGTCGATTGCACCCGCGGCGAGATGGCCACGCGCGGGACGCCCGCGGCGCGCGCGAAGGAAGCCGCCGCCGCCGACCGGATGCTCGGCACGCACGCGCGGGTGAACTTGAAGCTCCGCGACGGCCACCTGCGCGACGACGATACGCTGCGCGCACCGCTGGTCGCCGCGCTGCGGCGCTTCCGCCCGCGCGTGGTGCTCGCCCCGCATTGGGAAGACCAGCACCCGGACCACGCGGCCGTGGGGCGCGCGGCGGAACCCGCCGCGTGGCTGTGCGGCGCGCCGAAGTACGAGCCGAAGTCGGCCCGCGGCGTCGCGAGCGCCTCGAAGCTGCCGTACCGTCCGGAGCTGGTCCTGTACTATCAGAACCGTTACGGCATCGAGGCCGACCTGGTGCTGGATATCTCGAAGGTCTTCGAAGAAAAGATCGCGCTCGCCGGCTGCTACGCGACGCAGTTCGGCCCGGGCATGCAGGGTTCGAAACGGTCGAAGAAGGAACCGCTGACCAAGCTGAGTTCCGACGCGTTCGTGGGCTGGTTCCGCGCGCTGCACGCCTTTTACGGGTTCAAGATCGGCGCGGCCTACGGGGAGGCCTATTGCGTCAAGGGCCCGGTGCCCGTCAAGCGGATCGAGAGCCTGTTTTAAAGCCGCCGCGCGGGAGCGGACTATTCGCGCGGACGTGGTACATTACTTCCACGGAATCCCCAGGGCACCGGCTTCCGGAGGACGCGCATGAAGATCGGCATCGCCTGTTACCCGACCTACGGCGGCTCCGGCGTCGTCGCCAGCGAACTCGCCATCGACCTGGCCAAGCGCGGGCACGAAGTCCACGTCTTCAGCTACGCGATGCCGTTCCGGCTGCGCGGCTTTTACGAGAACATGTACTTCCACGAGATCGACGTGGGGAACTATCCGCTCTTCAAGTACCCGCCGATCACGCTCGCGGCGGCCTGCAAGATGATCGAGATCGCCGAGGCGCGCGGGCTGGAAGTCCTGCACGTCCACTACGCGATTCCGTGGGCCGTCTGCGCGCACCTGGCGCGCGAAGTCGTCCAGGAATCGTGCAAGCGCCTGAAGATCGTGACCACGCTGCACGGCACCGACATCACGCTCGTCGGCGCCGAGCCGCAGTTCTTCAAGATGACCAAGTTCGGCATCGAACGCTCCGACGCCGTCACGGCCGTTTCGAGCTACCTCGCGCTCGAGACCCGCAAGACCTTCCACTTCGAATGCCCCATCGACGTGATCCACAACTCGGTGGATTCGGCGCGCTTCGCGCCTCGGCAGGCCAAGTGCTGCCGCAAGCATTTCGCGCCCAACGGCGAAAAGATCATGCTGCACGTCTCGAACTTCCGGCCGGTGAAGAACATTCCCGACGTGGTCAAGACCTTCGCGTTCGTGCGCAAGAAGATGCCCGCGCGCCTGCTGATGGCCGGCGACGGCCCCGAACTGCCGCACGCGCGGCAGCTCGCGCAGGAACTGGGCGTCGAGAAGGACGTGCTCTTTCTCGGCAACCAGGAATCGGTGGAAGAGATTCTGCCCTGCGGCGACCTCTTCATGCTGCCGTCGGCGTACGAGAGCTTCGGGCTTGCGGCGCTGGAAGCGATGAGCTGCGGGCTGCCGGTGCTGGCCACCGAGATCGGCGGCCTGGGCGAAGTGATCACGCCCGGCGTGGACGGATGGCTCTGCCATGTCGGCGATACCGAATGCATGGCCGAACGCGCCATCGACCTGCTCCAGAACGACGCCAAGCGCCAGAAGATGGGCCAGGCCGCGCGCCAGAAGGCGGTGGAGAAGTTCTCGCCCGAGCGCATCGTGAACCAGTACGAAGCCGTCTATCAGCGGGTGCTCAGCAGCGCCGAAGCCTGCGCCAAGTAACTCTGCGAACCCACAACCGGTTTAACGGCAATAGATTATGGGCCGGCCGGAGGCCCGCCCCGGCGCGGCGCTTCGTCGCGAAACTCGTTTCCTGTTTCTCGCTCGGCGAAGGCCTGAATCCCGGGCGGGGCTCGAGCGTCCAGCCTCGCGGGGGAGGCGCGCATTTTTCTTGGTTGCCTGCGTCCCAGCGGCGTGGCAAGCTTCTTGCATAGGGCGGATTTACGACTCACTCCGGGAGCCCTGACGCTATGTCCTTCGGCGCGTTTTGCGATCGCTGCGGCTGCGACCTGCTCGGCCAGGACGTTCGCTTTAAAGTGAACCTGGACATCACGCAGGCGTACGACCCCATGGAGGTCGCGCCCAAAGAACAGCGCCCCATGCTGCGCGGCGAACTCGAAGAGATGATCCGCGTGATGGAAGCGCTTCCCGCCGCCGAGACCAAGCGCATCGAGGAAGACGCGTACTCGTCCTTCTGCTTCGACCTCTGCCCCGACTGCGCCAAGGTGCTGCGCGAGGACGCTCAGGCGTTCTTCCGCGCGCGCGACCGCATGGGCCCGCAGACCGGCGAACAGCCGACCAATTAGGCCCGTTCGCGCGGGTTTTCACGCCGTGACAATTCGAGTCGAAGAGGTATGCTTCCGCGCCGTCGAAGCAGGGTTGGCCATGGACGATGTGGCGGGGCGCCGGGCACCTGGTGGCCTCGGCGGCGTCGTGCGGTTCGGAAAGGAGCAGGCGATGCGGCAGGGCGGTATCTTCAGGTACGGGTGGACGGCGGTGCTGGCGGTGGCGCTGCTGGCGAACGCGTGGCCGCAGGCCGCGCGAGCCGAAGACCCCGATCCTCCGCCGGCCAAGCCGAATCCCGCTCCGCGCGAACGCCCGATGCCTCCGTACAAGCATCCCTACGAGGACGGGTTGTATTCGACGATCGTGGCGATGATCAGCATCGGCGCGCCCGAGATCGAAAAGCAGAAGTCGTTCAAGCTCGACGTGCCCGGCTTCAAGAAGGACCTGAAGGTCAAGGCGATCCTCCAGGACAAGCCCGCGCCGCTGGTGGTGGTGCTGGTGGGCGTGGACGGCAAGGCCGATACGCCGCTCGGACGGCTCTTCCCCTGGTGGCTGAACGACGCCGGCTACCACGTGCTCAGCTTCGATTCGACCTTCCGCCCCACCTTCATGGAGACCGCGCGCACGGGCGTGACCGGCAACCTGAACGACGAATGCGAGCAGATCGCGAAGATCATCGACACGTTCCTCAAGCTGGAGGAAGTGAAGAAGAAGGTCACCAAGATCGGCGTCGCGGGCTACAGCCTGGGCGGGACGCAGGCAATGATCCTGGCCCGGATGTCGGCCGACAAGAAGCTGCCCTTCGAACTCTCCGGCGCCGTGGCCTTTTCGCCGCTGATCAAGCTGCGCAGTTCGGCCGCGATCCTGGACGACATGTACGCGAAGGACCGCTACAAGTACACAATGATCGACATGGGCAAGCAGTTCATGACGCACGAACCGGTGCCGCCCGGTGAAAAGGTCCCGTTCGAGCCCGCCTTCATGCGCGCGGGCATCGGCTTTCTGGTGCGCGAAGAATTCACCGACATCGTGGACCGCAACGACGAGACCTGGCGCCTGAAGCTGCTGCCTTCCTCCGAGAGCGGCGAGAACCGCCGCAGCTACGCCGAAGTGGAATGGGGCTTCACCAAGTTCATGGAAAAGATGAGCTTCCCCTACTGGAAGGGAAAGGGTTCGGTCAAGAGCATCGACGAGATGTGGGCGATGGGCGACCTGACGCAGGTGATGAAGTCGCAGCCCGCGTTTTCGCGCGCGATGATCTGCGCCAACGATCCTTTGAACGCCGCCGAAGACCTGGAAGAACTGAAGAAGTCCGCCGACCCGAAGAACCTGGAGGTCGTCCCCAACGGCGGCCACCTCGGCTACCTCGGCACGTACTGGGCATACGCGCATCTGGTGCGGCTGTTTGGATTCCAATAAGCAAGACCTGTACGAATACCCGAGACTTATCGCCGGTTTTTGTTTCTCATTGGCGAAAATATTCATTTCTACTTTGATGCTATTGGCAGGCTGAGTCTATTGGGAGGTAAATCGCGTGTGCAAGGCATCGTTCCATAAAAATGGACGCACACTTCGGATTGCTTATATAGTGCCTTTACTCTGCACTTCCATTTGTATGGCGGAGGTGTCTCCGAACAATCACGTCTCTGAATGGAGTATTTCAGGGAAACTAGTTGATGCGGGATCTGGTAAAGAGGCGGTACCCTTTCCTTTGGTGGAGATTCACCTACTTCGTGAATCAGAAATCCAAGCTAATTTGCCCCAATGGATAAAGACATTCGGTATCAGAACAGAAGTCTCAGGTGATGGTTCATTTGTAATTCTACCTACAAAAAGACAAACCAGCCTTCGGTTAGAAAAAGGGAAAACGTACAAACTGGTCGCCTTTTTCAATGGACGATTCTCCAACATTGTCGACCTCAAGCCGGATACGAATCTTCTAAAAATTGAGAATGTAAGACTCACACTTGAGAAATCTGAAACGTACACATTGAAGGTTCGCGTACTGCATGCTGCTACAGGTTTACCGGTAAAGAATCTCCAGGTAAGACTAGAGGGATACGGAATTCCTGGTCGACATCCCTTACTATTTGGCACGTGGGATTACGCGTCAACAACTACGAACGCAGAGGGTATCCTTGAAGTCCCGAACTTGCCACGAAGACAATATAGGCTCATCGATGAGAGCGAGGGTATTGACAAGCATAATATTGCACCCATTGGCACTGATGGAACTCCTTATAAGGCTAGTTGGCCAGAATCCATTAAGGCAGAGGAAATCAAAAAGCAAAAAGCCGAACAGCTTCCAGTCCTGTATTACGTCCCAAAGGGAATGGGTATTTATTGGCAATCATTGAATTATGTCGACAAGGAAGGTGTCAAGACGTTTCCAGAAGGAACCAAACTCGACTTCAAGAAGATTAGAGAACTAGACGGAAAATTGGCCCAACATTCAATAAGTTTTGAAGCTAGTGTCGAAGCAAAGGGCTTGGTTAAGACGAAGGTGGTCGAATCCGGCATTTATCAAATTTCGCCCCAGTCTGGCGTTTTCAAATCAATTGAGGTTGAGATTTCCGGTATGGGGTCCATACCTGTTGTAGGAATGGCCGTCCTTAAGGAATAGCCATATCCTTACTTTGTAAGTATCTCAATCATGCGCGTCACCGCGCCCTCGCTCGGCGTTTCCGAATAATCAGCTACTCCCCACTCCGCTTTCGCCAACGCGGGATCGGCGGCGCGGTTCGAACCGTCGCGGAGGTCCTCGGCGATCACGGTCACGCCGTTCGCGGCGGCTTCCTGGGCCGCGTCGCCGGCGTCGAGTTCGCGCAGCAGGCCGGGGATCAGCGCGTCGAACGGGAGGTAGTGGTAGCGGCGGTCGAGGACCGTGCGCCACGCGGCCAGCGTCCCGCGGGCCAGTGCCACGCGCGGGCGGTGTGCGGCGCCCTGGGCGTCCTCGAATTCGAAGAGCGCTCCGGCGACGGCCAGCCAGCCGCCGAGCGGTTCGACCAACTGCATCGGCACCGGACCGCTCTGCCGGAACCCGGTCTCGTCGAAGAGGATCGCGGCGCCGGCCGAAGCGTTGGGTTCGGTCAGGCCTTCGCCCCACAGCGCCACGCGCGCGGGATCGACGCGATCCAGTTTGGCCAGGAACGCGAGCGCGGTGCGCAGGTCCTTGAGCTGCCGCGCGGGCAGGCTGTCGTGCTGCATCCAGAGCATCGAGGCGAGGTCGCCGGCGGGGCTTTCAGGACTGCGCGAAGCCCCCGGCGAGGTCTCGCCGCAGGCGCGTAGGTCGATCAGCGCCACGCTCACGCCGGCCTTGAGCAAGCGTTCGACTTCGGCGGCGCGTTCGTCGAGGAAGCGCGCCTTCCCGGCCTGCGCCACGCCCACGGCCAGCGGGCGCGGGCCGTCGCCCTGTCCCTGCAAGAGCCAGACCGCGAGGCCGGGCGTCTGCGCGTCGTCCTCGCCGCGCGCTTCGGCCGGGAGCCAAAATGCGCTCACCGCGGCGCCGCGCCACGAACCCGCGTCTTTGGCCTCGGCCTTCTCGATCTTTTCCGGAGCCAGCGGGCCGCAGACGCGTTCCAGCGCTTCGCGGACGGCCGTCTTCGAAGCGCCGCGGGCCTTGCGCGCGGCGGCCAGGCGTTCCGCCGCGGCCTGCTTCGCCCATGCGTGCCATTCCAGCGCGCCGCCCTGCGCGCGCCGGGCTTCCACCAGGGCGCGGCCCTGCTCGGAACCGAAGCATTCCAGGCTGCCCGCGTTGAAGTTCGCCTTGAACTCGTCCTTGTCCTCGGTGGGCAGCGCGAGCTTCCACCACGCGTTCAGGATCGCGTACATCGGGCGGCGGTGCATCGTGTTGAAGTGCGTCGCGTGAGTGTTCTCGCCGCCGTGCAGGAAGTTCAGGCGCTCGGGCGCGCCGAGCCACCCGTAGACCTTCTCGAAGCGCGCGTACGCGTCCTTGCAGGGGTCGGTCCAAGCGAACTCCTGCGCCTGGATCAGATGGCGCGGCGCGACGAGCGCGTCCACCATCCACGGGTTCAGCCCGCTGACGTGCGAGCCCGCCAGCGCGCGCGGGAAATCGTAGTAGCCGCCGAACGGCCGCGGGTTCGAGAAGTTGAACGGAACGCAAAGCGTGATGCGTTCGTCGAAGGCCGCGGCCACGCCGGCCAGATCGCCGCCGCCGGCCACGCCGCCGAGCACGCCCAGGCGCGCGGGGTCGGCGCCGGCTTCCTCGAGCAGGTAATCGGCCGCGCGCGAGACCGCCCAGGCGATCGCGCCGGAAATCTCCTCGCCCGCCAGCGCCAACTGCACGCCGGTCTCGCAGCGCTGGTAGGTCTTGTGTTCCCAGCGCGCGACGGTGGAGCATTCGCCCGAGCCGACCGTGTCGAGCAGCAGCGCGACCGCGCCGGCGCGCGCAAGGTTTTCGCCCACGTAGTAAAGGTCGTTGGAATGCCGAGGCGTATGGTGCGCGGGCAGGACGATCAGCGCCGCGCGCTTCTCGCCGGCCTTGGGGGCCTCGGCCGGGACGAAGAGCGTGGCCGGTTCCAGCAGGCCCGGGCGCGTCTCGAAGATCAGCCCCACGACCTTGAAGCCCTGTCCTTCCTTCTCGTACACCTTCGCCGCGTTCAGCGGGGTGCGCTCGGGCGCCCGGCCGTCCGTGCCGGGAAAGAGCATCTTCCGCAGGCCGGCGCGCGCCTTGTCCGAAAACGTCTTCCAGCCCGCGGCGTCCTGAATTTTTTCGAACTCCGCCTGCCAGGCGGCGTGCCACTTCGCGCGGCGGGCGCCGGCCCACGCGGCGGTGAGTTCGCTCGCGCGGAGGCGCTCGCGTTCCTTCGCGTCGAGCACCGGGGCCGGCAGGCCGGAGGCGGGGCGTTCCGGATCGGGGCGCGGTTCGGCCGACGGGCCGGCCAGCCGCATGAGCGCGTAACGCAGCGGGCAGTGCGCGGTCGCGCTGTTCGTCACGGCCAGGATCGAAAGCTGCTGCGCCTGCCCCAGCGCTCCGCGCGCGGGGCGGTAGCGCGAGACCTGCACGCGCCAGGGAAAGATCTCGGGGTGCTTGACCGGGATGCCCACCGCCTGCGCGTGCGCGGCAAACGGCACGAGCACCGTCGCGCTCCAGCCGCCGTCCACCTGGGCGACCTCGACCTTGACCTCCGCCGGCACCGGCAGGCTCTTCACGCGCTTGCCGCCGGTCTGCCCCAGCGCCGCCTGGACCTTGCCGCACGGCCCGGTGATCAGTTGAAGGTACGGGTAGCCTTCGGGCCCGAAAAAGAGTTCGAGGTTGTCTTCCTTCCACAGTTCCTTGCCGGGGCTTTCGATGGACGTGGGATGCGCCTCGCGGCTGAAGATATGCAGCGCGAGCGTCTCGCGGGTGACCGCCGCGCGCAGCACGGTGGTCTGGAAGGCCGGGTCGGCGGGCGCGCGTCCGGTCTCGTCGCGCAGCAGCACGGGCGGGACGCGCAGCCAGGCCTCGCGCCCGGCGGGGATTTCGTCCACGCGCGCGGCGGTGAGCGTGGCGCGTCCGGCCACCGGTTCGGGCGGCGCGGCCTCGACGGGCACGCCCGCCTCGGACTTCCAGGCTTCGCCGAGCGCGAACGACGCGTGCGCGTCCTTGCCGGGCGAAACGGTCTCGAAGTACGGCACGGTCCCGCGGGCCTGGCGCTGGCGCACGGCGCAGACCTGCACGCCGTTGCCGGCGAGGTCCAGCGCGCGCAGGTCCAGCGCGATCTCGGCCGTCCAGCGGCCGTCCTCGATGCGCGCGCAGGCGAGCACCTGGCCCTCGTAAAACGGCTTCATCTCGGCCTTGCCGTCCACCTGGCACCAGACGGTCCCGAAAGGATTCACGTACACGCGGATCGCGCGCGCGCCTTTGGCTTCGATTCCCAGTTCGTCGTCGAACCACGGGTCGCCGCCGTGCACGCCTTCGCGCGCGACCAGGCCCTCGGGTTCGCGGGCTTCCAGCCGCGCGAGCAGCCAGGGACCGGCGCGGAGCACCGTCGCCTTCGTGCGGATCGCCTCGGGCTCGGGCTTCTGCTGCATGGTGAACGCGGGGAGTTCCACTCCGCGCGCCCAAACCGGATCGCGCCCCCGGCCGTCCAGGCGCACGGCGTTCAAGGGCTTGGCCAGCGGCAGCGGCGTGGTCACGGCGGGCTCCTCCGCAAGCAGTCTAGACGTCAGCGGACTCACGGCGAGACAGACAAGGGCCGGGAGCGCCCAGCGGGCGCGAAGATGGGCATGCATGCGTGTTCGCTCGATCGAGGCCGCTTGCGCGGCGGTGAAAGATAAAACTTACGCTTCGGCGCCGGGACCCTTGCCCGCCATCACGTCATCGATGGTCTTGAGCACCTGGTCGAACTCCGCGCCGATCTTCTTCAAAGCCTCCGCGTCGCCGCGATGGAAGCAGCGCCCGCGCAGTTTATCCGTGCCGTTGCAGAACAGGATCATCGGAGCGCCTTCGAACTCGCGCGCGAGCTTGAAGGCCCGGCCGGTGGACTCGGCCGAGAAGACGCCGGTCTTGGCCGCGTTGGCGTCGAAGAGGTCCTGGAGTTCCTTGCGCAGGGCCTTGGCGCCGTCGGAACTGGTGACGTAATTGGCCGCCGTGTAGCCGCGGTCGTTGGAATAAAACTGGAGGCTCACCTTCTTGCCGTCGGGCGTCGTGTAGCCGTTCAGGACGTCGCCTTCGAACACGGTGTTGCCGGAACCCGTCGGTGCGGGAAAGACTTTGTACGCCATGGCGCGCAGCGAACCTCCGTGGTGATGTGGACGGGCTTACTTTAGCGCCGGGGGCGGCGAACGCAACGGGAGGAAGATGGCAAGTTGGCTTGTTGACTGGTTGGCTTGTTGGCTGGTTTGGCTGGTTGGCTTGTTTGCTGGTTGGCTTGTTGGCTGGTTGGCTGGTTGATAGGTGAGCGAAGGTCCTACGGAAGCCTTGGCGTCCACGCGTTACCGATAATCCTTCTCGTCCGGCTCCTTCACGGCTTCGATCAGCTTCTTCACCACGTCGTCGGCGGTGATGCCTTCGCTGTCGGCGTTGAAGTTCGTAAAGAGGCGGTGGCGCAGGACGGGGGCGGCGATGCCGCGGATATCGGCGCAGGTCGCGGCGTAGCGCCCTTGCAGGATCGCGCGGGCCTTCGCGCCCAGCACCAGGAACTGCGCCGCGCGCGGCCCCGCGCCCCAGCTCAGCCAGTCCTTCACGAACGCCGGGGCGTCGGGTTCCTTGGGCCGGGTGGCGCGCACCAGCCGCAGCGCGTAGTCGATCACGTGGTCGCTGGCGGGGACCTTGCGCACGAGCTGCTGCAACGTGACGATCGCGTCGCCCGAGAGCACCGCGTTCAGGTTCACGTCGAAGTCGTACGTCGTCGAGCGGACGATCTCGCGTTCCTCGTCCAGCGTAGGGTAGCCGACGTGGATCGTGAACATGAAGCGGTCGAGCTGCGCTTCCGGGAGCGGATAGGTGCCTTCCTGTTCGATCGGGTTCTGCGTCGCGAGGACGAAGAACGGCGCTTCGAGCGGATACCTGCGCCCCCCGGCGGTGACCTGGCGTTCCTGCATCGCTTCGAGCAGCGCGGCCTGGGTCTTGGGCGGGGTACGGTTGATCTCGTCGGCCAGCACCAGGTTCGAAAAGATCGGGCCCTGCACGAAGCGGAAGTGGCGCTTGCCGGCCTCGTCGGTCTCGATGATGTCGCTGCCGGTGATGTCGGTCGGCATCAGGTCGGGCGTGAACTGGATGCGATTGAAGGAGAGCTTGAGCACCCGCGCGAGCGTGCTGATCATCAGCGTCTTGGCCAGCCCGGGAACGCCGACCATCAGGCAGTGCCCGCGGCAGAACATCGCCGTCAGCAGCAGGTCGATGACGCCGTCCTGCCCGACGATGACCTTGTGAATCTCGCGCAGCATCCCCTTGCGCGCGTCGGCCAGACGCTCGACGGCCTCGATCTCCTTGGCGCGGCGGTTCTGCGAGGCGGGATCGCCCGCGTTTGGTTTTTCGCTCATGCGAAGGTAGGATTCCCGGCTAGCCAATCGGCGTCAAGCGCGGGATTACTCCATTCCTTGCGGTGCAAGGGGGTACTCTGGCGGCTTCGCTTTGACGGGCTCCGCAGGTGGGTTTTGTTGCGCGGCACTCGGTTTTGCGTCGCCGAATTCAAGCCGCACATCGCTAAAGCCGACCAACCCAGCCTCGTTCCAATTCTTCAGAAAAGGCTCCCAATCTTCGGCATCGAGCATGTTCTTGTTCTTAATACGGCCCAACAGCGGTTCTACTGCCTTGCCAAGTTCCTCCAATTTCAAGTACTTGACCACAAAGCGCCGATCGTCCGCCTTGCCTTCCGATACCCAAACGATCGGACGCGTGGTTTGAATTTCAATCCTTTCCTCAAGGTCTGAAAGTGGCGGCGTCGTAAACAGCTTTATCAGCAATTCGGCTTGATCGCCCTCATCTTCCAAAGAAGCCTTTTTCTCATCTTCCTTCGTGTTCTCCTGTTTTGAATTTGCAGCCGGCGTTTCCAGCAGGCGGACGCGCAGGCGCGCATTGCCCGACTTGAGTTGTTCGAATTCAAAGACGTACTCAAATGACTTTCGATCATCGCGATCATCATCTTTCGTCATGGGAAAAGCACTGCTGCCGGGCAGTTTTAGCTTGCGAATATCGGAGAATTTGTACACAGCCCGGACGCCCTCGTGGGCTCCATCGTCCAGCCGATCCACGGAAACAAAGGCAACGCCTTCACCAAAGTTCGCGGCACGCGCATTTTTTTCCTTGGATTCAACCATGTCCATCGATTCCACGGCCTTGCGCGCTTTTTCTTTCTTTGCATTCTCGATCTTCTTGCGTTCCAGTGCTTCCTTCAACCCAAGCCCCAGTTCGACCGCGGCACCCGCCATCGCACGGCTCAATTCGTGCGTTTCCTTGTTCGACGTGCTAACCACTTCCAACACGCCGCTACCGTCCATATTGACTTTGATGGAGAATCTTCGCTGCATACAGCCGCTCAGCGCGAGAAGCGCCGCGGCGATGCATGACAGCCTTACAAGCATTCGCATCGACAGCCTCCTTCTTGCACTTGGAGGCAGCTTATCACAATGGATACTGTGAAAACAAAAATCTGGAGATTGCACACGCATGGGCACGATCCTCGCCATCCACATCGCGGACGAAAAAGGCGCGCCGCTGCGCGCGGTGGGCGCCGTGCACGCCGTCGCCGGCAAGGGCCTGGAAGGCGACCGCTACTTTCGCAAGCGCGGGACGTATTCGGCCACGCCGGGCAGCGGGCGCGAAGTGACCCTGATCGAGGCCGAGGCTCTGGAAGGCCTGGCGCGCGAATACGGCATCGAACTCCCCGCCGCCGAGGCCCGCCGCAACCTGCTTACGCAAGGCGTCGCCCTGAACCATCTCGTGGGCCGGACCTTTTCCGTCGGCGGCGCGACGCTGCGCGGCACGCGCCTGTGCGAACCCTGCGGGCACATGGAAAAGCTCTGCGGCAGGAAGGGTTCCGCCAAGGGCCTGATCCACCGGGGCGGGCTGCGCGCGGAGATCGTCGTTTCGGGCACGGTGCGGGTCGGCGACGAAGTAAATCTCGCCGCGCCTATGGAGCATGCACCTTGAAATGTCTTTTGAACTGGAACAAAGAGCGTCTATATTGTTAAATCATCGCTATAGGAGATAAGGCGAAGCCTGCCAAAGCGATCCATGCAATGAGCGCTGGGCAGGCGGTCGCGTAACGTACCTACCATGGTTGGACCGAACGCCGACTATTCGATCGTGTTGCGGGGCCGCTTCCCCGGCAAGGACCGCGCCGTCGCGGCGGCCATGTCGCGCGTATTCGGACAGAACGAAGCCTGGGGCCTCCAGGTCGTCGGCGCATCGCCGATCACGATACTGACGACGCTGACGGCCGCGCAGGCGCAGGCGATCGGTTCGGCGCTGATCGAGATCGAGAACGTCGGCTGCCGCTTCCAGGTGCAGCAGGGCATCGACACGAGCTGCCCGACGATTCACTGGGCCGCGCCGCCCCGCATCAACGGCCGCGCCCTTGATGAATTTTCCGGCAGCGGGCAGCACAAGCTTTCCGCCGCCGAAGCCCATATCCCCTGCCCGCACTGCGCGAAGGTGATCGTGATCCGGCTCGCGCCGCAGGGCGTGCCCGCCACCGGCAACACCATGATGCTTTCGGTGCCCGGCCCGCTGGGCACGATCCAGCCCGCGGTGGGCGGCCCGACGATCATCCAGCCGCAGGCGCCGGTGCCGATTCCCGTGCCGGTCCCCAGCGGCTCGAAGATTCAGATTCCCAACTCCAACACGCCGTCGAAGCTGCCCAGCCTGCCGCCGGCCGCGCCCGATCTGCCCGCGCCGATCCCGATTCCGCAGCGCCCGCCGCAGGTCAAGACCTCCGGGACGCTGCCGCAGGTGCCCAAGCCCATCGCCGCGCCGCAGCCCATCGCGCCGCAGCCGATTCCGATTCCGATCCCGCAGGCCGCGGCGCTTGAGCCCGTGGCCGACGAAGGCCTGGAAGACCTGGAGCCGCTCGAAGAGCTGCCCTCGATTCCCACGCCGCCGGCCGGCCGGCCCGCCGCCGCGGCGCCGCGCCCCGTCCCGCTTCCGGAAGTGCCCGTGATCCCTTCGGCTCCGCCCGCGCCCGCCCCGGTGCGCCCGATGCCGGTGGCCAGCATGGACCCGCGCATGAGCGGCCCGATGGCGCTGGAAGAATTCGAGGCCGGCCTGGCCAAGGCGCAGCCGGCGCACGCGCCCGCGCAGGTGCCCGAAGCCGCCCCGATGCCCGGCGGCAGCAACGGCGACTCCGCCGCCTCGCTCTCGCGGATCATCTCCGAAAACCCCGACGCGATCTGCAGCATCTTCATCGGGAAGAACGCGAACCCCAAGGTCCACGCGCTGGTCGCCGAGATACAGGGCGTGACGACCAAGGAAGCCCAGAAGCTCTGCGCCAAGCCCGTCGTCCCGATCGTGAAGGACATCCCCGTCAGCGACGCCGACCCGATCCGCCGCCGCTTCCTCGAAGTGGGCGTCAATCCGCGCATCACGTTCCGGCGGTAACGGCAGGGGTCAGGGATCAGGGGTTAGGATTCAGGATTCAGGATTCAGGGAAGGAGCAGCGCTGCGCGCTGCTTTTTTTATTTTCGGGGCCTCCTGTCCTTCCTAAATTGAGTACGGCGAAGCCGCTCCTCCCCTGAATCCTGAATCCTAATTCCTGACCCCTTCAGTTCTGTCCCCTACGCTGGAAAGGCCGGGACTTCGCGCGATAGTCATCCCATGCCCCAGACCCTGACCTATCTCGAGCACCTGCTGCGCGCGCCGCTGAGCGTCGTGAACGCGCAGTGCCATGCGTATCCGGCCGGGACGGACCTGCGCGAGAGCATCGTGCCGACGCCGCGCCTGCTGCTCGCGATGCGGGGAACGGTGCGCTACACGGTCGAAGGCCGCGCGTTCGAGTTCCGCCGCGGGACGATGCTCCTGATCCCGGAACGGACGCGGCGCTCGTGGCGCGTGGCCGAAAAGACAGGCGCGCGCATCGCCTGGGTGGAATTTGCCGCGCAGACGCCGGTCGCCGCTCCGGCACGGCACCTGCTGCGGCCCGGCTGCCCGGTCGCGCTGGAATCGGAGGCCTTCGCGCGGCTGCGCCGCTGGCACGTGCTCAGCGACGCGCGCCACCGGCTGCTCGCCGAGGGCGAACTGAAGGCGCTGCTCGCGCGTTTCCTCTGCGAGGCGCGCATGCCCGAAGGCGAAGCGGCCGAGGCGCCCGCACGGACCTTCGGCGAACGCGCCGTCGTGCAGGCGATGGACTGGCTGGGCAACCACTTCGCCGAGCCCGCGGCGCTCGACGGCCTGCCCGAACGCGTGGGCCTGAGCCCCAACCACTTCCGCATCCTCTTCAAGAAGCACTTCGGTTCCAGCGCGCAGCGCTGCCTGACGGCGCTGCGCATGCGCGCGGCCCGCGCGCTGCTCCAGGAATCGGCGCGCACGGTCAAGGAAGTCGCGCACGCCGTGGGCTACCGCGACCCGCTCTTCTTTTCCCGCCACTACCGGGCCTTCTGGAAGCGTTCACCCGCCAAGGATCGATTGTTTAGTCCATAGTCTCGGTAGTCGCCTCCATAGGCAAGACCGGCTCCGCCGGGGTATGCTGTGTTTGTGAAGTCCATACCCCACGGAGGCCACACATGCAGCCGGTCACGCCCAACACCGCTCCCGTCCCCATGCCGCTCCCGGCGTTCCTGCCCGAGGCGCCCTCGGCCCAGGCCCGCGCGATCCTTGAACCCGCGCGCGAAGTGCCGGTCGTGGCCGAGGCCGACGTCGCCGTCTTCGGCGGCGGGCCCGCGGGGGTGATGGCGGCCGTGGCCGCCGCGCGCGCCGGCGCGCGCGTCGTGCTGGTCGAACGCCACGCGCACTTCGGCGGGATGGCCTGCGCGGCCAACGTGAACATCTGGCACCAGCTCTGGTCGCCCAACTACGAGACCAAGATCATCGGCGGGCTGGCCGAAGAGATCCTGCTGCGCCTCGAAACGATGAACGCCGTCCGCAAGCACGGCCCGAACGGGCGCGGGCACTACGTCATCTGCACCGAGTCCGCCAAGCTCGCCTTCGACGACATGGTGCTCGGTTCGGGCGTGAAGGTGCTCCTGCATACCTGGCTGGCCGGCGCGGTGCGCGGGCCCGGCGGGAATCTGGAGGCCGCCATCGTCGAGAACAAGTCCGGACGCGGCGCGATCCGCGCGAACGTCTTTATCGACACGACGGGCGACGCCGACCTGTGCGCGCGCGCCGGCGCGCCGACCCAGACGGGCGGCCAGGACCGCAAGTGCCAGCCCCCCACCCTCTGCTTCCGCGTCGGCGGGATCGACGGCGAAAAGGCGCGCGCCGCGGGCGTGCACAACACCGTCATCCAGCGCGAACTCTTCCGCGGCACGATGGATTACAACGGCGGCAAGTACCCGACGTTCCTGTGGGGCGCGAAGAGCGTCTGGATCGACGACGAGCAGATGCTGGCCGGCACGCGCGTGCCCGGCGTGGACTGTTCCGACGCGCGCGACTTCACCCGCGCGGAGATCGAGGCCCGCTACCAGATGCGCTGGGTGCTCGAAAAGCTGCGCGCCTTCCCCGGCTACGAGAAGATTCATCTCGTGGACATCGGCGGGCAGATCGGCGTGCGCGAGACTCGGCGCATCCGCGGCGAGTACGCAGTGCAGGAGCACGAGCTGCTGGAAGGCGTGCGCTTCGAGGACACCATCGCGCAGGGCGTCTACCCCGTCGATATCCACAATCCCGACGGCCCGGGCATCACCTTCCGGAACCTCGACGGCACCGAAAAGATCGTGGACGGCTCGGGCCACCAGACCGTCCGCCGCTGGGACGGCCGGGCCGCGGACGCGCCCAAGCGCGAGACGCCCTGCTACTGCGTGCCCTACCGCAGCCTGATTCCGCAGGGCCTGACGAACGTGCTCACCGCCGGGCGCTGCATCGCTTCGACGCACGAGGCCGCCGGCGCGCTGCGCGTGATGATCAACGCGATGTCCTTCGGGCATGCGGCGGGCGCGGCCGGCGCGATGGCTTCGGCGCGGCACGACGGCCAGGTGCGCAAGGTCGATGCGCAGGTCCTGCGCGAACACCTCAAGCGCGAAGGCGTCCCGCTGCTCCAGACGGCGCGGGAACTCGAACCGGCGGCGGTGTAGCACGGGCGAACCGAATGCCGGCGGCGCGGCCGGCAAGGGCGCGGCCGTTGGTAGCGCCGGCGTCTCGCCGGGCCGTACGCGCGCGGCCAAGCGCGCGCGGTCATTCGTGAGCGTTGGCGTTGGGCTTCTTGGCAGACGAGCGAACGAACAACGAACGGCATGCCGGCGGGACGCCGGCGATACTGCCGGCCGGAGGCCGGCGCTACGGCGCTGGCCGCGCTCGGATGCGGTGGGCCTCAGGTAGGCCGCGGTTGCTTTTAGCGGTCGTGCTTGGTGGAGCGGGTCGGGCGATCGCGCCCGGCTCGCATACATGCTTAAACAAGAAGGCCCCACGCGCCGGCTTGGGGTTGGCGCGCGGGGCCCTGGTTGCCGGCGGCCTACTGGCTCGCCAGACACTGATAGTAGGCTTCGATCTGCTTCCGGTAGCGGCTCGGAATTTTCTGCGTCTGCGCCTGCTCGACGTCCGCGCGTTCCTTGCCCGCCAGGCTCACGTTCCAGCCTTCCTCGCGCGGCGCGCCGCGCAGCTTCCCGTAGGTAAAGGCGCCGACGCCGCCTTCGTGTTCCTTGCTTTCCTTCGCCTCCGAAGGCTCGGGCGACTGCGCGGTCTCGGCACCGGGCTGCCCCGGTTCGCCGGGCTGACCGGGCGCGCCGGGCTGACCTTCCGGCTTCCCCGGCGTGCCGGGCTGGCCCTTGTTGTTCTTCGCGTCCGCCAGTTGCTTCTTCGTCTCGGTCAGCGCGCGGCCGATCTCGCGGGCCAGTTCGCCCTGGAGCCCGCGGCCCTCGTCGAGCTTGCCTTCGGCAATCTTGCGCGAAATCTCCCGCGACTTCCGGTGCAGCGGGTCGAGCACCGGATCGCGCGCGCCGGGCTCCTTCGGGCCGCTGTTTGGATTCACATCCTCGGTCACCTCGCCCTGATGCTTCAGCGCGCGGTTGGCGCCCTCTTCGTCCTCGGGCTTCAGTCCGCCCGTTTCCGCGTTGGCCTCGCCCTGATGCCGCTGCGCTGTCTCAAGACGCGCAATGCGCTCTTCCAGCGTCCGCTCGGGATCGTGCTGCCCTGGCAACTGCGCCAGCGCCCGGCGGAGCGTCTCGAGGACTTCGCCCTGTACCTTCCCCGCGTTCGCCGGGCGGTTCGCTTCGATCTCGCCCGCGGCGGTGTCGGACTTTTCGGACGGCTTGTTGCGCTCCAGATCGTCCACGATCCTGCCGATCTCGTTCGCGCCGGCGGGATCGGTCTTCTCGATGCGTTCCTTCTCTTCCTTCAGTTTGCCGATCGCCCGGCCGATCGCGTCGGTGACGTCGCGCTGGCCGCCGGCTACCTCCTTATTCTCGTTGCGTTGCTCGGGCGTCAGGTCGCCGGGGCGCTTGCCCTCGCGCGCCGGGTCTTTCTCGCGCTGTTCGCCGAGGCGTCCCGAAGCCTTGGTCTGCAGTTCGATGGCGCGGCGAAGTTCGCGTTCGGCCTCGTACGGTCCAAGCTCGGTCTTGAGTGAAGTTATCATCGCGGTGAGTTCGCGGATCACCGCGTCCTGTCCGGCGAGGCTCTGTTCCAGTTCGCCCTGCCGAAGCTGGTCCACGATCCGCGGGATCGTGCGGTCCGAGAGTTCGCCGAGCTTCGCGCGCGAGGGCGCATGCTTGGAGAGATCGCGCGCGGCCTCGCCGACGCGGTTCTCTTCGATCTGTTCGAGCAGGTCGCCGAGCTGCCGGCCGATGCCTTCGATGCCGGCGCCGACCTGCTTCTGGTTCTGCGGCAGCGGCCGAAGCTGGGGCTCGGGCTTGGGCGCTTGGTCTTCGGCGTGCACGGCGCCGAACTGCGTTCCGCACCAAAGCGCGCCCGCCGAAAAGAACGCAGCCGCGCGGTACCACGACCATCCGTTCAGGTTCATGCGCTTCTCCAGGCTCCCAAGCACGGTCCGGCAAGTCTGGCTACACCAGATTCCAGGGGGCTCTGCGGATTTTTGTTTTTTTGGCAAGCCAAACGCCAAGGGCGCGCGTCCTATATCGCGTCCCCAGGTCGATGGCGCTGAAATTTTCGGCGCGTGCCGCGCGTTGAAAGCTACCGCCAGCCGCGTTGGATGCCGGTGAGATGGCGCAGCGCGGAATCGAGCGTCATGCCGCCGTAGAGCACGCCCGCGAGCGGAAGCGTCCACGACCACGCTCTCGACAATCCGAAGAATTCCGTCGCCGGCCGGTAGACCGCGGCCATCAGTCCCCACGCGAAGAATCCGTGCGCGGCCACGAGCAGCGTAAGGAAGACGGGCACTTCGCCGCCGCCGAGCACGCCGTAGAGGCTCGCCGCGAGCCCCAGCGCGACCAGCAGCGGCGGGACGACGAAGGTGAGCATCAGGCCGGCCATCGCGCCGAGCAGCCGCGCGAAGCTGTAGCGCAGTTCGGTAAAGGCCGTGCGCCGCACCATCGTCCAGATCGTGTCGAGCGTCTCGTACTCGCGCAGGCTTTCCACGTCGCCGCGGCTGAGCGCCAGGCGGATCGCGCGCTTCTGTTTCTTGATCGCGCGCGAAAGGTTCACGTCGTCGATGATCTCGCCTTGGATGCACGCGAAGCCGCCGGCCTTCTCGATCGCCTCGCGTTCCAGCAGCACGCAGCCGCCTGCGGAGGCCGCGAGCGGGTCGGCGGGGTTGTTCGCACGGCGCATCGGGTAAAGAAGGTTGAAGAAAAAAACAAACGGCGGGATCAGCAGGCGTTCGGGGCCCGAGACGCAGCGCAGCCGCGCCATGCGGCTGTTCAGCGCCAGCGCATCCTGTTCGCTCTCCAGGACCAGGCGCTTCAACGAACCTTCCGCGTGGCGGATGTCGGCGTCGGTAAGCAGATAGTACTTCGGCGGCGCGGAACCTTCGGCTTCGTGGCGGCGGCCCTGTTCCATCGCCCAGACCTTGCCGACCCAGCCTTCGGGCAGCAGCTGGCCGACCAGCACGTGCAGCCGGTCCTGCGCCCCGCAGTCGGCCGCGATCTTGCGGGCCACGTCCGCCGTCCCATCCGTCGAACGGTCGTCGATGACCACGACTTCCGCGCGCCCGGGGTACGCCTGCTTGAGCAGCGCCGGGAGCGTGTGCGGGAGCGATTCGGATTCGTTGCGCGAGGGGACGACGATGCGGACGTCGGGCCAGCGTTCGGGGTCGGGCGGCGGAGGAATGTCTTCGGCCACGGGCTGGAAGTCCCACGGCCGCGCCGGATGCATCAGGATGTAGAGCCAGACGAGGATCGAGAGGCCGCCGAGGGCGTACAGCGCGTAGACGAGGGCGATCATGGGCAGAACCATCCGCGGCCGCTGGCCCGAAGGCGGCGAGCGCCGCGCTTCGGTGCCGGGCCGTCTGCCGGGCTAGTACGCCTTGATCTTGATGTCCACGCCGACGGGCAGGCTGAGCTTGCCCAGCGCGCCGACGGTCTTGGTCGTGGGCTCGAGGATGTCGATGATGCGCTTGTGGGTGCGGATTTCGAACTGTTCGCGCGACTTCTTATCGACGTGCGGGCTGCGCAGCACCGTGTAGCGTTCCACGCGGGTCGGCAGCGGAATCGGCCCGTGCACGCGCGCGCCGGTGGCCTTCGCGCGTTCGACGATCGTCTGGGCGCTCTGGTCGAGCAGTTCGTGGTCGTACGCTTCCATGCGGATGCGGATCTTTTCGGCCATGGATCGGGTCTTCCTCTTTCACTAACAGACGCCGGCGCTTCGGTTTCCTGGCCGCGGGTCGTCCCGCGTGGAGCGAAGAATCAGAGAGCCGCCGGACAAGCAGGGGGACAACATACCCCCCAAAGCACTGCGGTCAAGCGGAGATACGTGAACTTCCCCGCCGCCTGCACTGGCGCCTTCGCATGGTGCTTCAACCGCCCAAGCGCTTCACGGCTTCCACCTTGTGGAGGCCCAGGGCCTTGGCGTGAAAGACGAGCGCCTCGCGAATGTGCTCGTCCCAGTAGTCCCAGTTGTGCACGCCGGGGAATTCGTGGTACTCGTGCGCCACCTTGATCTTCTCCAGGTACGCGTGGAACTCGCGGTTGTTCTCAATCAGGAAGTCGTCCACGCCGCAGTCGATCTTGAGCTTGGGCAGTTTGCCGGCGCGCTTGCACTTCGCCGCCAGGTGGTAAAGGTCGTGCGCGCTGCCCTTGGGCTTGGGGCCGAAGAGTTCTTTGAAGAACGCGCGGCGTTCGGGCGGGAGCGGCTTCGCGAAGTTCCAGGCCGCGCCGGAGTGGCTGTTCGCGCTGACGAAGAGTTCCGGGTGGTCGAGCGCCAGGCGCAGGCTGCCGTAACCGCCCATCGAGAGCCCGCCGATGCAGCGCGCGGAACGCTTCCCGACGATCGGAAAGGTCTTTTCGGCGAAGCCGACGACGTCTTCGATCATGTAGCGCCCGTACGCCCCGCCGACGTGGTTGTCGGTGTAGAAGCCGCGGTAGCCGTCGGGCATCACCACGACGATGGGCAGGTCGCGCACGTACCATTCGATGCGCGTGCGGCGGTGCCAGATCGTGTAGTCGTCGCTGAGTCCGTGGAGCAGGTAGAAGACGGGGAACGGGCCCTTCGCGTTCTCGGGCACGATCACGTTCATCGCCGATTCCTTGGCCAGGACGCGGCTGAAGAACGACGCATGGATGAACGCCATGGCGGCAACCTCCTGTTCGAGATCGATGAGGACGCCCCTGGTGTAGTCCAGCGCGCCCTTCGTGGCGAATGGAAAACCGTTTCCGTGCCGCCAAGATAAGGGATGACGCGCCGCGAAAGACCGGTAGGATGCCGGGCATCCTTCGCAGCGGAGCCCTGCGGCATGAAGCTGACCTATTGCGAAAAGTGCGGCGCGCTCATCACCGACGCCAAGCCGTCGAAGAAGCTCGCCGCCGAGCCCGTCGTCTGCGAAGCCTGCAAGAGCGGCTCGAAGGGCGAAGCCAAGCCGCGCCGGCTGAGCCGGGATTCGGGCCAGATCCCGCGCGCCAAGGTGACGCAGGCCCTGAAGATGGACGGCAAGCCGCCGGCGAAGTGAACGGCAGTCAACGGCCAGGGGGCAGGATTCAGAGGACAGGGGTCAGGCGTCGGGGGTCAGGGTTCGGGCATCAGGGGTCAGGATTCAGGATTCAGGATTCAGGGAAGGAGCAGCGCGGGCGCGCTGCCGGTTTAAGACGCAGGGCGCGCTGCCATCTTAGAGCGGAGGACGCGCCGGCACTTGCCCTTCCGCACTTGAAGAAAGCGCCGGTTGGGCATACAAGACACCCGTCGTTCCCGCAGTACAGGTCGGGGCGTAGCGCAGTTTGGTAGCGCGCTTGCTTGGGGAGCAAGAGGTCGTGGGTTCGAATCCCGCCGCCCCGACCATCTAAGACTTGCTGAGTCGCGAAGTTAGCGACACCTGCCGAAGGGCAGCGCAGCACAAGCCGAGACTCGAACGGGTATCCTAGGGTATCCCGCTTCGACTTTTGGAGGTGCTGCCTGCCCGAGAGCGTTCCCGCCTACATCCGCCAGCGCAGACCCAACGGCAAAGACGTGGCCATCGTGAAGGTTCACGGCCAACGCGTCTACCTTGGCGCGTACGACTCCCCCGAGAGCAGAGCCAAGTACGCGCGGTTCCTGAAAGAACTCAAGGCGAGCGGCGGCCACATACCGCAGGCGCCCGCGGACTTCACCGTCGCGGAACTGTGCGCCCGCTTCTGGCAGCACGCAACGCAGCACTACGTCAGACCGGACGGCACACAGACCGACGAGATCGCCAACCTAAAAAGCGTCATCGCCGTCCTGTTGAACCTCTACCAGTCCGAGCCCGTCGCGTCGTTCGGCCCGCTGGCCTTGAAGGCGTGCCGGGAATCCATGATCGAGAAGGGCTGGACGCGCGGCACCATCAACTCGAACGTGGGGCGCTTGCGCCGCGTGTTCCGCTGGGGCGTAGGCGAGCAGCTTGTGCCCCCAGCCGTGCATCAGGCGCTTTGCGCCGTGGACGGGCTCACGTGCCGCGTAGCACGCGCGCCCGAAACCAAGAAGATAGTGCCCGCAACATCGGAGCAGATTACCGCCGTGGTGGCACGCGTGGGGCGAATCGTCGCAACCATGATCGAGGTACAACGCCTCACCGGCGCGCGTCCCGGCGAAGTCTGCATCATGCGCGCGATGGATATTGACCGTTCCGGTGAGGTTTGGGTTTATCATCCGAGCGACCATAAAAACGCTTGGCGCGGCGCAGACTATGAGCGGCAAATCTACATCGGGCCACGCGCGCAAGCGCACTTGGCCCCGTTCCTGTTGCGCGATGCCAGCGCGTTCCTGTTTTCGCCCATCGAAGCCCAGCGCGAACGCTTTGCGGCCCGCAAGACGCACCGCACCAAGCCCAACAAGAAGCCCGCGACCGCGCGAAAGATTCGCGAGCACTACGACGTGGACGGCTACCGGCGCTGCATTGAACGCGCGTGCAAGGCCGCAGGCATCAAGCCGTGGGTTCCGAACATGCTTCGGCACACGCGAGCAACGGAGCTACGCAAGATGTACGGGCTTGAAGCCGCCTGCGTGGTACTCGGACACGAGGACATCGAGACAACCAAGATTTACGCGGAGAAGGATCGAGCGCTTGCGATGAAGGCCATGCAGGAAGTCGGATAGAGCACGCGCGTGCTTGCGCCCTTGGAGTCGCTGCGTTATGGGTGGAAAACATGGAACTAGAGAATTCACGCGCCAAAGAAATTCTAGATGCGATCAAATGGAATCATCCCATTACGGCAGCGTCAGATAGCTGGACCCCGTCCGAGCGTGTCTTGATTGCTTGTGCTTCTCAGATGTGGTTGGTGCATCCGATTAAGACGAAACTTCCGCGACGTATCACGCCTGAAGAAGAAAAGAAGGAGCATGACGCTTGGAAAATCAAGACTGCGTTTGCCCTTGAAATGGGCGAAACCTTGCCAATGCCCACACCTGGATGGGATCACAACTATCTTGATAGCATGGTGGATATACTTGCGCCTGATACAAGCCTTTTGACTCGTGATGAGGTCCTGGCGGTGGCTCGATACATCGAAGCACTCGACGGTTCAATCGGTATAGATGAAAGTAAGACGTAGCGCCTAGGCTTGGCGGCTTTTTTAGCCATTGCGGCAAGCGTGAAACAAAGCGTTCGGCTGCCCCTATTTTTCCATGTGAAACTTGCTAGTGTGTTTCGTGGCCTGCGGCTCGAATCCGCTGCGCCGATCAGTACCCGACAATCTAGGAACCGTCACCCCGAAGGGAAGCGGCCACCGAAAGGCCCGCGACCGACGCCGCCCGGCGAAGGTATTCGAGCCCCGAGGGGTGGCTGTTGGGGAGAATGCACATGATTCCGTTTTGCATTGATTTCTATGGTGCAGGTCCTGATGGAAAAATCGGCACATTCTTGATTGTTCCAGACGGCGTTAAGAAAATCAAAGAAGCCATTGAAGCGGGGCGACCAATAACGCTTACGCGCGGCAACGAATCGTTCTATTTGCACGGAGCCCGTATAATCGGTATCAAAGCTGTACTGGCTGGTGGCCCTATTGCTGAGGAAGATTTCTTCGCGGTTTCATAAGCGTGGTGAAATCCCGCTGGAGGATCTCCCAACTTGGCAGCAAGGCAAGCGCTACATCATCCGTGCCGCACGCGGCTACGACCCGACCTTGAGGGCCGCGGCCGTGGTCACGCTGGACGGCCGGCGCATGCGCCTGCGGTTCATCGACGAACAGAAGGGCGAACTTGAAACCACGGTGGACGACTGGATTCTGATAGACGATTGGGACAGGCCGCTCAAGTAGCACACCCAAGCCCGAACGTAGCACGCCCGCCAAGCCCGTTTCCGTGCGCCCTGGATGCGAATTCCAGCGCAGACCGACGCGGGCAGGGTTGGCGCGCCGAGCCCCGCAGAACGCGCAGGATTGCTGCCATGCGCCCGCGCAAGAGGTCAAGGGTTCAAGGCGGAATCGGGTATCCTTGATACCGCAAGCCTTTTCGCTTACCTATGAAACTCTTGTTTTGAATTGCAAAACAGCAAAGAGACCGTATGAGGAATCCCAACGGCTTGCATGAATCTGAAGCTCTTGGGGAGCAAGAGGTCGTGGGTTCGAATCCCGCCGCCCCGACCAAACAATCTTCCCGCCACCGGTTTCAAATCCATCTCATTACCGCTGTACTTTTGATGCTTGTGGCGTCCGTGCTGCTTTATTTGAATACGCAACGGCGGATGCTGCCCTATGAAACCGCTTACCCAGGCTTGGATGCCTTGATCTCGGGATATGGATTCCCCCGATTGTTTCTCGGTGAAAGCCTGGTCGACCTTGCTTTTTCACGCAAATGAAGGAGTGCCTGGAGCACGGAGCATCTGCTACTCGGCGCTTGGCGTGGACGTGCTCTTATTGCTAGGCTGTCTGGCCGGAAGCGGATTCGTTTGCGAGGTTCTCATCCGGCTTCGCCGATCAAAGACACGTTGGCAATCTAAGCACAGTGGAACTAATTGAGTTTGTCCCTGAGAGTAATGGTTTTCCCGGAGGCGTTCGCTACATGTTTGATTTCACCATCTATTTCGCGTCTGGCGACAAGATAGCAGGAGCCGTGCGCGGTCCAACTGCGAAGGAGTTGCGGTCGCGGCTGGCTGGAAAAACTCCATTTCAAATGACCTGCGGCAAGCATTGCGAGGTTGTTTTCCCAGCGCAGGTCGTCCGTGTTTCATTCGTTGAGCGAAGCGCAGATGCGACTCTTGCGAATTGGGAAGTCTCGGACCTATAGCCGGCGAGTGACTCGCCAAAACCGGACGACTGTTAAATTCAATCGGGCGTGGGGCCATGAGTTGCGGCCGTTTGCGACATGAGCGGCCGTTCGGGACGTGAGAGGGATTTACCTCCGCTGGCCAGATATGGAGATTTATTGCAAGATCGGTCGTGCCTATGAACGTTCTCATGAAACTCTTCCCATCCATGGCGGTCGATTTCGCCGCGAAGGTCCGGTGGCGGATGCGGTATGACCGGCGGCCGCTCTTGGTTGCGCTTCAGGACAAGGTCCAGGTGCGCGGATTCGCCGCTTCGAAGGGCGTGCGGACGGCCAGGCTCCTTCACGTCACCGACCGTGCCGAGACGCTGCCGCTGGCGGCGCTGCCGCCCCGCTGCATGCTCAAGGCGAACCACAGTTGCGCGTGGAACATCATGCGCTTCGACGGCGCGTATTACTTCTTCGGCAACGGCAGCGGGACGGTGGACGCGGACGGGGCGTTTCTGTCCGCGGAGTCGGCGCGCGCGTGCGCGCTGACCGAAGCGGAGGTGCTCGAACGCTGCCGCGGCTGGCTGGCTTCCCGGCATTTCAACGCGCACGAATGGGCCTATCAGCAGATCCCTCCGCGCATCCTGGTGGAAGAATGGCTCGAACCCCTGCGAGGCGCGGAACTGCTCGATTACCGGTTTTTCACCTTCAACGGCGACGTGAAGGCGATTGCCATGGGCTCGCCGCGCTATCGAAAACTGCATCAAAACGTCTTCTTCGACCCGGACTGGAACGCGATCGCTCTGACGAAGTACAAGGAACTGCGCCCCGACCCCATGCCCGACCGCCCCGCGCACCTGGACGAGATGCTGCGCATCGCGCGAACGCTGGGCGAAGGCATCGATTTCATCCGCGTGGACCTGTACGAGACGACCCAGGGCGTGGTCCTGGGCGAGATGACCGTCTACCCCGAAGCCGGCGAACCAACCTCCCCCACCACCTGCCCCGTCTTCAATCACTGGCTGAGCGACCACTGGAAGCTGCGGCGCATGGACGCGATCAAGGCGCTGCTGCATGCGCGGAAGCAGATGGACTAAAAGAAGAAATTAGGGGCTCAGCAAAATAACGAGTGGTCTGTCCCCGGATCTCTGCTGGAGAGCGCAAGAATGGAAATGCAATCGTGGCTTACCAAGGTTCACCGCCACTTGGAAGAACTGCAAAGTCTGGACCTTGGCTTTCCCTTGGGCAGGAACATCATTCGTCCACCACAGTCCAAGAAGATTATTGAAGATGTCCTGCTATCCGTAGCAGCGCACGCATCACTGTTCCCATTTTATGAGTGCTGCGATGGCATAAATCTTCCTGACGTTCACGTAGGGTACTTCTTACATACCGTGAATGGGCTTCTTCCAAAGAAGGAAAGGAACGAGCCTGCGATTTTGGGAGGGGAATTCGGCGGCGCGATCAATATCATTGGATCGACAGGTGGTGGCGGCTATTTTGTAATGCGCAAACAGCAAGGGGATGTCTTTTACCTTCCAACTGGCCCTGTGGTGAATGAAATTTACGATGCATCATCAACCAAAGTAAGGTCTGTTGGTTCCAATATGCATGACTTCCTGGATGCGCTACAGCGGGACATTTCTGCATTTATCATAGGCAAGCCAGACCACACCTACATGGTTTGATTTCCAGAAGGCCGATTGACTAAAGTCGCCCGGTTATCCTCTCGTGTTCCTGTATGTAATCTCATGGGCCAGACGTCTATGCTCATCAGTCCTCCATCCCCTTCCCCTTCAGAATCCGCGGCGCGTGCTTCTGGATGCGGGCGGCGCGGGTCGCGGACTGTTTGGCGCTGGAAAAGTGGAGCAGGTACGCGCGCTGGCGGCCGGGGGTCAGGGCGCGGAAGGCTTTTTCGAACGCGGCGTCTTTGTCGAAGGCGGCTTGCAGTTCGTCCGGAAGTTTGTGTTCGGTGATCTTCTTGAACGGAACTTTCAGGCCGGCCTTTTCGGCCTCGATGGCCTCTTGAATCAGGGCCTTCAGGTCGGGCGTGCGCGCTTCCACCTCGCGGGTGTCGGCAAAGCGGATCACGCGCGCGGCCTGGGTGTTCTCGCCGGGGACCTGCAGCAGGCCCTTGGGGTCTTTCAGCAGCGCGCCCTTGAAGAAGCTGAGCACGCAGGATTCCTTGAACGCGCCCAGGATGAGCACGTTGCTCTCCTGAAACGTGTAACACGGCTGACGCCACTTCACCTCCTCGGTGAGCGGGCTGTTCAGCAGGATCGCGCGCAGCGCGTGCAGGACGTCCTTCCACGCATGGTTCTTGCGGATGAATCCGTCCACGCTGGGATGTTTGCGGTGGTCCTGGCTCATGAACGACTCCTCTTAAGGCGACCTGGGCCGCGGGACCGTTAGACTATGTGCTTCCCGCACCTCGTCACGAAATTTTCGCAGCAACCCCCGGCCTGCCGCCTCATGTTTTATAGACCACAGGGCTGCGGAAGGAAGCGGACATGCTTCGCGCTATGGGAAATGCTGGTTGGCTGCTTGCGCTGCTCCTGACGTGGAGCGCTTGCGCGCTCGGACGCGCGGCCGAGACCGCCCCCGCGCCGGCGAACAAGCGACCGCCCAATGTCGTCTTCATCTTCGCGGACGATCTCGGCTACGGCGACCTGGCCTGCTACGGGCACCCGTACATGAAGACGCCCGCCATCGACCAACTGGCCAAAGACGGCACGCGCTTCCGGCAGTTCTACGCCACGGGCGTCACCTGCTGCCCGGCGCGCACGGGCTTCATGACCGGCAAGTTCCCCGCCAGCTTTCAAAAATATCCCGCCGACCACGGCTTCGACGGGCGCGTCACCGTCACGGAGATGCTCAAGAAGAACGGCTACCGGACGGGGCATTTCGGGTAGTGGCACATCGGTCCCGAGGCCAAGCCCGGCGTCTACGGCATCGACGAGACCCACACCGAAGCGGGCGGCTCGCGCAACGACCCGCGCGGGCGCGACGCGCACATCTTCGACGACGCGATCCGCTTCGTCGAAGCGCACAAGGCCGGGCCGTTCTACGTCAACGTCTGGTGCCACACCTCGCACAACCCCGTCAACCCGCCGGCCGCGTATCCGGAGAAGTTCAAGGACCTGGCGCTCGACCTGACCGTCTTCGGCGATCCCATGCGCGAAAAACTCGGCCTCTGCAAGAAGCTCGGCGGCGACCCGCCCGCGAACTTGCGCAACTACATGGGCGATGTCTGCGCGATGGACGAAGGCGTCGCGCGCCTGCTCAAAAAGCTGGACGACCTGGGCCTGCGCGAGAACACCATCGTGGTCTTTTCCAGCGACCAGGGGCCCGGCACCGTGCGTCTGGGCAAGGACCGCGACGAGCAGGACGCCGCCGAAGACGGCCGCGCGAACCTGCGCCTGAACCTGCTCGGCAACACCGGCGGGCTGCGCGGGGGCAAACACGAGATGTACGAGGGCGGCGTGCGCGTGCCGTTTATCGTGCGCTGGCCGGGGCGCGTGCCCGAAAACCGCGTGGACGAGACCTCCGTGATCAGCGGGGCCGACTGGTTCCCCACCCTCTGCAAGATCGCGGGGATCTCCGTCGAAGGCATCGAGTTCGACGGCGAGGACGCGTCCGCGGCGTGGCAGGGCCAGGCCTTCGCGCGCCGCAAGCCGCTCTTCTGGAAGACGAGCACCGCGAAAAGCGAGATGGCCATGCGCGAGAAAAACTGGAAACTGGTCACGTGGTACCGCAACCGCGGCGAGACCGAACTCTACGACCTGTCGGCCGACGCGGGCGAAACGAAGAACGTCGCCGGCGAACACCCCGAGGTGGTCAAGGAGATGCTCGCCAAGGTCCAGAAGTGGAACGAGACGCTGCCAAAGGAGTACGCGAAGATCAAGGACAAGGAAGACTAGCCATCGGAACGTTCCGCATCGCGCTGGCCCTGCTGGTCGCCGCGGCGCTCGCCGCGGGCGCCGGGCTGCGCTGGTTTTCGCCGCGCGCGCCCAAGGCCGAACCGGGCACGCCCGCGCAGCCGGACGCGCCGCCGGGCATGGCCTGGATTCCCGGCGGGACCTTTCAGATGGGCGACGGCACCCTGCGCTCCGACAGCCGGCCCGTGCACGCCATCCGCGTCGATGGTTTCTGGATGGATACGACGGCCGTCACCAACGAGGCCTTCGCGCGCTTCGTCGCGGCGACGGGCTACATCACCGTCGCCGAGCGCGTCCCCGACGCGAAGGACTTTCCCGGCGCCGACCCGGAGACGCTCGTGCCGGGCGCGCTCGTTTTTACCCCGCCGGAGACGGCCAAGACCTGCTGCGGCCCGATGGACTGGTGGCGCTTCGTCCCCGGCGCGAACTGGCGGCGCCCGCAGGGACCGGCGTCCGGCATCGCGGGCCTCGAACGGCACCCGGTCGTGCAGGTCTGCTGGGAAGACGCGCAGGCCTACGCCGCGTGGGCGGGCAAGCGCCTGCCGACGGAAGCCGAATGGGAATGCGCCGCGCGCGGCGGCCTGGACCGCCAGCCCTACGCGTGGGGCGCGAGGCCGCCGGAACAACTCAAGCGCTGGCCCGCCAACCTCTGGCAGGGAACTTTCCCCAGCGGAGGCAAGGCGGAGGACGGTTTTGCCGGCACGGCGCCGGTCGGTTCGTTCCCGGCCAACGGGTACGGGCTGTTCGACATGTCCGGCAACGTCTGGCAGTGGTGCGCCGACTGGTACGCGCCGGATTACTACGCGCACGCGCCGTCCGAGAACCCGCCGGGCCCGCCGCGTTCGGAAGCGTACGATCCCGACGAACCCGGCGTGAAGAAGCGCGTGATGCGCGGCGGCTCTTTCCTCTGCCACGACAGCTATTGTTCCGGCTACCGCCCCGGCGCGCGCATGAAGAGCACGCCCGACACGGCGCTCTGCCACACGGGCTTCCGGTGCGTGAAGTCGGCGGAGTAAACGCGGCTCGCGCGCGCCTCTTCCTTGTGCTCGCCTGAAAATTCCATTATAAACGGTGCATGAGCGCGGCTGCGCGCGCTCGACCGAGGTCGGCGTAACCTAGGGAGCATCATGAAGCAGAAGAGCGTCGAAACGAAGTTCATGCATTGGTGGAACGCGATCCAGGGCAACGGCCATGCCGGCTACGTGGGCAAGGAACCGTCGCGCGAAGAGATCGTGGACACCTTTCTCGGCAAGTACCCTTCGCACAAGGAACACCGCGACGCGCTGATGGCCCTCGCCGAGGCGCAGGGCGATCACATGCTTCAGGTCTGGCCCGGCTGGAAGGGCGGCTCCGCGCCCAAACGCGCGATCTGAACCTCAGGGCCGGATGCAGGCCTTCACCTGGCGCTTCGTCCGCAGCATCTCCGCGAAAAGTCCCGGCAACGCGTCGAGCGCGTGCTCTTCGGTGATGAAATCCGCGGGCTTTACCGTGCCGCGCGCAATCGCGCCCAGCGCCGCCTGGATGTCCGCCGGGCGGTGGTGGAAGGACGAGAAGAGCGTGATCTGGTCGTAGTGCATGCGCTTGGTGTCGAGCGCCACCGTCGTGCCGTCCGGACATCCGCCGAAAAGATTCACGCGCCCGCCGCGCCGCACGAGCCCGATCGCCTGCGCCCAGACCTCCGGCAGTCCCGTCGCTTCGATCACCACGTCCAGGCGTTCGCCCTGCCTCATCTGTTCCATCCAGGCCCCGTTCGCGTCGGCTTCCAGCACAGTCTCCGCGCCGAGTTTGCGCGCCAGGTCCAGCCGCGGCGCGTGCCGTCCGACGCCGGCCACGCGGCAGCCGCGCTCGCGCAGCAGGGCGACGAACATCAGCCCGATCGGCCCGAGCCCGATCACCGCCACGCGCTCGCCCGCCTTCGGCGCGGTCTCGTCCAGTCCGTGCACGACGCACGCGAGCGGCTCCGTCATGGCCGCGTGTTCGAACGGCAGGCCGGCCGGCACCGCGTACGCGTTCTTCCGCACGAACCGTTCGGGCACGCGCAGGTATTCGGCGTAGGCTCCGTTCAGAAACTGCAGGTCCTCGCAGAGATTCTCCTGCGCCCGCGCGCAGAAATAACACGTCCCGCACGGCGCCGAATTGGCCACCACCACGCGGTCGCCGGGCGCAAAGCGCGCGCCATCGCCCACGGCGGCCACCGTGCCCGCGCATTCGTGCCCGAAGACGCTGGGCGGCTTGATCATCGCCGCGTGGTAACCGCGCCGGAAGACTTTCAGGTCCGTCCCGCACGTCAGCGCCGCGCCGATCTTGAGCAGCAGTTCACCCGCCGCCGGCCGCGGCACGGGCATCGTCTCGACGCGCACGTCTTCCTTGCCGTGCAGCACGGCCGCGCGCATCCGCTCCGGAACGTTCATGGCGTCACCAGCACTTTCAGGGATTCCTCTGTCGGATGGGCCGCAAGGTCGAAGGCGGCGTCGATCTTCTCGAGCGCAAAGCGGTGCGAGATCAGCGGCGCGACACGGACCTTGCGCGAGAAGACCAGCCGCGCGGTCTCCGCGTTCAGGTCCACCGACGAACTGTAGCTGCCCAGCACCGTCTTCTCGTCCACGCAGACGACGCCCGCGTCGAGGCTGACGGCGTCGCCCTTTTTGGTATGCGCAAAGAGGAGCACCTTGCCGCCGGGGCGCAGGCTCTTCAGCGCCTGCTGGAAGGCGGGCTCCGACGGCACCGCCAGGATCGCGGCGTCCGCCCCGCGGCCCTGGGTCTCCTTTAAGACGGCGCGTGCGCAGGCGGGATCGCGCGGGTCGAACGCCTTCGCCGCGCCGAGTTTCTTCGCCATGCGGCGGCGGCGCGCGATCAGATCGAACGCGAACGGCCGCGCGCCTTTCGCGCGCACAAGCTGCGTGAAGATCAGCCCGATCGGGCCCTGGCCGAAGACGAGCACGCAGTCCTTCGCGCGCAGGCACAGGCGGTCCACGCCTTTCAGGCAGGTGTTCACCGGTTCGAGGAAACTCGCTTCGTCGAGCGTATTGCGCGCGGGCACGCGGATCATGCCGCGCTTCACGATCCACGGCATTACGCGAATGTATTCGGCAAATCCGCCGCCGGCGGGCTCGAACCCCGCCGTCGTGCCCGTGCGCTTGTACACCGGGCACTGCGCGTACTCGCGGCGCTCGCAGTAAAAGCACGTCCCGCACGGAATGTGGTGGAAGACTGCGACGCGGTCGCCGACCTTCCAGCCGCGCACGCCGGCCCCCAGCGCCGCGATTTCGCCGGCCATCTCGTGGCCGTAGACGCGCGGCGGTTCCTGCAGGCCGTAATGCACCTTTTTGAGATCGGTGTGGCAGACGCCGCAGGTGCGGATGCGCACGAGCGCCTCGCCGGGCGCGAGCGCCGGAAGCGGGAGTTCCTCGACGCAGACGCGGTCCTTGCCGCGGTAGACGGCGGCGCGCATGGTCTTCGGCAAGGCCGCAGATTTTTTCGAGAGACGTTTGGCCATCGCGCCGCAGGACTCCGCCCCACCCTGGCATCATGGTAGCGGCTGCGCGGAGTTCCCGCCAATTCAAGAGCGCGGGCGATTTGGCGGAGGGGGCGGGAGTCGAACCCGCAGACCACAATGGATCGCCGGTTTAGCAAACCGGTCCGGAAAACCGATATCCGGGTCCGCCTCCGGGGCGGTTACGCAAAAGGTATGGCGGAGGCCAGAGGACTTGCACCCCACTCTTGACGAGCGATCCGCTTTCGAGGCGGTCCCGGCGCGCTGGTCCGGTTTAACCTCCGCATCGCGGGCGCGGAACCGAACGGGGAAAAAGGCTCCCTTGGACGCCTTGCGTTTCCCGTTCTCCCCGGCATGCGCGAGAGTCGGATATCCTCCTCCGGCCCCGCGCCCGCTTGCTCCTATTCCTTCAACTCCACGTTCCAGTACGCGTCCGAGACAAAACGCGACCAGTTCGCCTTGAACGGCACCCTCGCGATCACCATTTTCGGAGACCACGACGGGCGGAACGGCTTCTTGCGCAACGCCATGCCGGCCTCGGACGGCAGACGGTCGGCCTTGCGCGCGTTGCACGGCCAGCACGCGAGCACGCAGTTCTCCCAGGTGCTGCCGCCGCCGCGCGCGCGCGGCACGACGTGGTCGATGGTCAGGTCCTCGACCTTCGGCTTCACGCCGCAGTACTGGCACGCGTGCTTGTCGCGCCGGTACAGGTTCCTGCGCGAGAACGTCACGCCCCGGTCCGGCACGTCGCCGTACGTGGCGAGCAGGATCACTTCCGGCACGGGCAGTTCGAGCGTGGCGGTGCGGATGCACGGCCGGCCCGGATCGACCTTCACTTCCGCCCACGATTCGAAGCTGTGGACGCTGCAGTCGTCGGGATGTATGACGCGCGCGGAGCCTTCGACGAGCTTCGAGAGCGCGTTCATCACGGTCGTGACGTCGATCGGCATCCAGTGTTTGTTCAACACCAAGGTCGGCTCGTTCAAAACCACGCGTCACCTCCTCTCAGGTCTCACGGGTCAGCATTGCAAGGTGGTGGGGGCGCGAGGAATCGAACCTCACCAGCTCAACGAGCGCGCGGTTTACAGCCGCGCTTGGCTCCCAGGCCACACCCCCGACGAAGGATTCAGAAATCAGGATTTAGGATTCAGCAATAAACCCTAATTCCGTTGCTCGCCCCGCATTCCCCATCTATTCTGTTCCCTAAATCCTGAATCCTGATCCCTGCCGTTATGGCTCGCCCGCTGGGATTTGCACCCAGTCCACGACCTTCGCCGAGTCGTATGCCTCTCTTACACCACGGGCGGTTGGTTCCCCTGCCGGGACTTAAACCCGGATCTCCGCCTTAGGACGGCGGCGTCCTCTTCGTTGGACGACAGGGTCGTCGCTGCTCTGGCGCCTCCGGGAGGATTCCCACCCCCAAGTCCGGCTTAGAAGGCCGGCGTGATCTCTCTTTCACTACGGAGGCGCGCATTCTCCTCTCATTTCACTGCCCTAATTTGGTGCTGCAGGTGGGATTCGAACCCACACTGTCCTGGTTCTGAGCCAGGCGCCTCCTGCCTTCGTTGGGCTACTGCAGCATTGGTCGAGGCGGGGAGATTTGAACTCCCACGGGCCATACCCAGCGGGCTCTCGACCCGCCGCGTCTACCAGGTTCCGCCACGCCCCGATTTAAGCATTCCTTTCAAAATTAATTCGTTCCCTGTCCCCTGAATCCTGTTCCCTGACCCCTGCCGTTTTGGCTCCCCCGAGAGGACTTTCACCCCTAACGCCCGGTTCGAAGCCAGGCATGATGTAATTTCACCACGGGGGACCCTATGTGTACTCCGTCCGGCTTGCGGCGTGCCGTTGCGCGGTCCTATTCGGTTCCTGGTGCCGTGAGTGGGATTCGAACCCACGCTGTCCTGGGTTTGAGCCAGGCGCCTCTGCCATTGGGCTACCACGGCGCCGATGCCCTTGGGAGGATTTGCACCTCCAGATTCACCGGGTTTAAACCGGTTGCGTTTGCTATTTCGCCACAAGGGCAGCCTTAAATTCCCCTCCCCGTCCGTCACGGGGAGGGGTTCACGTTACAGAAGTTTGACGACGCGCTCGGTCAAACCCTTCTCGCCGAGCAGGACGTTGAGCTTCGACTTCTCCGCGACCTTCTCGAGCACCTCGAGCTCGCGCAGCCTCATCAGCGTCGGGTTGCTCTCGAGGATCTTGGCCGTGTTCGCCTGCATCCTCATCGCGGCCGTCTCCTCGCGGCGCGTGATCAAGCTCGCCTCGGCCGCCTTCTTGGCCTCGGTGACCTTGTTCAACAGGTCCTTCATCTCGCCCGGCAGGATCACGTCACGGATGCCGAAGCCGAGAACTTCCAAACCCAGCGCCTTCGCGCGATCCTTCAGCACGCCCTCGAGCTCGGCCGCCAGGCCGTTCTTCTCGGCCAGGAGCGTGTCGAGGTCGCGGGCGCCCAGGCCCGCGCGCAGCGCAAGCTGCGCGTCGCGGTACAGCGCCTGCTTGCAGTCGCCCGCCACGGCCACCGTCTTCAGCGGGTCGGCCACGCGGTAGGTCACCACGGCGTTGAGGCGCAACGTCACCTTGTCGGCCGTCATGATCTCCTGGCCCGCGATGTCGAGGACCTGCTCGCGCAGGTCCACCGCGGCGATGCGCACGCGCGCGATGCCCTTCCAGAACGCGTGCGTGCCCGGGCCAAGCGTCGCGACGTACGCGCCGTCCTTGTAGTACAGGCCGGCGTGTTCCGGCTCGACGCCGAACAGCTCCAGCGCCTCGCCGGCGCCCGCGCCCGTCGCAAGCTGCGCGAGGTCTTCGCGCAGGACACGCGGGTCGGTCGCGTCGATCGCTTCCACGCGCACCTTGCGGAAGACGGTCCAAAGCGCGTGCAGGCCCGGCTTCAGCACCGCCGCGAAACGGCCGTCGATCCACACGAGCGCGCGCTCGCGGTCCTTCAGGTCCAGCACCAGCGCCTCGTCCTTGAGGGCGCCCGAACGCACGATCACTTCCAGGTCCTTGTGACGCAGCCACGGGTCGCGCACCGAGACGACATCGACGCGAAGCTTGCGCAGCGCGCCGGTCAGGACGCGACGGCCCGGGCCGACAAGACCGGCGAATTCGCCGTCCTTGAACAGGAGGCCGCGCTCGTGCGCGTGAATCTTGATCATCTTGAACAGCGCCATGGTGGCCTCCTTTCACGTCCGCCTTTGGAACTGAAATTTGCCTATGCGAACAATCACCATCCTTCAAAATCCGGCCTTCGGGAGGCGAACCGCCGGCCCGCCACACCTTTGGCGCGGAACGAGCTTCTTGCCGCGGAAGACTCCCGCCTTTGCGCGGACGCGGCCATCGCCTCTGTGTAAGCGGGCGAGCTTTGTCCGCGCGTCCGGCGGTTTTTCCCGCAACCGATCCGCGCGCTGCAGGGCGCCGCCGCGTGCTGCCGGTCGCGCGATCTCTGCGAGCCTCGCACGCCGGCCGGTTGGTCGCGACGACCGCCCCCCTCCAGCCTCTCAAGTCCGCTTTTTCAGGGCGGATATCGCTTTGCCTCTTTCAAGGCAGCGAAGGTGGCACAGGATTCGAACCTGCGACTGCCGAGTTGGTTCTCGGTGCTCATTCCACTGAGCTAGCCACGTGGACGAAACGGCGGGAGTCGAACCCGCTTCCTCCGGCTGCACGCCGGCGCTCTCCGTTGAGCTTCGTTCCGCGGTCCGGCATGCCTTCGTCAGAGTCCTTCGCGGAACGCGCGCCGCCGATCACAGGTGAGGCTTCGCGCGCCGCTGGCCCGGCATGTCAGAGCTTTGAAAATCCTCCTTTCAAGTTCCAACGTCTTGGTGTCCACTGGAGGAGTCGGACCTCCCTCTCCACGACGTCAGCGTGGCGCTCTCCCGATGAGCTAAGCGGACAAAAATTTCTGGCTCCGGCGGGGCTCGAACCCGCATCACACAAGCAAGCGGATTTTAGGAAACTCGCTTCCCTGCCACATCAATGTGCGTGGCCCGGTGCATCCGCAACCTTTTCCGCGCCCTTCACCTCCTGGCCCCAATGGCCGTCCGAGTAGCCGGTCCTGTGTGCCTCTTTCGAGGGCCGCATTCGACGTTTTCCGGTGGGCTTCCCTTTGCCCCACGGAGCCGCGAGTTTGGTAGCCGCTGAGGGAATCGAACCCCCGTTTTCAGGTTGTGACCCTGACGTTCTCCCATTGAACGAAGCGGCTATTTCCTTCCCAATTCATCCATCAAATTGGTAGCGGGCGACGGAATCGAACCGCCGTTGCGGGCTTATGAGACCCGCCAGACCGCCAGGCCTAGCCACCCGCTATCTATTGTCTTCAAAAAGCGCCTTTAAATTACGCCTCAGCGCCTTCCTTTCCCGCGCCGTCCCATCCAAAATCCCAAATCGAAAATCGAAAATCGAAAATCGTCATTGGTGGGGCCCCTGGGGATCGAACCCAGTTCTCCTGGACTTCAGCCAGACGCAATGACCACACTTGCTCAAGCCCCCTTGGCGTCCCGGACCGGAGTCGCACCGGCTAAGGCCTCTTCGACAGAGAGGTAGCTCCACTCTTCACCTTCCGAGACGACGAAATTTTTCCCTCACGCCCATTTGGACACCGCGGCGGGTTTCGCACCCGCATGATCCTGCTCTGCAGGCAGGCGCCTGGCTGTTCGGCCACGCGGTGCACGGAGGAATCAGGATTTAGGATTCAGAAAATGCCTCAAATTCCCAGATTCGTTCCGTTCCCTGAATCCTGATTCCTGTCCCCCTGCCATTTTTGGGGTGTCCTGCGGGAGTCGAACCCGCTCTTCAAACTCCACAAGCTTGCGTGCGCCCGGCACACTCAGGACACCATCCATGCCGCACATTTTGGTCGGAGCGGGAGGAGTCGAGCCTCCACCGACTGCGTATCAGGCAGCCATGCAGTCCCCTACACTACGCTCCGTGGTCGGGGTGGCAGGAATCGAACCTGCGGCCTCCTGGTTCCAGGCCAGGCGATCTGACACTGATCTACACCCCGCAAATTTTGGTCGAAGCGGCCGGAATCGAACCGACGTGATCCTGGTCCCGAACCAGGCGCGTGGCCATTACGCTACGCTTCGAGTCATGCTTCAGGTTGGGCGTCCCGGAGTCGAACCGGGCCGGCGGGTGTATAAGACCCGCTCGTGCGACCGGCACGAACGCCCCGCCCAACGTATTGCGTGATCCTCCGTCGCCCTGGTTGGCCCGCGAGGATTCGAACCTCGCTCTTCGGATTCAAAGTCCGACATCCTGCCGCTGGACGACGGGCCAAGATGCCAGGCGTTACTTTTGGTGCGGCTGGCAGGAGTTGCACCTGCTCCTCAACTTTGGAAGAGTCGCGTGCCACTGAGAACACCTCAACCGCACGTCATTTTCCTCCGATTCCTGATCTCAATTCGGATACTGCTTCGTCCTTTGGCTGCCGGGCAGGGATTCGAACCCCGATTTCCTGGGTCAGAGCCAAGCGTCCTGCCTGTTAGACGACCCGGCAAAAATTGGTCTTCCCGCCGGGAATTGCACCCGGGTCGCCGGATAGAGAGTCCAGCATGCTCGCTGCTGCACCACGGGAAGGTGGCAAGGCGGGAAGGATTTGCACCCTCATCGCCTGGGTTGGAGCCAGGCATGTTCCTGTTCACACCACCGCCTTATTTAATTGTCAAAACCGCTGCGAATTTGGTGCGCCCGGTGGGGCTCGAACCCACACCCCTCCGGTTAAGAGCCGGATGCTCTGCCCCTCGAGCTACAGGCGCGTAAAAATCTCTTGCGCAGGACCGCTCTGCGCGATCGTGCCCCCGGGAGGATTCGAACCCCCACCCCTCGGAGTAAAAATCCGGTGTGCTGCCGGTTGACACCACGGAGGCGCGTGCGTTTGCCTTCCGGGTCCGGTTTGTTCAGCTTCACCTTTCACCTCCTAAAATTTGGCAGTCCTAACGGGATTCGAACCCGTGTCGCCGAATTGAAAGCCCGGCATCCTCACCGCTAGACGATAGGACCGCATTGGTGGAGCCCGCGGGAATTGAACCCGCAATTCGACCGTGCGAAAGTCGCGTGATCCCGTTTCACCAGGACCCCAACCGGACAGCAAGATTCAGAAATCAGGATTTAGGATTCAGGGAACCACCTCAATTCGATTCCCGGCTCTGCATTTCCTTTCGATAGGTCCCCTAAATCCTGAATCCTGTTTCCTGAATCCTTCCCTCACCTCCATCTGGCTGCGGCAGAAGGAATCGAACCTTCACTTCCTGCTTAACAGGCAGGCGCGCTACCGTTACGCGACACCGCAATGCATTGGTGGAGCGTGCGGGAATTGAACCCGCATCTCGAGCCTGCCGGACTCGCATCTTCCCGTTGGACGAACGCCCCGTATTCGGTTTTCAGCCCGCGCCCGGATTCGCACCGGGGTCCCGGACGTACAAGGCCCGTGCATCGCTGCAATGCTTCGCGGGCACATCTGGAGCCGCGCGCGGGAATCGAACCCGCAAGCGCTTCGTTACGAGGGAAGCGCGTGACCCGTCACTCGCGGCGCGATCTGGAGCCGCTTGAGGGAATCGAACCCTCACCTGTTCCGTACCGGGGAACCGTGCGATCCATCAGCACCGAAGCAGCCTCTAAATTTGGAGCGGCAGGCGGGAATCGAACCCGCGTCTCGAACTCGGCACGCTCGCGCTCTCCCATTGAGCTACAACCGCGTGGAATTGTTCCTCCGTTTTCTCGCCTCAATTCGGACAACAGTATCCCTGCGCGCGAAGCCGGAACTTCGCGTTCGAATCGTCGTTCAGTGGAGGGAAGCTTGAGGGGAGGACCGTATACTTCAGATCCTGCCTTCGAGCCTCGCTCCCGCGCCTTAACCGCTCAGCCGTTCGCCTTCGATCTGGAACCCCCTTCGCCTGCGGGAAATAAAAAAGCCTTCCGGGGTCTCACCCCGGAAGGCCTCGAACTCCGCGATCGAGTTCTCGTCTTCTAGGGCGTCGTCTCCTTTGCACGGCCTTCATGTACGCACGGGATATTCGAGGGTTTCCCGGTCATGGTCCGCAGTGCAAATGCGAGGGTATCCGCGCTTTGGCTCTGGCCTAAGCCTCGATACACCTTCGATATGGACGCCCCGGACTGGATCATGGCTGACATTCCTCTCCTTGAAAACCTGGAAGCACTCAACCCCATAAACGGGGCTTCGTCAAGAAAGTAGAAAGGATTTATTGGGCAATTACACGGGCATTTTAGCCGTAAATCGCCAGATCGGCCGGCCCTGCTTCATGTACTTGATCTCGTAATTCGTGCGCCCCTGCGGCTCATCTTCCCACGGGCCGGGGTGCTCCTTCAACGGCAGCGCGGCGCGAATGCGCGGCAGGACGTCCTGGAGGTAGTCGTAATGGTCCGTCGCGAAATTCAGTTCGCCGCCGGGCTCCAGCGTCCGCCGCAGATGCGCGCAGAAGGTCTCGCTGAAAATCCGGCGCTTGTGGTGGCGCTTCTTGGGCCACGGATCGGGGAAATAGATGTGGTATTTGCGGACGGACCGATCGGCGAAAAGCGTGGCCAGCATGTCGTCGGCGTCGGCCTTGATCACGCGCATGTTCGGCAGGCGCCGCTTGGCCACGCGGGCGTGCAGGATGTTGAAGAATTCGCCCGCGCGCTCGATGGCCAAGAAATCGCATTCCGGGTGCTTTTCGGCCTGCGAAATAATGTAGCGCCCGCCGCCGCAGCCGACTTCCACGATCAGCGGCGCTTTGCGCCCGAAGACTTTCGTCCAATTGGCCGGGACCTCGAGCGCGCCCAGCATCAGGTTGGGATCGTAAACGTCAGCTTCCGCCAAAGAGGTCATCCCGTTCTTCGTCTCCCGCTTCCGCGGCTTCAGGCTTGCGCGCGTCGCCCCGCTTGCGCAACCGGCTCTTCTCCGGCACGTCCCCTTCCCCGCCGTCGCCGGCTTCGGCGCTCTCGCCGGAAAGGGCTTCGACGTCGGCCAGTTCGACCGCGCCGTCCGTCTTCTTCACCAGCATTTTGATGCGCTTTTCGGCGTGATTGAGGATCGCGTGGCAGTCCTTCAGCGAGGCCACGCCGCGCTCGTACAGCGCCAGGCTCTCGTCGAGCGACTTCTCGCCGTCCTCGAGCTGCCGGACGATCTCTTCCAGTTCCGCGAGCTTGTCCTCGAACGGAATCTTCCGCGTATCCTCGCCGCCTTCGTCCGCGGGCCGGGCCGGTTTGCGCGCCATGGTCACTTCTTCTCCGCGTCGGGAGCGGGCGCGGGGGCTTCGGCCTTCGCCAGTTCCGCGCGCGCGGCCTTGACCTTCTCGGCGATCACCGCCTGCGCTTTTTCGATGTCCGTGGGCACCTCAAAGATCAGCAGGCGCTTGCCGTCGCCCGAAAAGATCGCGTTGAACGGCTGCGCCTCCATGCCGAGCTTCTCCGTCAGCGGCGTGTCCTCGCCGGCCCAGATCACGTTGGGATACGGCAGGCCCTTGTCCTTTACGATGCCGGCCGCGCGTTCCTGCGCGCCTTCTTTGCCAAAAATCATGCCGTCGGTGCTGAGCCCCATGTACGCGAGGTCCTCGCCGTCCTTCATCGACTTGGCCGCGGCCGCGGCGAGCGCGGGCATCTCGGCCAGGCAGCCGGTGCAACCGGACGACCAGATGTTTAGCAGCACGAGCTTCTTCTTCGTCGCCTTCATGGCCGCGAACAGATCGTCGAGCTTCTCGATGGTCGGCAGTTCGTCCTTGGCCGGCGCCGGCTTGGGTTCTTCGGCGCAGGCGTGGAATGCGAGCACACCAGCCAGTATGGCGGGCGCGAAGCGAAGCCGCAGGGTCTTCATCGAAAGCTCCTATTCTTCCGGCGCGGCCTCGGCGGTGCTGTGCACGCGCCCGCCGGCCACGCGCGTCACCAGCCGCTCACCGGGCTTCACGTCCGCGGGCGCGCGCACGACCTTGCCGTTCTCCAGCGTCGTCACGGAGTACCCGCGCGCCAGCACCTTGAGCGGAGAGAGTCCTTCCAGACGCGCCGCGTACGAGCCCGCGGACTCGCGCCGAGACTCGACGGCGCGCAGCCCGAGCGGCAGGAGCCGCGCCTGCAGGTCGTCCACGCGCTGGCGGCAGGTCTCCAGGTGCTGCTCAGGGTAGCGCAACGCCCAACTCCCAGCCAGGCTTTTCAAACGCTCGCGCGCCAACGTCACACGGTTGAGCAAGGCTTCAGGCAGCGCCGCCTGCAAGCGCGCGAGGTGTTCGATCACGCCGCGCAGTTCGGGCGCCACGAGTTCGCCCGCGTGGCTGGGCGTCGCGGCGCGCACGTCGGCCACGAAATCCGCGATGGTAAAATCGACTTCGTGCCCCACGGCGCTGACCACCGGTATCTTCGAACCCGCGATGGCGCGCGCGACGGATTCCTCGTTGAAGGCCCACAGGTCCTCCATCGAGCCCCCGCCGCGCCCCACGATCATGACGTCGGCGCAGCGCAGCCGATTCACTTCGCGGATCGCTTCGGCCACTTCGGCGGCGGCCCCGTCGCCCTGCACGCGCACGGGCGCGATCACGATCTCCAGCAGCGGCCAGCGGGCGAGCATGACCTTTAGCATGTCGCGCACCGCCGCGCCCGAAGGGCTCGTGACCAGCGCGACGCGCCTGGGGAACGCGGGCAGCGGCTTCTTGCGCGAAGTCTCGAACAGGCCTTCGGCGGCGAGCTTGGCTTTCAGTTCTTCAAAGGCCTGCGCGAGCGCCCCGACGCCGCTGGCTTCCAGCCGGTCGGCCACGAGCTGGTACTGCCCGCGGGGCTCGTAGACGGCCACGCGGCCGTGCGCGAGCACCTTCAGCCCGTCGCGCGGCTCGAACCGCAGGCCCTCGGCGCTTGCCCGCCAAAGCACGCAGGAGAGCTGCGCGTCGGCATCTTTGAGCGTGAAGTAGCAGTGGCCGGAACCGTAGCGCTTGAAGTTGGAGACTTCGCCTTCGACCCACACGTCGGGAAAGGCGGGCTCGATCCGCGCCTTCACCAGCCGCGTCAGTTCCACGACGCTCAGCGCCTTGGGACGGTTGCGCCCCTGCGGCGCGCCGCCGGGAAACCCGCCGCGTCCGGGATCGAAGAGCCCGCTGCGCGCGCGCAGCCCCATGCGCTCAGTCCTCGCTGGCGACCGACTGCGGATCGATCGGCACCTGGAAGCGCTCGATGGAACGCGCCCTGCCCGTCTCGGTGTCCACGCGCAGCACGACGCCGCAGGCCTTCACGTCGCCTTCGGCCACGTCGAAGCGCGCCGGCATGGCCGTGCGCAGCTTCTTCAGCACCGCTTCCTTGGACCGCCCGATCACGGACTCGTACGGCCCCGTCATGCCCAGGTCGGTGATGTACGCGGTGCCCTTCGGCAGCACGCGTTCGTCGGCGGTCTGAATGTGCGTGTGCGTGCCGACGATGGCCGAGACGCGCCCGTCCAGGTACCAGCCCATCGCGACCTTCTCGCTCGTGGCCTCGGCGTGCATGTCCACCAGGATCACCTTCACGTGCTGCGACATCTCGTTGACGATCTTGTCGGCCTGCTCGAACGGGCAGCGCAGGGGCTCCATGAAGATGCGCCCCATCAGGTTGATGATGCCGACGCGCACGCCCGTGCGGGTCTCGTACACGCCGTAGCCTTTGCCATCGGCGAATTTCGGATAGTTCGCGGGGCGCAGGACGCGCGCATCCTGGATCACGCCCACGAATTCCTTGTTGCGGAAGATGTGGTCGCCCGAGGTCAGCGCCTGCACGCCGTAGCTGGCCAGTTTGTGCAGCGTGGCCGGCGTAATCCCCGAGCCGCCCGCGGAGTTTTCTCCGTTGGCGACGATGAAGTCGGGGTCGTGCAGCTTTTTCAGGACCGGGATGGCGTGGCAGACACCTTTGCGGCCGGGACGTCCCACGACGTCGCCGAAGAACAGAATCGTAAGCGTGGCCAAGAAAGACCTTTCTAAGGCGCGCTTGGGTTCAGCCGGCGAGCGCCCGGGCCGGAAACGGCATTGTGGCCTGTTCGCGCGATTCTTGCAATACCCAAGCCCGGGCGGTTAGGATGGTTCGCATCGGCCCGGAGCCCCGCATGTCCGACGAACTGGTGGTGCAGGTCAAGACCTTCGACGAGGCCTGGAACGTCTTCAAGACGGCCCAGGACAAGCTGAGCACGCTCAGCAAGGCTTTCGTCGAAGAACACCGCACCGCCGTGGCCGACGTGAACGGCAAGCGCCTCGTCTTCGACGGCATCGGCTACGCGCACGCGGAAATCGGCCAGCTGCTGAAGGCCGTCGGCGCGCCCTTCAATCCCCAGTACGTTCACCACCCGCCGCCCGAAGGCATGACCGCCAAAGAGTACCGCCTGAGCGTGCGGTATCCGTGGGCGCAGGACCGCGTGATGTAGGAATCACCCAAGCGCCTTAATGTTGGCAAAAGCATGCTGGATGCGTTCCACGTATGCATCACTGGTGTTGTCAGTCAGGCTTTTGAGCGTTGAAATAGCCTTGGCCATCCTGGCCGAACCGAGTTCGTTTCCTTCAAGTACGTCGGCCATGCCCAGAAAACCTTCTACAAAGAGCGCGTAACAGGAATCGTGCGCCACTTTCGTGACCTCAATGGCCGCATGAAAGCTGTCGCGCGCCTTGTCGTACTCCTTCAGACTCAACCTTAGCGCTCCGATAAGCCAATGGCACTCGGCTATTTTCTTGGGTGGAAGCGCCAATGTCTGGGCGGATCTCAAACACTGCAACGCAAACCCTAATCCGGTGACGATCTGCTCGCGTGTAACAGCCTTGCCCTTCTCCTCCCAACCCGGCCAGTGGTGGTAGGCACACCTTTCGCATATCGCCTGAGCGCTTTGACGTATGCCAAGATCGCCCTTTTCCGATCCTCCTTCTTTCAGTGCCCTCATACAAAACCGAACCCCTGCATGCGCAATCTTGGAGTAATAGCTCAAATTGTCTCTGATCCGATCCTCATTGCACACTTCGTAGTAACGGAAGGCAATCTTGTTAGCCGTGCCTTCTTCTTCAATGAGGTCAATGGCCGCAAACGAATCCTTGGATTGCAGCAACCGTACCACTGCCTCGGTGAGATCATTGCCATCCGTAACGCGGTACCATGCGACTATGCCATCCTCCATGCGCGCATGAAGTGCGATATTGTTGGGCTTGTCTCCACCAAAGGAGACCAATCCACGAGATCCTTGTTTACTTCCAGGAAGACCTCGCTCGACAACTGCAATGGCATCCCGAACGTTCATGCAGATAGACACAATCGGCAAGAAGGCTCCGTTTCCTTGGGTTAGGGGTTCAATAATCGTTGCTAAAATGGCGTCCCCGGAAAACCGCTCCATTTCCTTTTTTGTAATTCGCGTTTCTATGGGCATACCAACCTCCGAACCTGCAATGATACGCAGGAAACCCAGATGTTCGTAACCTGCTATTTCGAAAGTATCCCGTACGCCTTCCCGATCTGTTCCGCGAAGAACCGCCCGTCCTTGCCCGTCGATACGTTCAGCTTCTTGACGATGGTCTGCATGGCGGCGGCTTCCGAATCCTTCCCGGCCAGGGCCTCGTTCATCGCGGCGTAGCCTTGGATCATCAGCAGATGCTCGGGCTCGCCGGCCTCCCGGCCCAAGGCTTCGGCCAGTTTGAAGTGCTCGGCTGCGGCGGCGAAATCTTTCGCGGCCATCGCGTGTGCGCCGGCGATCCAATACGCGTTGGACAACCGCTTCGGAGGGCGCTTCATCTCCAGGGCCAGGCGCAGGTCGGCCTTGGCCAGGTCGCGGCCCTGCGCCTGCTGCTCGGGCGAGATCGCAACGCCTTCGTCGCCCCAGCCGGGCCACAGGTTCGCGGCGAGGTTGTAGCACATCATCTGCGCGGCGGTGCGCAGGCCGGTCTGGGCTTCGGGCGGCGCAACGCGCGCGACCCCGAGGCAGAACTGGATGCCCGCGCGCCCGATCGCGATCATGCCCGCGAGGTCCTTCTTCCCGTACAGCAGCGTGCTGAGACGGACGTAGTATTCGGAGATCTTGCGCGGGTCCATCGAGCGCTCGATGGTCTCGATGGCGGCGAACGAATCGCCCTCGCGCAGTTGCTTCGTCACGTCCTCGATAAGCGCGTTCATCTCATTCGGATCCATGCGGTCCCTCGTTTCGTCATAGGTGGTTAAAGAAAACGGAGGAAGCAGGCTTCGCTTCCTCCGTCGAAATACCACGTCACCTCCGGTGCGTCTTACACGCCCGCGGCTTTGAACGCCTTCGCCAGGCTCTCGCTCGTCGCCTTCACCGCGTCCTTGACGCTCAGCTTCTTGAGCGGCTCGTTGAAGGGTTCGACCGTCAGCGGGCCGTCGTAGCCGATCTTCTTCAGCGCGCCGAGGAAGCCCTTGATGTCGATCACGCCCGTCGCGGCCGGGAGTTCGCGCTTGTTGTCCACCTGATCGTTCACCGCGATGCCGCTCGGCGCGTCGTTCAAGTGCACGTAGACCACGTCGCCCGCTTCGAGCTGTTCCAGGTCGGTCACGGTGCTCTGGCAGGTGTACCAGTGCCAGCAGTCGAGCAGCAGGCCGGCGTTGGGGCCGATGGCGGCGCAGGCGGCGCGCATGCCGTCCATCGTGTAGAGGAAGCCGTACTTCTTGCCCTGGCGCAGCGTGCGCGGCCCGATGAATTCCAACCCGACGCCGATGCCGTACGATCCCATGATCTCGGCCGCGGGCTTGATGCGCGCCACGAACTTCTGGAAGGCCTGGCGGAAGGGCGTGTTTTCCGAGACCGGCGGCACCCAGGTGGCCGCGCGCGTGACGCCGATTTCCGCGGCGAGTTTCGCGTCCCTGGCGATGTTGGCGAGGCTGTCGGCCCAGGCCTTGTCGCTGTCCTTTTCGCGGAAGGCGAGGCCGAAGCCGATGCCGCCGGGCTTCAGGTTGTTCTGGGCGAGCAGGTCCTTCACCGCGGCCGCGCCTTTTTCCTGCGCGTACCCCAGGTCGATATCGACGCCGCCGAAGCCGAACTCTCGCGCCAGCGCCACGGCCTCTTCAAAACTGGCCTTCTGCCCGATCGCGCCGCAATTCAGGTTCTTGAACATGGCATCGCTCCAGGTGGTTGACTTTGGATGTAACGGTAGCCCTCGCATTTCTATAAAGGAACGAAGGGGAAAGGGAAGTTCAAGACTCTAACATTTAGGGAATCGGCCCCGGGGACACCGCATCTTATGCCTACGCCAAAGGTTAGCGAAACTCATCCGCGCGTCTTTCTGAACGCTTCCGACCTGCCCCTGCACCGTCTGCGCGCCGAGACCACGCACCGCGCGGAATTCGAGGCGCTCGCGAAGGCCGCGCGTGAGCCCTTCCCCAGCGACCCCAAGGAGGACGGCGCCGGGCAGATGACGCGCCTCGCGTTCCTCTATCTGCTCACCGAGGACCGCACGCACGCCGAAGGCGCGATCCAACTGGCCGAACGCCTGACCGGCCTGCCGATCAGCGGCGACTACTTCGCGGCTCCGCGGCGCATCCGCGCGCTGGCCTGCGTCTACGACTGGTGCCACGCGCTGCTTACGCCGCTGCAGCGGCACTTCCTCGGGCACTACATGCTCGCGAATACGCACTACTGCTACGCCAACGGCGAAATCTACCTCGGCAATTACCTCGCCGGCCACGAAGTGAACATGCTCCCCTCGACGCTGGCCGCCGCGATCGCCCTCGGCGACGAACTCCCCGGCGCGCGCGCGATCCTCGACGATACGCTCGACCGGCTGGGCAAGATGTTCGCCTGCTACAAGCACTTCCTCGACGGCGGCGGGTACTCGCAGAGTTACTCGTACACGGCCGCGTACATCCCGGAAATGCCCGTCTACTTTCTGCTCGCCGAAAAAGGCTTGGGCCTGGACTGGTGGGCCGAACACGACTGGATCTGCCAGGTGCTGCCGTGGTGGACGTACGCGCTGCGTTCGGACGAGACTTTCCTCCGCTACGGCGATTATTTCTGCTCGCACCCGCTCTTCGGCAACTGGGGCTACGCGCGCTGCTTCGCCGCCATCGCCTCGCGCTACCGGGATCCGCTGGCCAAGTGGTGGATCGAAAAGTTCCACGACATCAAGAATTCGGAGGTCGAACAGTTCTTCTACGACGCGCGCGAACCGATTCCGACGCAGGCCCCGGACGTGCTCCCGCGCACGAGGCAATTCCCTTCGATGGGCGTGGCCGTCGCGCGCGGCGACTGGAAGGACGGCACGGTGGCGGCCTACAAGTGCTCGCCCGTGTACCTGCACAACCACTGCCACCGCGACCAGAACCAGCTCACGGTCTTTCACAAGGGCGACCTGGCGATCGATTCCGGCGTCTACGACGGCTACGAGACCCCGCACTGGCTGAACTACTACATCCGCACCATCGCGCACAACACCGTCGTGGTCCACGACCCGCAGGAGACCTTCGTCTCGCGGCACTGGACGCTGGCGAACGACGGCGGGCAGCGTTTCATCAACAAACCCGACTGGGCCCCGCGCACGCTCGACGACGCAAAGTCCGAAGCCTTCCGCGACGGAACGATCCGCGCCTACCGCGAAGACGCCGAACACAGCTACGTCTGCGGCGACGCCTCGAACTGCTACAATCCCTCCAAGCTGAAAAAATTCCTGCGCCACGTCGTCTTCGTGCTCGACTGGCCGCACCCGGCCGCCGTCAGCCTCGTGGTGCTCGACGAGATCGAACTCGCGCGCGAAGGCCTGCTCCCGCGCGTCCTTCTGCACAGCACCAACGAACCCGCGACCGACGAACGCCGCGTGGTCATCGCGCAAGGCGGCGGCCGCCTGACCGCGACCTTCCTGGAACCGCAGGCCCTGAAGCTGGAAAAGATCGGCGGCGCCGGCAAGGAATTCTGGGTCGACGGCCAGAACTACCCCGTCACCAAGATGCCCGCCGGCCCGCACACGCCCGGCGCGTGGCGCGTGGAAGCCTCCCCCGCGCAGGCCCAAGGCACGGCCTTCCGCTTCGTGACGCTGCTCGTCCCCGCCGACGCCGACAAGCCCGCCGAACCCGTGCCGACCTTGGAAGAACGCGACGGCGCGCTGATCGTGACGCAGGGCGACCTGAGCGTGGGGCTCTTGCGCAAAGGCGCACACGCGGCGTTGAAGGGGAAGCGGACGCTCTCGGTGGAGTTGGCGGGGTGAGTTATTCACCGCAGAGATCGCAGAGTACGCAGAGAACTAATAAATCAGTAGTACGTATAGATTCGAATCCATTGCAGATCATGAGGACTCAAGAATTCGCCACCCACTTCTTCCATGCTTTCTTGGCGACGACTACATCCACAAATTCGCCACCATTATGCGCCATGAACTTAAGGAATCTGCGTATGGCGGCGCGCTGGTGAAAGGTCAGGAATCGACGGGGATCGTCTAACCTGTCGAGCCTGTATACCGCGGCCATGACGCTCTTCGCATCGCTGGTCTTGAAATGCCTGATCGCAAAACGCATGTACGCGGGCAAGTGAAACCGCAATCCCTTGTCGTCCATAAAACAGAGTGCAACATGATGGCGCTCGATGATGTCATCCGGAACATCCATCCAGATTACCCACGTATCCCTTGCTCTTGCCTTCTTCCTTTCGGAGAGCGTTCCGTAATCATCGATGACCCGCGATTCGCGAATGGAAACGCCGTCCTCCAATCGCACATCCGAGAACGCCCGGCCTATTCGCTCGATCACCAGATCGGCGTTTCCTTGCCTATCCTTTGTTCCTGAATGAGTACCGACTTTCTTGCTCATGACGACCCAATTGGCAACGTTCACGCTTCGAGTTGCCCCTGGCGGTCAATCTCGCGCAGCATGCGACCGATCAGGTCCTCGCTGAGTTCCGCGGCCACGATGAGATGCCCACGACCGTAGTGGAAGGGTACCTTGGTACCCGGGGTCCAGTCGCCGCCTAAGGCCTATGCCGTTTACATTCACCGTCAGCAATCTGGCGATAGGACGGCTTCTTTACTTATCCACGTTCCCAAGCGCCAACTTCTGCAAAAGTGCGCGGTCTCGTTTACTGTCTAATTCCGGGAGGAAATATGTTCCGCCCAAGTCTTCCATCCGGTCGCCCAGCACTTTCTTTACATGGTCAATCGGCACCATGATATCCTTGAAGTCGATGCAGAGCAGGTCCACATGCTGAATAATGGTTGGAATCAATGCCCAGGTGGCCATGGTTTGGCCATCGTCCAACCGCATGACCGATCCCACAAATGCCGCCAGGTATCGCTCGAAGCGACCGGCAAGGTCCTCGGCGACCTCTACCCAATTGGACGCGTCGCACGCGCTCATACCCTTCAAGCTCAAAGGAATTCTGAAATGGCCCATTGGAATCTGAAAACATGCATCCGGCTTCTGCTGCTGATTCTTCCAAAGAGAATTATAGGTAAATACGAACCACTGCTCGGCACAGGCGCGGGCCGCTCGATCCGAGAGTTGTGCGGGCGAGTGGTTCTCGCCATTATCGTCGGTCACCGAACCGCCGCCCTTCTTAACAGCCTTTCGTAAGATCGAGAACGCGAGGTCCCAATCGGCAGGCCCGGCCAGCGCCAACATCGCCAAGCGGGCCTCCCGCTTCTTGGGAGAAAAATGGAAAACGCATCCTCGAATGCAACCCGGCGCGACCAAATGCGCGAGATACTCGTCCTCGCTTGGTTCAAATTCCGGCGGTTCGCCCGGCATACCCACCGACTCAGCCCACTCGTAAAGCAATCCATTCCAATCGGCCAACTTCAATTTACTGCCAGTCAGGGTGAATTCTTTGGACACGAATAAGGCTCCTTGCCTGGCCAGCGAATAGTTGAGCAAGATGTAATACGTAGATTCACCTGGAATGTCGAGAAAAAACCGACCACGCCCGACTTTAAATTCATTGCGTGCGCATGCGAACCAGGGTGGACTATTTATTGCACCGGGATGCGCCCGAACGCCGCGAGGATTTCGCCATCGTTGAGCGGGGCGGTGTTGTCGAGTTCGAAGGCCCAGTCGTAGACGACCTGGGAGGCGACCTTGTTGTATTCGACCACCTTCTCGTCAGAGACCGGGATGAGGTCGGCGCGGCTGCGGGTCTGGACGCGGCGGAGGCACGTATCAAGGTCCGCGAAGACGCGGATCATCTTGATCAGATACTTCGCGGCCAGCGCGGCGTGGAAGCCGCGGAAGCCTTCCCCCGCCCCGAGGCTCTCGATCATGACCTTGTCGCGCGTACGGAACGTCTCGTCGAGCACGCCCTCGACCTTCTTCCAGCCGTCCTCGCCCGGAGCGAGTGCCAGCCAGATCGGTTCGACGCGAATAAAGGCGATGTCGGTGCACCGGCCCACGAGTGTGCCGATGTAGGTCTTCCCGGCACCCTTGGGGCCGATGAGCATGTAGAGAATCTTGGACATCGGCGTGCCCTTGCAACCCTAATACGGTGCCAGCAACTGTTCATATTTCATCGCGTTGAAGTCCGCGAGTTCCTTCTGCCTTACGAGTTCCCGATGAAATGGTTTTGCGGCCCACAGCTTGCCCTTGGCCGCCCAATAGACTCGGCCGTCGGCAAAGTCGGCCCATTCCCAGTCGGGACCTTCGATGGCCAGGCCCGTGTTTGACTGGATGAGCCGGTGTTCGACCAAGTCGGAAGACTTCCCCGACCGCTTCGGCTTGGTATGCTCGATCCGCTGGAGCACCCATCCATGAATGATCGGTTTCTCAAACACCACGCCCTTGGCGGCCTTTGTGGGTTTCACGCGGCGCCAGCCGTCACGAAGGAGCCGCGCGGCGAGCACACTTGGCTCCGTCAGCGGGTAAGCCGGATCGAAACGAACTTCCTTTGTCGAAGCCCCTTCCGCTCCCTCGCCTCGGCTCAGAGCATAGGTCCGAGGCGCGGTAAAGAGTCCGCCACCGCCCCATCCGTCACGTTGTGGAATCAGCACGACGGCCTTCAGATACGGCGCGCGAGAGATCGCCGTGTAGGGATCCTTCTTGCGCGCAAAATAGATGAAGTGCTTGCCGTCGGGGGAGAGATCGCAGAAGTCTTCGTAGATGCGTCCGCGCAGCCACTGTCCGACCTTGAATGCATCGTTCCGCCGGTCCCAGCGGATGGTGCAGACATAGGACGTTGGCCCGCGCCGCAGGATCAGGCCGACCGGCGCCTGCGTTGCCAGCAGGACATACAGCCGCGCGGGAACGGGCTCGCCGCGCACGGCATCACCGCGCGTATTCGATAAACCGCGCTTCGCGGATCAGCGTTACGCGCACTTCGCCGGGGTAGCTCAGTTCGTCTTCGATCTGCTTCGCGATGTCGCGGGCGACGATCTGGCATTCGTTGTCGCTCAGTTCCTCGGCCTTGGCCAGCACGCGCACTTCGCGGCCGGCCTGGATCGCGTAGGCCTTCTCGATGCCCTTCTTCGTCGTCGCGATCTCCTCCAGCTTCTTCATGCGCTGGACGTACTTTTCGAGCGATTCGCGGCGCGCGCCCGGACGCGCGGCGGAGATCGCGTCGGCCACCGTGACCAGGATCGGGTAGAGGCTGTGGACCTCGATGTCGCCGTGGTGCCCGCCGATGGACTCCCAAACTTCCACGCGTTCGTCCACCTGCTTGGCCACGTCCATCCCGATCTGCGGGTGCGTGCCTTCCATCTCCTGGTCGAGCGCCTTGCCGCAGTCATGCAGGAGGCCGCAGCGCTTGGCGAGCTGCACGTCCAGCTTCAGTTCCGCCGCGAGCAGCCCGCAGATGTGCGCGACTTCCTTCGAATGGTTGAGCACGTTCTGGCCGTAGGAGGTCCGGTAGCGCAGGCGGCCGAGCATGTTCTTCAGGCGCGGGTGGATGTCGTGGCAGCCGAACTCGATGGCCGCCTCCTTGCCCGACTTCTCGATCGCCGTCGTCACTTCCTGTTCGGACTTGGTCTTGGCGTCCTCGATGCGCGTGGGGTGGATGCGCCCGTCGGCGATCAGCTTTTCCATGGTCAGGCGCGCGACTTCGCGGCGCACGGGCTCGAAGCAGGAGAGCACCACTACGCCGGGCGTGTCGTCCACGATCACGTCCACGCCGGTGGCCTTCTCGAAGGCGCGGATGTTGCGGCCTTCGCGGCCGATGATCCGCCCCTTCATGTCGTCGTTGGGCAGGTCGATGGTGGAGACGGTGTTTTCGGCGACGTAGTCGCTGGCCAGGCGCTGGATGGTGTTGAGGATGATCTTGCGCGCGTCGGCGTCGGCGTTTTCCTTGGCGCGGTTGAGCGCGCGGTTGGTCATCTCGACGACTTCGACCTCGATGTCGGACTTCACGCGTTCCAGCAGCATCGCCTTGGCCTGGTCGGGCGTCAGTTGGCTGATCGTCTGGAGCTTGCGCTTCTCGTCCTCGTACATCAGGTCGAGTTCCTTCTTGCGCGCCTCGATGCTGGCCACCTGTTCCTGGCGCTTCTGTTCCAGCCGCGCGATGTCCTGTTCCTTGCGCTCGATGGTGGAAAGCTTGCGGTCGAGCATGTCCTCGCGCTTTTCCAGGCGCTTCTCGGCCTCGCGGACCTCGTCCTGCTGGGCCTTGATTTCCTTCTCGAATTCCTTGCGGCGCTTCAACGCGCTCTCGGACTCCTCGGCGCGGAGCTTCGCGACTTCGGCGCGGGCTTCGTCCTGCATGCGCTGCTTCAGGCGTTCGCCTTCTTCGCGCGCCTGCGCTTCCAGCTTATCGCGGTTGCCCTTCATCAGCGTGGACGCGATCAGCCCCCCGACGACCGCGCCGCCGGCAATGCCGATGCCGATGCTGAGTGGATCTATGGCCATGGGTGTCCCCTTTCCCGTTTCGGCATGGCCGTGAAGCCTGCCGTGGATGCGGGGCCTGGCGTCTTGGAAGTAGCGGCTGGATAAGCGTGCGGAGGCTCGGGCACGGCTCAAGAAAGCGATAGCGAACGGGGCATGACCGGACGTTTAGACCTGCGCTCCGGACACACCATCCCTTGCGAACACACGCCCCCGGAGCGCTCTCTTGGCGGAGCAGCAGCCGGCATATCCTGGGTTTCGTGGTTCGATCGGTTTCAAACGTCCATCCGTTCTGTCCATCGTGCGATGCCGCATGCGGTTGCTGGCCTATGTTGCCCGGCGGCCGCTCAGGGCCGCGCTCTGCGCGAAAGGGAACCCAAAGGTTCCGGCGCAAAGGTGTTCAGGTTTGAGCAGGGCGCTCGTGGTGCCCTGGGCCACCGCCTGCGTTACCTCATCTCTTGTCGTGAATCACCCAAAGCGTCTGGAGAAGGAGGGTAAAAGCTCCGTCTCGCCTACACGTGTCTCTAGCTCGCTTGTAAAGGTCTGCGCGTCACCGGCAAACCAGCCAAGCCCACATGGGGAATATTAATCCAGGGTGACGATTTTCGTCAAGTGTATCCACCATAAATACATAGGTTTATGAAGACGAAGGAAGTTCCGAAAAACATATAAACATAGCCTTAGCCGCCAGTTAACCCCGTTTTTGCGTCTTCAGCATGTCCACGATCTTAGGCGCATCGTGCAATTCGCCCTCGCCGATCCCCGGACAGCGGTTCCGTTCCGCCAGCCAGGCGAAGGGTGTGTCCATCACTTCGGGCCAAAAGGGATAGTCCCGGCACTGTTTGGGCCGCGCCGCGTACACCGAACAGCCCTTCTCGTCCAACAGGATGCAGTCGTGGTTGCGGCGCTCGCGCAGCGACGGCTTGCCGCTCGCATAACGCCGCACGTAACTGCGTTCGAAGTCTTCCACGCTCAGCTTCATAAACGCCGCGATCGCGGCGATCTCTTCTTCGGTCACCCATACGTCGCCCGGCGCACCCCCGCAGCAGCGACGGCATCCCGCCACGCACGAAAAGCGCACGCCCTCGGCAAACCAGGGCGCTTCGGACGGCTCGGCGGTCTCGGAAACGGCGTCGTCGGACATGCGCGGCCTAGGTCGTGGTGGTGTTGGGCGGCGCCGCGGGCTTTTCGGCGGCGGGCTTTTCCGCGGGAGGCGCGGGCGAATCCAGTTCGCTCTGCTGCGCGGCCTCGGCTTCCACGGCCTCGATCCATTCGGCCGGGCGGTGGCTCGGGAAGAGCTGGAAGCGGATCTCGTTGGCGATGCCCGTCAGCGCGAAGCCGTTGAAGGCCGCCGCGAGCATGATCTCGTGTTGCAGGATGATCAGGACCAGGCCCAGCCCGAGAATCAGCAGGTGCATGAACGGCTTGCGCCCGCGCAGCAGCCGGTCGCCCACGTGGAGGTAGTGCACGCGCGAGACCATCAGGATGCCCAGGCAGAGCATCAGGAAGGGCAGCGCGTAGAGCGTCGCGTAGATGATCGAGGGGAAATTGTCGATGCCGATCCAGGCGTAGATGGGCGCCTTCTCGGTCGCGGGGCTGGCCTTGAGCATCGGGATGAGCATGATCACCAGGCTGGCCACGCAGCCCGCGGCGGCCGGCGACGGAATCCCGAAGAAGAAGTCGCGGTGCCCGGTCTCGGCTTCGACGTTGTAGCGCGCCAGGCGCAGCGCCGCACAGCAGACGTAGGTGGCCATCATCAGCCAGACGTAGCGGTCCAGGATCGGGAAGGCGCCCAGTTCGGCCCAGATCTTGGGGGCCTCGTAGTCGATCAGCGCCTTGACCAGCACCGCCGGGGCGACGCCGAAGCTGACCACGTCGCAGAGCGAGTCCATCTCCATGCCGAACTTGCTCGCGGACTTGGTCCAGCGCGCCACGCGCCCGTCCATCGCGTCGAAGACCATCGCGACGAAGATCAGCAGCGCCGAGGTGTACAGGCAGTCCACGGAACTGAAGCCGTAAAAATCCTGCGGCGGATTGTGCGAACGCATCGCCAGGATGATCGCGGCGAACCCGCAGAGCAGGTTGCCGAGCGTCACCAGCGTGGGCACGGGGTGGACGCCCATGAGGAAGCGGCGCTTGGGCTTCGGCCGCCCGTCTCGAAAGCGCCGGAATCGTAACGCGGCCATCGGTTGCCCTCGCGCCCCGGCCCGTTCAGGCCTGGCTGACCACGGCGCCGGCCGCGGCGGGTTCGGCCGCCGCCTGCGGCGCGCGCACGCGCCGCACCAGCACCGTCTCACCGCCCACGACCTTCTCGCCGACCTTCACGTTCACGCCGAAGCCGCCGTCCGCGGGGACGTACAGTTCCGTGCGCGATCCGAACTTGATCATCCCGTAGCGCTGCCCGCGCGCGAAGTGGTCGCCCAGCTTCGCGGCGCAGACGATCCTGCGCGCCAGCACGCCCGTGATCTGCTTCACCATCACGCGGTCGCCGAAGAGCGTCAGCAGTCCGAGTTCGAACGATTCGTTGCGTTCCGGAGCTTTGGGGTTGTACGCCGGCAGGAACTCCCCCGCGCGGTACTTCAGGTGCGCCACCATCCCGTCGCAGGGCACCCGGTTGACGTGGACGTTGAACGGCGACAGGAAGATGCCGACGCGCACCGCCTTGGTATTCAGGAACCCCGGTTCGTCCACTTCGACGATGTCGGTCACCGTGCCGTCGGCGGGGGAGATCAAAAGCTGCGGATCGGTGGGCACCGTCCGTTCGGGGTCGCGGAAGAACCAGAGCACGATCGCGTACGGCGCGAACGCCACCGCTGCCGCTGCCGGATGCAGCAGAACCGCTAAGGCCCACGCCAGGGCTCCGCAAGCGAGGGTCGCGAGGAAGAGTTCGTCCCCGCCGTATTCGGCGAAGCCCAGTTTTCGCAAGATTCCGCGCACGTCCGTTGCCGCCTCCCGAGCCCGCCGGTCTCCGGCGCCGCTCCCCTGACCCACCTGACCCACCAACCTGCCGATCTGCCAACCTACCAACCTGCCAATTTTGCGACCTGCCGACTTACCAACCTGCCGACTTGGCGACCTGCCGACTTCTCGACGCTGCCAGACCCTTAGTAGGAGTCTTACACGTATCGTCAAAAGGCTTTACATAGTATGCCAGAAAGATGTGAGGATGTCATGAGGCAAGGGCGGCATTCCGGAAGCCCCGGGGCCGGATCGGCCGATACAGGAGGAGCCCGCCGCGCAAGGCCTTGGCGCGCGTGCGGGCGCGAAACGACCTAAGGAGCCGCATGCCCGACGCCCGCAACTGCCCGCGCATCGACGCCGTGATCCAGGCGCGCGCCGCTGCTCACGCCCAGCCAGCCGCAAAGCGCCGCGCCGCCCGGCCCGCTCGGTCGCGTTCGGTTGCCCCGCCGCGCTTGGCTGTCCGGTCGCACTCGGCCGCTCCGTCGCACTCGGCCACTCCGTCGCACTCGGCCGCTCCGTCGCGCTCGGCCGCCCCGTCGCGCTCGGCCGCTCCGTCGCGCTCGGCTGCTCCGTCGCACTCGGCCGCTCCGTCGCGCTCGGCTGCTCCGTCGCGCTCGAAGGCCCGGACCCGACCCGCGCCTCGCAAGAAAGCCCGTGCCCGGCCGCGCGTCCGCGCCTGGCACGTGTACCTCGTCCGCTGCGCCGACGGGAGCCTGTACTGCGGCGTCTCGAACGACCTTGCCGCCCGCGTCGCCGCCCACAACGCCGGCCGCGGCGCGAAGTACACCCGCCCCCGCCGCCCCGTGACCTTGGTCTGGAGCCGCCGCTGCGGCACCAAGTCCAACGCATGCCGGCAGGAATACCGCATCAAGCAGCTCACCCGCGCCGAGAAGCAGGCCCTGGCCGGCCTGTAAATCAGGGGTCAGGGGTCAGTGAACAGTGATCAGTGGTCAGTGGTCAGTGGTCAGTGGTCAG
>JAHCJK010000160.1 GCA_026184295.1 Planctomycetota bacterium
ATGGTGGCCGTCGGGCTCGCCGTCGGCAAGCTGATCGAAAAGGGCAAGCTGACCGCCAGCCCCATGGGCCCGTTCGTCGCCGCGATCTCCGCCGGCATCGTGAACGGCGTCCCCACGCTGGACCTGTGCTACGAAGAAGACGTGAAGGCCGAAGTGGACATCAACGTGGCCATGACCGAGGACGGCAAGTTCGTCGAAGTGCAGGGCACCGCCGAACACGGCCCCTTCGACCGCGCGCAACTCGACCAACTGCTCGAACTCGCCGCCGCCGGCATCCGCGAACTGATCGCGAAGCAGAAGGAAGCGCTCGGCGCTTCCACCCTCGCCCTGCTCGGCCGGTGACCGCCGTGCCGGAGCGCCTGCGCGTCTGGTCGCTCCGCGTGGCCCTGGGCGCGGGGCTTGTGCTCCTGGCGTTCGCGCTGCTCGAATCCTGGAACGACGTCCGGACCTACGGCGGCGTGGACCTGCGCGACAAGGTCGTCTTCGCGCGCCTGCTTTGGGCCGGGCAGGACCCGTACTTTGCCGAGATGCGGGCCGACTGGCCCGAGACCCTGATCGATCCGTACTACAACACCGACCCGATCCGCATCAGCGTGCCGCCGACGGCGATCCTGCCGTACGTGCCGCTCTGCAATCTGCCGTACGGCACGCAGCGGCTGATCTACTTCGCGCTCGACTGGGCCGCGCTGCTCGGGGCGAGCCTCCTGCTGGCGCATCTTCTGCGCCCGAACCGAGGGCGCGGGCTCTTTCTGCTGCTGGCGCTCTATTTCTTCGCGACGAGCTACTTCTGGCGGCTGCACGTGGAACGCGGGCAGTACTACGGCCCGCTGCTCTTCGTCCTGGCGCTCGCGGCCTGGCTGCTGCTGAAAGCAGACCGACCGCGCGCCGCGGGCGTGCTGCTGGGGCTCTCGGCGGCCGTGCGCCCGACGCTGGTCGTCGTCCCGCTGCTCTGCTGGCTGCTCAAGCGCCGCGCGGCCGCGGGCTTCGCGGCGGGCGCGCTGGCGCTGGCGCTGCTGGCCAGCCTGCCCCTGGGCGGCGTGCAGGCCTGGACGAACTACGCCAAGGCCGTAAAGCTGTGGGAACTCCAGTTCGTCGATCCCGCGGCGGTGCCGAAGCGCGAGGTTTCTCCGCTGCCGATGATCGTCGAAGGGACCGACTTTCGGGACTATCTGCCGGGAAAGACCACCAACACCGCCGTGATGTCGCAGCTTGCGGACCTGAAAGAGTTCGGCCTGCCCGCGTCCTGCATCCGCTACGCCGGGTGGCTGTGCAAGGCGCTGGCCGCGGGGCTGGCCGCCTTCGTCTTCCTGCGAGCCGTGCGCGGACGCCAAGGCCCGCGGGCGCACCGTGGCGTGCTGGCCCTGGCGGTGCTGCTCGCGTTCAACCTCGATTACCTGCTCGCGCCGATGCGCGCGGGTTACGTGGACGTGCTGCTGCTCCTGCCGATCGCGCTGCTGCTCCCGTGGTTCTGCTCCGCGAAGGTGCACCGCGGGTACCTGCTCGTGCTGCTCGCCGGCCTGCTGATCGGCCGCATCCTGAACGACGAACTCGGCACCTACTACCGTTCCTACCTGGTGATGCTGTCCCTCGACGCGCTGGCGCTCATGGTGCTTCTGCGCTGCCGGCGGGTATTTAGCCCCTCAAAGCCTTGACTTGCCGGGTGTTGCGACGTTTTTCGAAACCATTGGCACAATCGTGTGAGCATGCTATATTGTGGATATCCATCCTCTCAAGGAGCTGCGCATGCTTGATGCCCTGGCCCGCCTATCGTCCGCCAAGACCTACCGCTGTTCGTCCTGGGACAAGACCGGCCGCAATCAGGACGCCTGGCAGATCGAGCCCGGCGAGACCCGCGTGCTGGCCGACATCCAAGGCCCCGGCTGCATCACGCACCTCTGGATGACGCAGGGCCGGCATTACCGCGAGTGCCTCCTGCGCTTCTACTGGGACCACGCGAAGCAGCCCAGCGTCGTCGTGCCGCTCGGCGATTTCTTCGGGCTCGGGCACAACATCGTGAACTCGTACCAGTCGATGCTCTTCACGGCGTCCTCGAACCAGAACAACAAGTTCAACCAGGGCTGCGCGCTGAACTGCTACGCGCCGATGCCCTTTCGCGAACGCGCCGTCGTCGAACTGGTGAACGAGAGCCGCGAACGGCACGGGCAGTACTTCTACGTCGATTACGAGCGCTATCCCAAGGCCCCGCCGCGCGACCTGGGGTACTTCCACGCCGAATTCCGCCGCGAGAATCCCTTCGGGGGCTGGGGGCACGAGATCCGCGTCAACACGCCGGAAGCGAACATCGTCTGCAAGGAACGCCAGGCCTGGGACGACAACTACGTGATCCTGGAGACCAAGGGCCGCGGGCATTACCTCGGCTGCAACCTCAGCGTCACCAATTTCCAGGGAACCTGGTGGGGCGAAGGCGACGACATGATCTGGGTGGACGGCTACAAGTGGCCGCCGGACCTGCACGGCACGGGCAGCGAGGACTACCTCAACCAGGCCTGGGGCATGCAGGCGAACGCCTTCCTGCGCAACGGTTCGTCGATCCACGAAAGCAACACGGGCGGCTACCAGACCAGCTACGTGCACCACTTGGAAAACCCGGTGCGCTTCCAGCGCGAGATCAAGGTCACCATCGAGCACGGGCACGGCAACCATCTCTGCAACGAGATGAGCAGCGTCGCGTACTGGTACGCCGAACGGCCCACGCCCGTGGCCAAGGTCCCGCCGGTGGCCAAGCGCCTGCCCGTGGCGAAGGACCTGACCCGGAACGCCTGGATCCACGACAAGAAGAGCCAGACCACCTCGCGCCACGTGCCGCTGAACGCCGAGATGAAGAAGATGAAGGCCGAGTGGAAGAAGAAGACCGCGAAGCGCTAAGCCTTGCGGGACTTCTTCGGCTTGGGCGCCTGGGTGACGCGCGCGCGGTACGCCGCGGGGCTCATGCGGAAATGCCGGCTGAACTGGCGGCTGAAGTAAAACGGCGAGGCGAAGCCGGTCTCGAAGGCGATCTCCTTCACGCTCTTGCCGCCCGCCTGGAGCAACTGCGAGGCGCGGCGCAGGCGCAGCTTCAGCAGGTACGCGATCACGCTGTCGCCGGTCTCGCGCTTGAAGCGGTGCGTCAGGCGCGTGGGCGAAAGGCGCGCGAGCCTGGCCAGCGAGGCCAGCGAGTGCCCGCCCGCGAGGTTTTCGTGCAGCGCGTCCACCACGGCGAGGATCGGCAGGGAGAGCGCCGGGTGCTTGGCGTCCTGCGCCTTCGCGCGCGCGAGCAGAAAGAGCGCCTCTTCCAGCGCCGCGAAGGCCAGGTCCTGCGCGAACATGCGGTCCATGCCTTCGACGTAGGCGACGCAGCGGCGCAGGGCTTCGGTCACGAGCCCGCGGGCGCGCCGGCCTTCCAGGCGCATGCGCCCGAGGCCCTTGCCCACGCGCGGCAGGCTGAGCGCCTCGAGCCATTCGGGGCGCGGATTGAAGTGGACCCACAGGCAGTCCCAGCCCTGCGGGAGCACCGGCGCGTAATGCATGTAGGAGTTCGGTTCGGCCACGACCACGTCGCCGGCCTTCACGTCCACGTGGACGCCTTCCTGCTTGAAGAACGCGCGGCCCGAAAGCGTGAGCGTGAGGAGCCAGTCGCGGGTGCCTTCGGGGCGCAGGATTTCGCGGCGGTAGCAGCGCGTCAGGTGCCCGGCGAGCAGCAGGCCCGGCGGGGGGCCGCCGGAGCGGTCGGGAATGTACCCCCGTTCGTCGAAGCGCTGGACCGGATCGTGCATGCCGCGCGTTGCTCCGCATGGGAGGCCGGGACGACCGGTTAGTGTACATGGCCCCGGGGCGGGACGCGAGCGTTCAACGCGGGGCCGGCCGGGCCGGAAGATTCCTTGGACAGGACCCACGTGTCTGCGGATAATGCGCCCAATCGCCGCAACGGCAGGAGGCGCAGCGCAGATGGCCAACCCTCACCCTCCCGCCGGCTCCGAACCGCCCGCCACTCCGCCTCCGCAGAAGAAAAAAGAACCGATCGGCGCCACGCAGATGGCCGTCGCGGTCTTCATCGGCGTGATCTCGATCGGAGGCGCGTCGTGGACCTTCTACGCCGGGAACAATCCCTTGAACGCGGTGGTCATCCTCGGGCTGGGCGGGTTTCTGGCGCTGCGGCTCGGCGGCGTGCTCAAGGCGCGCTGAACGCGCGCGCCGCGCTTATTCCCACAGACCCCAGGCGGCGTCCGTCAGGTTTTCCTTCATGTGAACCGCGATCAGGATTTCGGTCCCGTCGGGCGGCAGGTTGGGGTTCTTCGCCTCGTTGGAATTCTTCGAGCGATTAAGAAGCACGCCCAGGTTGCCCTGCAGCGTCGGCGCGGCGCGCGGGAAGACCTCGGCCAGCGTGTGCCGTACGATCTGGCCCAGCTCGTTCTTCCAGCGCAGTTCGACGATGGGATAGCCGGCGTTCAGCGCGCCCTTCAGGGCCTTCCAGCCCGTCGGCGGCACGACCGCAAGGCCTTCGTAGGCCTTCTCGCTCTTCTCCGGCACGACCAGGTACTCCAGGCTTTGGAAGCGCGCAGGGTCTTCCAGGGTCCGAGCCGGGAAGAGCGCCATCCAGGAGCCGTCGGCAAGCTGTTCGAGTTGCAGGTTCTTGGGCGCGGCGGCCAGGAGCGGCGGCGGCGCGTGGCTCTTGGCCTGCGAGGCCTTTGGGACCGCCGCCGTATTGGGGGCAGGCTCGGTCGCCTGCGCCTGGGCGGACGATTCGGCGTCCCAGAGGAACCCCCAGACGGCGCAGACGAGCACCAGCAGGACCAGCGCGCTGAAGGCGCCCACCAGTTGAATGCGGTCCTTGCGTTCCATACGTCCTCCGCGGAGGTGTTGGAACGGAAGCAACCGCCGCACCAAAAGGCGGCGCGCCGGGAAACATCTTACCTGTTTGCGATAAAAGGCTTGTAACAGACCAGAAGGTCGGGAAATCGGGGCGGAACGCGGGCCCTGTACAGACTCCCGTCTGCGAACGGTCAGGAATTCAACGCGGGCCTAACGCGAGGCCGTCAGGCGGTCGCCGTAGACCTTGGTCAGTTCCCCGCCGGCGTAGTAGAAGCCGAGGATCTGTTCGCAGGTGTAACCGCGTTCGGCCATGCCGTTGCTGCCGTACTGGCAGAGCCCCACGCCGTGCCCGAAGCCGCGCCCGTCGAAGACGAGCAGGTCGCCCTTGGCGGCCACGCGTTCGACCATCACCGACTTGAGCAGGCCCGCGCCCACCGCAATGCGGAAGCGGTTCGCGTTCATGGTCAGGGTTCCGCCGCTGTGCTGGATGCGGACCAGGTCCGCGCGCGGGGCGGCCGAAGACCCGCCCTGGAACTCGAGGCTCTGGATCGTCCCGATGTTTTTGCCGGCCAGATCGGGAAAGGCGCGCAGCTTGCGGGCGATCTCTTCGCGGGCGATCTCGGCGTGCCAGCGGTACGAAGGGCTTTGCGTGCAGTACGGGCAGGCGCGGCCGTTCAGCGTCGCGACCGCGGGCGAATCGGGGAAGACGCCCGGGCCCCGCGCCGTCGCGCCGCCGCAGGTCGAATGGAAGTACGCGGGGAAGAGCTTCCCGCCGCTGGTGAGCACCAGGCCGCGCGTGCCGTTCACCGCCGCGTTCAGGACCACGTTGTTGTGGTTGCCGGGCTTGAAGACCTGGCTCATCACGGTGCTCTCGACGTCGTACGGATCGCCGGCGTGCACTTTCATCTGGTAGAGCGCGTAGCTGCGGCTGGTGATGGCCTGGGCCTTCAGCGCTTCGGCGCCCCAGCGGTCGTAGGGCACTTCGCCGGCCAGGACGCCGACGAGGTACTCTTCGAGGCCGATGTAGGCGACGGCAGTAAGCGTGCCGGGGCGGGTGGCATCGAGGTAGACGTCGAGCTGGCGGGCGAGTTCGGCGCCGTTGACGGTCACGCGCCCGTCGGCCACGGCGCGCAGGCCTGTCGAAGGTACGACACGCCCGTTGACGGTCAGGGTGTTGTTTTCAAGCTTTACGTACAGCTCCGAACCCGCCGGCAGCTTGGAAATTTCCTGCCCGCGCCCATCGCTGAGCGTCAGGCTGGAATGTGCGCAACCGATGCGCACTTCTCGCGCATCGCGGAGCACCGCCACGCGGATTTCGGGCGCGCCCAGCACCGCGGCGGGCGGCGGCGGCGCCTGAATCTCTTGGGTGGTGGTATTCTTTGGACGGACTTCCTTGCAGGAGAAGAGACAAACCAGCGTCAACAAGACAGACCCCAGAAATGCCCCGCGCCGGAGCGGTGTAGATAATAGACGCCGCCAAGATCCCCGGGTGAATGCTGGCATGTCGGCAACCTTTCGTGTAATGTTAGGTAGATGCCATCCTAGGGTAGTATCGACCGGCTCTAGGCATGGCATAACCGTTTTTGATCTAAGATGTTAAATGAACGAAAAGGGGTGCTCCAGCGGCTTGACTTTGGGGGCTAGAAGTGGTTAGTTAGTATTCTGGTTGTGCACGTGTGCAGGAATTTTTCCCAGTTCGTCCGTTATGTCCAAGCTTCACGCGGCCATATAGTTACGAACGAGGCCCGAATATCGGCCCCAAGGCTGGCTGAAATCGGTTCGAGGTCGTATTAGTAAAGTAGCCGTCCAGGAGCGCGGGCCGACATGGCAGGCATGTTCAGCGAGGATCTCAAGCGACGCATTCGCGAGGCCAACGACCTCGCGGACGTGATCCGCTCCTACGGGATCGAACTGAAGCGCGCGGGCCGGAACCTCAAGGCCTGCTGCCCGTTCCACCATGAGAAGTCGGCGTCCTTCAACGTCAACCCCGAAGGGCAGTACTTCAAGTGCTTCGGCTGCGGCAAAGGGGGCGACGTCTTTACGTTCGTGAAGGATTTCGAGCGCGTCGAGTTCCCCGAGGCGGTGCGGATTCTGGCGCAGCGCGCGAGCATTCCCATCGAGTTCGATCCGACGGTGGTCGCGAAGCAGAAGAAAGAGGGCGACTTCAAGAGCTATCTGTACAAGCTCAACGCGGCCGCGGCGGCGTTTTACCGCGAGATGCTGATGGGCCCGCAGGGCAAGGCGGCCCGCGAGTACCTCGACCGGCGCGGCATCGACGAAGAGATGCGCGACACCTTCGGGCTTGGCTACGCGCCGGCCACGGGTTCGCCGCTGATGCAGCGCCTGCAGGCGCAAAAGGCTCCGCTGCGCGCGCTGGAAGTCGCGGGGCTGGCGAGTTCGCGCGAGGACGGTTCGGCGTACGACTACTTCCGCGACCGGGTGATGTTCCCCATCGCCGACAGCCAGGGGCGCGTGATCGGCTTCGGCGGGCGCGTGCTGGGCGACGGGGAACCGAAGTACCTGAACACGCGCGAGACGCCGCTCTTCAGCAAGGGGCGCACGATCTACGGGCTGGCGCAGGCCCGCGACGCGATCGTCGAGGCGCGCAAGGCGGCCATCGTGGAAGGCTACACGGACGTGATCATGTGCCACCAGTACGGCGTGCGGAACGTCGTCGCCTGCCTGGGCACGGCGATCACGCCCGAACACGTCCGTTCGCTGCGCCGGCTGGCCGACGAGGTCCTGCTGCTCACCGATTCCGACGCGGCCGGCGCGCGCGCCAGCGAACGCGGCATCGAGATTCTCTTCCAGGAAGACATGGCCGCGAAGGTCGTGCGGCTGCCCGGCGACGACAAGGACCCCTGCGATTTTCTGCGCAGCGCGGGCAAAGGGCCGTTTGAAGAAGCGCTCGGCCGCGGCGTCGATCTATTCGAGTACAAGGTGAAGCGCGTCTGCCAGGCGCAGGACGTCTCCACCGTGCGCGGGCAGGCCGCGGCCGCCAAGGAACTGATGGCGCTGGCCTCGATCTCGCCCGACGCCAACAAGCGCGCGGCGTACCGCCGCGAGATCTCGGCGCTGCTCAACCTGCCCGAGAAGGACTTGGCGTTCGAGAAGGCCGCGCGCGCGCCGGAGGCCGGAAGCGCGCCGGCCGCGGGCGACGAAGTGCCGCCGCCGGAGCACCCGCTCGCGCATGTGGAACGGGAAATGCTGCGCTGGATCTTCCATCAGCCGGCGTGGATCGAGACGGCGACGGGCCAGTTGGACTTTACGGCCTTTGTCGGCGGGCCGGAAGGCGCCATCGCCATGGCCATTTTGGCAGGGTTGGCGGACGGCCAGCTTCCCCCCGATCCCGCAAAGCTGGGCCTGGAAGGGTATTCGCCTTCCGGTGCAGTGGCCCGGGAAGTGCTCGGAACTCTGGCGGCGCAGACGGATGGCGCGTCTGGAGACGAACAGCCCAACCCTGTGTACTCCGCCGCTCAAGCTCTGTGTATCGCGTTGGCCGAAGAAGCCCCCATGCACGTGAAAATGAAGCCGGAGGAAGCCTACGGGCTGCGTGTGCGCGCCGTGAGCAAGGAACGCGTGGATTTCGACATGGAGGCCGCCAAGCGGGCCGAAGCGGCCGCGCGGGCGCTGGGCGACGAAGCCGCCCTGGCGGCGGCCCAGCAGAAGATGCTCGACCTGCTGATGGTGCAGAAAGAAATGAAGCGCGGGAAGAGCGCGCGAAGCGTCGTAGCGTAGGGACGTTGAAGCTTGCGCGCCGCTCACCGCGGACGCATGGAAATTAAGGTTGACCCTGCGCGGGTCCGGATTAAAGCGGAACGATTCCGCGGATTCGCGCAGCCGTTCGCAACAGAGGAGGCCGTTCCTTGATCGCCGCCGCATTGACGCAGAAACAGGAAGAAGAAGTCGAGAAGCTGATCGACCGCTACCGCGACGTCGGCATGATCAGCTACGAAGAGCTGGACTTGCAGATGCCGAAGGACATCCAGTCGCCCGAATCGATCGACTACGTGCTGATGAAGATCGAAGAGCAGGGCATCGAACTCGGCGACGAACTCGAGATTCGCAACCGCCGCACCGACACGGGCGAGAAGGGCGAAGGGCGCGAGGCCAACGCCAACACGGCCATGAACGACGATGAGCCGGTGATGGAGGAGGAACTGGAAGGGCGCGAGTTCCACGACCCCGTCCGCATGTACCTGAGCCAGATGGGTTCGATCCCGCTGCTCACGCGCGACCAGGAAATCAAGCTCGCCAAGACCATCGAACTGATGAACAAGGGCTTCCGCCGCAAGGTCCTGACCAGCGACTACGTCATTGCCAAGACGATCGAGATCTTCGAGGCGCTCAACCGCGCCGACCTGGCCTTCGACCGCACGGTCCAGACCTCGGGCAGCACGGGCGTGGAGCGCGACGACATCTTCGAGCGCAAGGAAGGCCACCTGCAGACCCTGCGCGCGATCCTGCAGCGCAACGCCGAGAACCTGGACCAGATCCGGGACTCGCACGTGCCCGCGGCGCAGCGCCGCATCATCCAGTTGATGCTGAAGGAACGCCGCCTGAACGCCGCGCGCCTGATCGAGGAGCTGGGCCTGCGCACGAAAAAGCTCCTGCCGCTGATGCAGCGCCTGCGCGACGTCTCCAAGGAACTGGAAGCCTACACCACCGAGATCGCGGCCCTGAAGGACAACCACGACAAGGCCGACAAGGTCGAACGCCTGAAGCGGCGCGTCGCGCGCATCGTCAACGAAGTGCGCGAACAGCCCGACGAACTCTTCCTGCGCGTGCGCCTGATGGACCGCCGCTACGCCGCGTACGAGAACGCCAAGAAGGAACTGAGCGCCGGCAACCTGCGCCTGGTGGTCAGCATCGCCAAGAAGTACCGCCACCGCGGCCTCTCCTTCCTCGACCTGATCCAGGAAGGCAACACCGGCCTGATGAAGGCGGTCGAGAAGTACGAGTACCAGCGCGGCTACAAGTTCAGCACGTACGCGACGTGGTGGATCCGCCAGGCCATCACCCGCGCCATCGCCGACCAGGCGCGCACCATCCGCATCCCGGTGCACATGATCGAGACGATGAGCAAGCTGCGCAAGATCAACAAGCAGCTCGTCCAGACCCTGCACCGCGAACCGACCGTGGACGAACTGGCCGTCGAAGCCGGGCTGTCCGTGCAAGAGACGCGCCGCATCCTGAAGATCAGCAAGCACCCGATCTCGCTCGACCGGCCCATCGGCGACAGCGAGGACAGCAACTTCGGCGACTTTATCGAAGACAAGTCGGTCGAATCGCCGGTCAGCCTGGCCAGCTACGAGATGCTCAAGGACAAGATCGAGCAGGTGCTCAACACGCTCACGTTCCGCGAGCGCGAGATCATCAAGCTGCGCTACGGCCTGGGCGACGGTTACACCTACACGCTCGAAGAGGTCGGCCGCAAGTTCAAGGTCACCCGCGAACGCGTCCGCCAGATCGAGGCCAAGGCGCTCCGCAAGCTCCAGCACCCCGTCCGCAGCCGCAAGCTGGAAGGCTTCCTCGAAGAGACCACGCACACGACGTAAGCCGCGCGGCGTTCGCGCACGAAAAAACCCCGGCCTTGGCCGGGGTTTTTTGTTTGGCGGGGAGAGCGTAGAGCAGGTTCAGCGCAGTGCGGTGGCCTTCTCCTTCGCCTGCTTGCCGATCTCGGACTCCGGATATTTCTCCGCGATCTCCAGAAAGAGTTCCTTGGCCTCGACGACCATCTGGTTCTTCAGGAGCATCTCGGCGCGCTTGTAGGCGCGTTCGGCCTCGGCCTGCGTCACTGCGCCGGAGATCTTCTTGTCGCCCTTCATCCGCGCGAGTGCCTCGTCGGCCTGCTTCTTGACCGGCGTGTTGTGGTAGGTCTTGGCCACGAAGGCGTACTGGTCCATCGCCTGCGAAAACTTCCCGGCCTTCTCCAGGTCCGCGGCCTTCTGGAAGGCCCCCTGCCCTTCGGCGGTCCAAGCGTCCAGGCGGCGCTTCTCGGCCAGTTCGGCGGTCTTGGGGTCCTTCGCGATCGCGTCGGCGGCCGTGGCGGCCTCGGCGGCGGCGCTCGTGCCGGCGTATTCGGCGGCGAACTTCGTCAGCGCGTCGATCGCGTCGGGTCCCGGCAGCGCCTTGGCGGCCGCCAGCTTCGCGCCCAGATCCTTGCGCAGTTCTTCGAGCAGCTTCTTCGCTTCGGCGGCGGACGGCCCCTTGCCGCCGGCGGCGCCTTCCAGAGCCTTCTCGGCCTCGCCGTAGGTTTTCGCGTCGAGCAGTTTCTTCGCGTCCGTCAGGCGCTGCTGACCCAAGCGGTCGGCGGTGGAATCCCAGAACTTCAGCATGTGCCCGACCATCTCCTGCGTGATGGTGTGCCCGACGCCGTCCGGGTCCTCGGCCTCGTAGTTGAACTTGTACTTGGTGAGAATCTGGACCGTCGTGCCGAAGAGCTGGTGGTTGGGATCGTTCTTGCCCACGCCGTAGTAGACCGAGACCTTGGACGCCGCGGCCTCGAAGTCCTTCTCGCTGGTGCCGCGCCGTTCGGGGACGATGCCGGCCGCGGTGCCGCCGAAGCCCTGGAAGCGCTCGGGCATCTTCGCGATCAGCCCGAAGCCGAAGAAGCAGCCGGCCGAATGGCCCGTCAGCAGCACGCGCTTGGCGTCGCCGGAGAAATTCTTGAGCACGTCGTCGAGCGTCTCGGTGACGCGTTCCACGTCGCCTTCCTGCCAGCCGCGCCGGTCGATGCCTTCGGGCACGGCCAGGATCATCTCGCGCTTGCCCATCCACGAGTCCCAGCAGCGCGCGAAGTTCTCGGCCGAATCGCCCGAGCCGTGCAGCGCGATCATGACCTCGTAGGACTTCTTTGCGTCGAAGCCTTCCGGCAGCACGAGCACATAGCTGCCCTTCGATTTCGGCAGGTCGCGCTTCTGCAGCTTCTCGGCCGCCAGGCCAGGCGCGACGAAAAGCAGAACCAGAATCAGCAGGGAAAGAGGCGCGTTTCGCATAGGGGCATGCTCCGGAATAGGACCTTGGGCTCCGGCTGATTAGACGGAAGAGTTTCCAAGCGAGTCCGTGCTTTCCGTTATTTTCAGAAGATTACCCAACGTGCAGAAGAGCAGCGAGGCCACCAGGACGGAAGCCGAACGCTCGATGTTGCCGATGCGTTCGAGCTTTTCGAGATGGGCCAGCTTGTGCCGCGCCATCGCCACGGTGTCGAGCAGTGCCGCCAAACCGATGCAAACGAATCCGGCGATCAAGACCATGGCCAGGCCGCGCGTGCCGCCTTTCGTCAGGCACGTTCCAGCCAGCGTTCGAACCACGCGAAAGCCTCGGCCTGCATCGGTTCGTCGAGCTTGTGCCCGCCGCGGTAAAGGGAGAGCTTGAAGGCCTCGGGCGCCTTCGCGCGCCGGTAGACGTCCTTGAGCATGCGCCCGCCGAGCTTGACCTCGCGGGTCGTGAAGAGCGGGTCCTCGGTGCATTGCAGCACCAACGTCGGCAGCGGCGCGCGCAGGCCCAGGATTTCGGTAAAGTCCAGGTCGCGCGGGAGCAGCGGGACGTACGTCATCCAGGTGTGCGTCCAGTTCTTGTAAAGGATCAGGTCCACCCACGTCGTAAAGAAGCCCGCGCAGAAGCACGTGCGCACGCGGTCGTCGAGCCCCGCGAGAAAGACCGTGCGCATGCCGCCGCCGGACAGCCCGCCGCAGGCGAGGCGCTTCGCATCGACGTCCTTGCGCGCGGCGAGGATGCTCAGCGCGGCCTGGTCTTCCTTCACGAAGACGCCCGGCCAGGTCGTCCCGGCGCTGAAGAGCGCCTTGGCCATGATGTGCTCGTGCTCGGCCGCCCAGGCGTTGTAGCGGCCGATCTCGACGTTGGTCTCGGCCTCGCCGGGGTCGGTCTGCCCGGCCGCGACGGGGCGAATGGTGTCGGCGATCTTCACGCGCCGGCTGGCGAAGGGGAAGACGTCGTGGCAGAGCACCGCGTAGCCGCGCCGCGCGGCCTCGTTGGCCCACGCGAGCCCGCCGTAGTCGTCGTCGCGGTGCGCGCGGATAATCGTATGCACCTCGCCGTCCACCTGCGCGATCTTGCGCCAGCCGAAGAATTTCTTGCCGCCGTGATCGTGCAGGGCAAGCAGGCCCGGCAGCTTGCCCTTCGCGCCGAGCGGCTTGAGGAAGACGGCCTCGGTGCGCGGGCCCCACGGGAGCTGCCACGAGAGCCGTTCGACGTGGAGGCCGTCGTATTCGCCCACGGCGTCCACGCGCGGCTTGGGGACCGCCGGCAAGTCCGGCGCGCCCAGGCAGTGCCAGACGCGCGCGCGCGCCGCGCGGCGCCAGCGGTCCAGGTTCTTGAAGCGGCCCGACCGGAGCGAACAGGCCCCGGGCGCGCGGCCGGAAATCCGGGCCGCCCACGGTCCGTAGGCGCCGATGGTATTCAGCATGATGTGGCTCCCCTTTTTCCGCACCCGATTTCCGCACCCGAATGGTTCGATGAGGTGTGGAATAGAGGAGCGCCCCGCGATTGCAAGAGCGGTTACGCGCAAGGCGTCAGAGCCCGAGGCGGCGGTGGTAGACGAGCCATTCCACGAGCAGCAGCGCCAGCGCGGCGATGGCGAGCCAGCGCCAGATTTCGCTCTTGGCGCTGATCGCGCTGGGCGTGGAATCGAATTCCTGCTCGCCGATCTTGATCTTGCCCTGCGCGGCGTTGTCCGATTCGTAGGCGTCGGCCAGGTTCACCGCAAAGGTGCGGTCGGCATCCTTGCCGCCGGGCAGGCCCGTGACGTTGTACAGGCCCACGGCGTAGGTGTTCTCCACGCGGGTCTTCGTGTCGAGGTTCAGCTTGACGGTTTCCTGCGAGCCGTCCGGGCGCGTGACCGTCGCCGGGCCGGCTTCGGACATGGGCGGAATCACGAGCGGTTCGCCGGTCTTCTGCGCCGAGGACCGGCGCCGCGCGCTGCTTTCGGCGGCCCACTCGATCGCGTTCTTCAAGAAGATCGGCATCGAGCGGCGCAGCGGCCAGTCGCTGTCGAAGACTTCGAAGCTGGTCGCGACCACGCGCGCGCGTTCGGATTCGTGCGCCACGATCAGCGGCCCGCCGTTGCTTTCCACGAGCATCGTGTCGGACTTGGGAATCGACCACGCCTGGGCCTTCAGCACCGTCACGTTGCCGAAGTTGACATAGCGCATCACCGGGTGGGCTTCGTCCCAGTTGTCCACGGGCGGGCCTTCCAGCTTGGGCGGGTCCTTGAGCGAAAAGCCGGGCAGCGGCGGCATCGCGGCGAGCACGATCGCGCCGCCGTCGTCCCACTTGGGCGGGGCGCATGATTCGAAGACGCAGCAGTCGTAGCCTTCGGTCACCTGCGCGCCCTTGGCGTCCCACGAGGTCTTGAACTCTTCCGGCGTCATTTTGACCACTTCGAAGCCGCGCGTCGCCAGGAAGGCCTTCTCGAGAAAATAGTTTCCCTTGCTGACGAAGAGCACCCGCGTGCCCTCGGTGGAACCGACCACCACCTGCGCCTGATCGTCGAGCGGGAAGCTGTCCTTGGGGGACTGGATGCGCGCGGTGACGACGCCCGTGGTCCCCAGCGGCAGGCGGAAGACTTCCCGCGACTGGTTGGTTTCCAGCGTCGCGCCGGTCGGCGCGTCGTCGTGCAGGCCCTGTTCGTTGCGCGCGCGCGCCTTGAGCTTGATGACCTTGGGCGTGAACGTCGTCTGCCCCGTCGCGAGGCTCAGGATCACGTCCTGTTCCTTGCCGGAGAAGTTCTCGACCATCACGAAGACCTGCGTCTCCAGCGACTGGATGGACCGGCCGTTCTCGTCCTTGGCCGGCACGGTGTGCGTGCGCGCGCTGATGTGGGTGATGGCGACGTTGTCGCTGTCCTGCTTGCCGTAGATCACGAACTGGAAACGGTTCTTCAGCTTCGAGATCGGGCGGTTTTCCAGGTTCACGTTGGCGTTGTCTTCGCCCAGCAGGCGCTTCAGGTCCAATTGGCCGAAGC
>JAHCJK010000161.1 GCA_026184295.1 Planctomycetota bacterium
CAGGCGCGCAGCAGCGTCCGCGGGCGGCCGGGTCCCGCCCAGGAGCACGACCCCCAGCAGCCCGAGCAGCAGCACGCCGGCCGCCGCGCCCAGGAAGATCATCGGCGGCCCGTCCTTCTTCGCGCGCGCCTCGCGTTCGGGGCGCCGGGCGGGCCGCGCGTCCCTGCCTTGCGCGGGCGGGCGCGCCGTCACGGCATGGCGCGCTTCGGCCACCTGCAGGCCGCGCAGGTGCCGCTCGATGTCCTCGACGACCTCCGCGGGCGAGGCGTGCCGATGGAGCTTGTCCTTGGCCATCATCTTCTTGACGATGCGGCAGCAGCCGGCGCTGAGCGCGGAGTTCACCTGGTCGGGCGGCGTGAGCGCCTCGGTGATGTGCTTCACCACCACTTCGTAGGGCGTCTCGCCTTCGTGCGGGGGGCGGCCGGTCACGCAGTGGTACAGCGTCGCGCCCAGGGAATAGATGTCCGCGCGGATGTCCAGGTCCTTCGCGCCCTGCGCCTGTTCGGGGGCGAGGTAATACGGCGTGCCCATCATCGCGCCGGTCTGGGTCAGGCTGGAGGCCTCCGGGTTGGTATCCTTCACCAGCCCGAAGTCGCTCAGCTTTACCGTGCCGGCGCGGTCGAACATGATGTTCGAGGGCTTGATGTCGCGGTGGATCAGCCCGCGTTCGTGCGCGTGCATCAGGCCCTTGGCCACGTCGCGGACGACGCCCAGCGCTTCGCGTTCGGGCAGTTTGCCGGCCTTCTTGAGTTTCCCGTCCAGGTCGCCGCCTTCGACGAGTTCCAGGGCGATGTAGTTCACGCCGCGGTCGTTGCCGAAATCGAGCGTGCGGACGATGTTGGGATGCAGGAGTTCCTTGCCGAGCGTCGCTTCGCGCTTGAAGCGCACGAGGAACGATTCGTTCAGCACCATCCGGTCGGGCAGAATCTTGAGCGCGACGTCGATCTGCGTGCCGCGCAGGCGCGCCTTGAAGACCGTGCCCATCCCGCCCTGCCCCAGCTTGCCGGTCAGTTCGTACGGGCCCATCGTGCGCGCGCGCCCCGAACGCCCCTGCGCTTCCAGGACCTGCGCGAGCTGTTCGGAAGTCAGGTAGCCGCGCGAGATCATGATCTCGCCGAGCCCGCGGCGCTGGCCCGTGCCTTCTTCGTCGGCCTGGACCTTCAGGCACTCGGTCACCATTTCGGGCCGGGCGAATTTCATCGAAGCGCAGAGGGAACCGAAAAGGAGATCGTCCTGCGAGGGCATGCGGACTCCGTGGCGTGTGGCGCGCGGCGGCCTACCGCGAGCGCAAGAAGGGTACCGTCTTTTCCGGATCAGGCCAGAGCCAAGGGCGGCCTTCTTCGTCCTGTCCCTGCACGTGCAGCAGCAGCCCGCCGGGCGGCACCTTGATCGTCGCCACGCACGCACGCGCCTTGGCGTCCCACGCCAGGTCCTTGAAGAACCACGCGCCCTCGCTGTCCAGCGGGCAGCAGGCCAGCACCGCGCCGGCGGGCGGGCGGCCGTCGGCGGGGCGGAACTCGACGGTGATCTCGTCCTTCTTGCGCCGTATCTCGCAGACCGCCTCCGGCGAGGCCCGCTCGGGCAGCGCGATGCTCAGTTCCGGTTCGCCGTCGGCCTTCTGCTTTTTCTTGCGCAGCTTGCCGATCTGCTTGTCCACTTCGCCGGTCAGGCGGTCGAAGATCGCGAGCTGCGAGGCCCACGTGTAGCCGTTGCCCATGCGCAGCGGATCGTGGACGGGCTGGTAGATCGCGTCGGCCGCCGCGGCCAGGTCCTTCCAGCGGTCTTTGGCGCGGGAAAGCGCCGCGCGGCACTGCCCGAGCCAGCGTGCGTCGCCGGTCTTCGCCGCCAGCGCCCAGTACGTAAGCGCGCGCAGGCGTTCCGCCGTCGAGCGCGCGAGGTCGGCCAGGGCGCGGGCTTCGCCGGCCAGGGCGTTGAGTTCGGCGCATTCGCGGGCGTTTTCCAACGCGCCGGATAGCGCGTCCGCGGAGCGTTCGGCCTCGGCGGCGTCCGCTTCCAGCCGCCGGGCGGTCTCCAGCGGGTTCACGCGCGCGTCGAAGGCGCGTTCGGCCAACGCCTGCGCGCACTCTGTGGGAGAACTCATGCGCGCGCGGTCGAGCGGCTGCACGGCGGCGAGGTCGTCCAGGCCGCGCCAGCCGGCCTTGTAGTCGCGCGAGGCCGCGCCGAGTTCCAATTCGGGCGCGAAGTCGCGGTGGTCGGGGCCCACGGCGTACGAGGCGTACACGCGTGGCACGATGCGGCTCGCCGCCGCCAGCGCGCGAAAGGCCTCCTGCCCCGCCCGGCGCCCGTAGCGCAGCACGAACGCCCGCGCGAGGACCTCGTCGGACGTGGCCGGATCGTACGCCAGCCGTCCCCACATGCCGCGCCAGGCAAACTGGCGTTCATACAGGTACGTCCCGTCGCCGCGCGCGTCCTCGCGGTACCGCGCGGCGGTCTCGGGCGGATAGTACGCGGTGGGCGATTCGAGCGAGAAGCCCTGCGCGCCGCCGAGCGTGAAGCTTTCGACGGCCGTGCGCACGAACGCCGGGTCGCCCCAGGGGAAGACGCGGTGCGTCCCGTTGGCGCGCACCTGCCAGAGGACCTCGAACGGGCGCGGCTGCTTGAGGTAGCCCTGGTAGGAATAGTCTTCGCCCCAGCCCTGGATCGCCGGGTAGGGACAGCCGAGGTGTTCGCCGTTGAACTTCACTTCGACGTACAGCTTTCCGCCGCAGGCCTTGCCCATCTCCTGCACCGTCTTCAGGTCCGTGCCCCAGGAACGCGTCGAATACGGCCCGCCAAAGCCCGCGCCCTGAGATGGCCGCAGGTAGGCTTTCTCGAACGGATCGAGCGCGTCGTCGCCTTCCTTCTTGATGCGCGCGCCGAGCATCCACAGGCCGGGGACGCCCTTGACCAGTTCGGAGACGCGCGCGGCCTGGTCGCCGAGGTCGTTCTTCCCGCCGATCTGGTAGTTCATCATCGCGACGCGGACGCCGCGCGCCGCCGCGAGCGTGACGATGCGCCGCAGCATCGCCTGGTTCCTGGAACTTGCTTCGTTTCCGCCCGTGAAAAACGGGAGCATGTTCCAGAAGACGGTGGTCGCCGGCGCGTAGACGCCGTGGACGTCCAGGACGTTGATGCGGCTGCGGGCGAGCAGCGCGAGGTACCCGGTCCAGAAGGCGTCGTCGTAGAACCAGGGCGCCAGGTTACCGTTCGGGTCGCAGTGGAAGAAGTTGTTCTCCGCGCGCACCGCGATCCTGGGCGAACCCCGCGCGGGCGCGACGGCCTGGAAGAGCGCGTTCCAGGTGGCCGCGGGGGCCGCCGCCGCCACCTGTTCGGCCAGTTCGAGCAGCCCGTACATCGCGCCGGTGGCGTCGCGCCCGGCGACGGTGAGCCCGCCGTCCGGCGCGCGCGCGAGCACGAAGGACTCCGGCGCCGCCGCGAGCTGCGCCGAAATCTCGCCGTCGCCCGCGGGCGGATGGAGCAGGATGCGGATGGACCCGGGGCGCGGAAGGGCCTCGCCGGGAATCTTCTGGCGGCTCATCGCGGCCAGCACTTCGCCCGCGGCCCAGCGGACGCATTCGGGCGCACGCTCCGGCAGCGCCACGGCTTCGGCCAGGCGCGCGAGGGCGTCGTGCTTGGCTTCCGCGCCGGGCTCGCCTTCGGCGAACGCCCCGCCGGCCACCAGAACCGCCGCACACGCCCACGCCGCGAAACGTTTCACGCAACCTCCGGAAGAAAGACGAACGCGCCGAGCGGTTTATTCTTCGGCGCGGCGGGAATTGTTCCAACGGATTCTAACAATAATTGTCACCCGCATGACAATATTTGCCCGGCGCGGGCGCCGGAACTACCGTTAAAAACCCCAATATCGCGCCGCGGCGGGACTTTCGCGGAACAGAAGGCCCGCTTTCCGCTGGCAGGGCATTTGCCAGAAAGGTACATTCAAGGGGAAGAGCCCAAGGGAGGTCCCAATGGCCGGCAAGCCGCTCAGTTGGAAATGGAAGCTCACGATCGCGCTCGTGGTCCTGCTGCTCGTCGGGATCGGCTTCGTCTTCACGCCGTGGGGCCATTCCACGATGAAGGGCTGGATCGACAAGGGCTACGAGAACCTCGCGGCCGACGAACGCAAGGACTCCGAACTGGCCGACAGCTACCTTCAGCTTGCCTGGTGGACGGGATTCATCTGCCAGAGTTCCAAGGACGCGCAGGCGATGTACAAGGACTTCCTGGCGATCTCCGACGAAGACGAATTCTTCAGCAAGTACGCCAGCTTCGGGCAGATGCCTTTCAAGGGCAAGTTCGACCCCAAGACCAAGACCGGCTGGGGCATCATGCACCCGCGCGCGCCCGAAGCCTTTCTCAGTTACCTGGAACTCTATTCGGAAGGCCAGTCCGGGCAGTTCATCAAGGACGAGGCGATCAAGTACCACACGCTCTTCTACGAGATCTATCCCAAGCTGACCAGGAAGTTCGGCAAGCCGCACCCGAACTTTTACGTCTACTGGGAGAAGATCAAAAACAACTACATCATCAAGTACAAGGCGATGCCGCCCCACGTCGCGCCCAAGCCCCCCGAATTCCCCGGCCCCATCGAGCTTGAAGAAGGCAAAAAGTAGCCGGGCCCGTTCGGCAACGACGCGCGCGCGCCCTTCCGGCGTTCGCGAACCCGAAGCGCTGCGCGCGGCTCTGCTCGCCTGGTACCGCGCGGTCCGGCGCGACCTCCCGTGGCGGCGCACCCCCAGCCTCTATCCGGTCCTGCTCTCCGAGTTCATGCTCCAGCAGACGCGCGTGGACCAGGCGCTGCCGTACTACGACCGCTTCATGAAGCGCTTCCCCAGCCTGTGCGCGCTCGCCGAGGCCGGCCTGGACGACGTGCTGAAACACTGGGAAGGCCTGGGCTACTACCGGCGCGCGCGCTTTCTGCACGAGACCGCGAAGCGCCTGGCGGAGGTGAACGATCCCAGCCTGGAACACCTGGACGGCTGCCCCGGCATCGGGCCGTACACGCGCGCGGCCATCGGGAGCATCGTCTGGGGCGCGGCGCTGCCGGTCGTGGACGGGAACGTCAACCGGGTGATGGCGCGCATGCTGGCCCTGCCGGTCGCGCCCGTCTCCACCGAAGGCCGCCGCGCGGTGCTCGAACAGTTGGAGAAGTGGATCCCAGCCGAGGCCGCCGGCGACTGGAACCAGGGGATCATGGAACTGGGCGCGACCGTCTGCACCCCCGCCGCGCCCAAGTGCGGCGCCTGCCCGTGGTCGGCGTGGTGCAAAGCGCGCGCCGAAGGGACGCAGGACCGGTTCCCGATCGTGCCGCCCAAGCCCGAACGCCCGCACAAGCACGGCGCGGCCGCGGTGATCCGCCGCAAGGACGGCCGCGTGCTGGTCGCGCAGCGCCCCGACGGCGGGCTCCTGGCCAATCTGTGGGAATTCCCCGGCGGGCTGCTGGAACCGGGCGAAGACTTTTCAGCGGGCTGCGCGCGCGCGGTGGAAGCGCAGGTGGGCCTGGCCATCGAGACCAGCGAAGAATGGGTGCAGGTTCGCCATGCGTTTTCTCACTTCTCGCTCACCTTGCATGTATTTTGCGCCACTAAAGTAATCGGCCGCCCGCGGGCGCGCCTGTGCCAGGCTTGGAAATGGTTGCCCGAAGGCGAGTTACGCACATTAGCGTTCCCCCGGGCGCACTGGCCGGTGCTCGAAAAGATCGAGCAGGCTGCGAAGTAATCGCCTGCTGGCACGTCCTGCCGAAGGCGGGCGTGCGCCTTGCCGTTGCAGGAATTTCGAAAGAGTCTTACCCTAAGCCGGTAAAAGAGTTCTTAGGCCCATGGAAGGAGTGGGATTCATGCGTTCATCTCAGACATGCCCGGCCGCAACGCGTATCGTGTTCGCTTGGGCGCTCGTGGCGCTGGTCTGCGCCGGCGCGCTGCGCGCGGCCGACGAACCGAGGCCCGACACGGCCCAGACCCTGCCCGACGGCACCTTTCTTTACGTCCGCATCGGCGCCTGGAACACCTGGGCGAACGACTGGGACAAGACCAGCCTCTCCAACATCTGCGCCGAACCCGGCGTGCGCGCCTTCATCGCCGGGCCGCTCGACAAGCTCTCCGGCCTGCTGAACCAGGCGATCGGCGGGGCCAACGACGGCGCCGAGCCCAAGAAAGCGGACGGCCAGCCCGAGGAAGCCGTCACGGTCGGCGGGGTCTTCCGCAAGGTCGGCCAGGTGCTGCCCGGGCCGACGACGCTGGTGATGAAGTACTCCAAGGACGACCAGGCCAACAAGCGCCCGCCTTCGGTGGCGCTGGTGCTGGGCGTGAAGGACCTCGGCCAGGACCTGCAGCGCGCCATCGACGGCGTGCTTAAGAAGATGACCAACGGGAAGGAACTGAGCACCGACCGCTGGACGCGGCGCATCCAGTTCATCTTCGCCGAGATCAACGACATGCTCCGCGAAGGCACCGGCACGGGCATCGTGGACGAGAAGCACGGCGACGCGACCATGCGCATCCTGCCCATCGGCAAATTCACCATCACCATGACGCTCTTCAAGGACAGCCTGATCCTCTCGAGCGACAAGGAACTCTGCGCGCAGCTCCTCGACGGCCTGGCCGGCACGCTCCCCACGAACCTCGCGCAGGACAAGACCTACGCGTCCTGCGGGCTGAGCGGGCAGGAGCACCTCGCCGCGTACCTGGACGTGAAAGGCCTGCGGGAAGCGCTGAGCCTCGAATCGGCCGCGCCCAAGATCAAGGAGATGCTCGCCAAGGCCGGCCTGGACGAACTGCGAGCCGTCGCCTGGTCGCTGCGCATGCGCGGCCCGGCCTTCGAATCGCGCACCGCGGTGGTCTCCGACGCGAAACGCACCGGCGTGCTGGGCTCCATCGACAGCGAACCGCTGAGCCTGGAAGCCCTGAAGGTCGCGCGCGCCGACGCGCCCGAAATGGTCGCCCTGCGCGTGAAGCCCGCCGAACTCTTCCCCATCGTGCGCGGCATGCTGCAAAGCACCACCGGCCCCGAGACGACGCAGCGCTTCGAAGGCGCGGCCAAGAAGATGGCCGAGGAAGGCAAGGACCTCTCCAAGGCGCTCGCCGAGGCCTTTACCGGCGAACTGGTGATCACGCGTTACTCGGCCAAGGCCACGCCCCTCGGCGCGCTCTCGACCGAACTCGGCTCCGCGTCGGTCAAGGACGCGGCCAAGGCCGAAGCGCTGATGGTGGACCTGATCAAGCGCATGGTCGCGCTGCGCCAGCCGGCCGAGAAGTTCGAGGACGTCTACAAGGAACTGGAATACGAAGGCGCGAAGATCTGCTACGTCACGCCCCCGGCGGGGTCCACGGGCCTGCCGCCGGTCTTCGCGCGCCTGGAAAACCGCATCCTGGTCGCGCTGGACATGGAGACGCTGCGCGCGGCCATCAAGGACCTGAAGACGCCCGGGCTGGCGGACGCCGAAGGCTTCAAGTCCGGGCTGGAGCCGTCCAAGGGCGCGCTGGGTTCGGCGGTGTACTACAACGACTGGCGGCAGCGGTACCTGAACATCTTCGACGTGGGCGCGAAGACGCTCAAGCTCGCCGCGTCGCTGGACCTGCTGCGAACCCCGGGCATCGACGTCAACCTGCTGCCGGCGCCCGAGAGCGTCTCGAAGCACCTCTTCCCCAGCCTGACCAACATCCAGGCCACCGAGTCGGCCCTGGTGATCACCAGCCACAGCCCGCTGCCTTCGCCCGAAGTGATCGGGCCGCCGCTGGCCGCGTGCGCGACGGTGATCGCGACGTTCATCCCGGAATCCAAGCCGGAACCGGCCCCCGCCGAACCGGCCAAGGAACCCGCGAAGGAAGACGTGAAGAAAGCCGAATAGTTCGTCCTAGCCGGACGTAGAAGCGCCCTAGCCCCGCCGGAGACGGCGGGGCTATTCTTTTTCGGGCTCGGCCGCGCGCACGGTCACCGTGCCTGCGCTCGCCCACAAGCGGCCTTGGTCATACGCCTTGCCGCCGGCCACCTGGCCAAAAGTCGCGCTGCCATCCGCTTCGTACCCTGCGACCAACGTGTAGGAGCCCGCCTTTTTAGGCAGGTCCAGCGTCAGGGTGCACGACAGCGCTTCCTTCGGCCCCAGGCTTAGTGCCGCCGTCCGCAGATCCTTGTCCTTCATCGCGGAAGCTAAACTTCCATGGGAAACGGGCACATGCTGTTCATCCAAGACCGCGTACCACGCGTAACGGAAAACATCTTCCTCAATCCGAAGATGCGCTTCCTTGCACAGCGAGGTAAGGGTCACGTTTGCGGAAATGGTTCCACCGGGCTTCACGGTCTTCCCGGACGTCGTGATGGACATGGACAGGTACTCGTCTCCAGTCGCGGCCTTCAGGTCAGGCACCACATAGTAGGGTTCCTCGATAGAACCCTTGGCGAGTTCTTCGGGCACCTTTTTTCCAATCTCTAGTTTGATCGTCGCGGGCAGCGCCGGATCAAGTCGCGGCTGAATCGTGCCTCCCGGGAAGGAACTCGTGGCGCTCCCCCGATAGGTTCCAAACAGCGTGTGACTGAAGGTCGTCTCCTGCGTCACCTTGCGTGCATCCGACTTTTCAATCGAATCGCCCTTCACGATAGGCCGCCATTCCCAGATTGGATTCCGATACCGGCCGACGCTTTGGCCAAAAGCCCCGCCTCCGCCACCGCCCACGCCTGTAACCTTGCGCTTTTCTCCAAACGGCTGCACATACCCCCAATAAATGGAGAGCGGTTCTACGTACTTCCGCTCTAGAAACCAAAGGGGCGCGTCGCCCGTGTTGGTTAACGTGACCGTACCGGTAATCGTCTCGCCTGGAGAAATCGCAGGCTTGTCAAAGGTCAGACGCAGCTCCGGCTTCGCGTGCTCTCCCGACAGGATTTCTTGCAGCAATCCGATGCCGCCCTTTCCCATGGCAAGCAAGCCGTCGGCCCCCGCGATTCGTTCCTTGGAGTCTTTGCTGCAAACCTTTTCCAACAGCGCCTTGGCGCGTGGCAAGTCGGCCGCGAGGATGATGCCCCAAACCTGAGAGAGCTTGGTCAGACGCGCGCGCACCTCGGGGTCTTCGCTCGATGCCAGGAACGGTTCCAATTGCGGCCAAACGGCGGAGCCCATTTTAAGCAGATCCTGCTGCGCCTGGCTGCGCGTATCGAAATCCGCGCTGCCCAGCCGCGCGATCGCATCGCGGACGCGCTCGGGGTCGGCGGGTTTTGATTCCGCAGCGGGCGTCTCGGCGGGCTTGGGTTCTTCGGCCTGAAGTTGGTGAGATGGCGCGAGCAGCCCCGTGCACACGCAGAGCACGACGAGCCGTGCGGCGGCGGCGCTATTCGTCCGCGTCGGGCGCATGTACGGAGACCTCGACGGGCTTGGACCAGATCCGTCCTTCCGCGTACAGGCTGACCTCCGGGCCCATGCCCGCGCTCCCGAAGCACGGCGGGAGGCAGTTCGCATGCGTGTAGCGCTCGCCGAGTTCGTAGCCGATCACCAGGCGGTAATCGCCCGGCTTCGCGGGCAGCGGCAGGTTCAGCGCGAAGGCTGAGGCCTGCCCGCTCTTCAAGCACACCGGCCGGTACGCGTCCTCGCCGTCCTTCGCAACCGCCGAGGCCAGGCTTCCGTACTGCACCGGCACCCGGTCTTCGTCCAGAAACGCGTACCACGCAAAGCGTACCAGGTCCTCTTCGAGCGCCACGTCCGGGCCTTCGCCTTTGGGCGAAAACCGCACGCTCGCCGCCAGCGTGCCGTCCACGACGCCCCGGTCGGACCGCGTCTCGCAGGCCACCTCGAGCGTCGGGTCGCCGGTCTCCTTGTCGAAATCGGGCAACGCGAAGTACGTGACGCACTGGCGCAGGCGCGCGAATTCCTCGGGCATGCCCTTCCCGATCTCCAGGGTGATCGTGGCGGGCTCATCAGGATTAAGGCGCGGCGCAATCGATCCGCCCGTGAGCGCCGCGTTGACCGTGACGGTGTAGGCGCCCATGATCCGGCAGGTCCCGGAGGCGCGCTTGGCGGTTTCCACCTCGGGCTGAACGTACGTCGCGCCAGAGACGACCGGCTTCCAGTAGATGATCGGGTTCACGTAGCCGCGGCCAAAGCCGCATCCGATACGGCGCGACATGTAGCGCCGGGTGTACATGTCCACCGGCCGCGGCTCGCCCAGGACTTCCCCCGCGTTCCAGCTGTGGGTCACGAACGAGCCCCGGTACCAGAAGGGATCGATGCCATCGTTCCGGACGTCCACGTGCGTCCGGAACGGCTCGTCGAAACCGTAGGACGGCTTGTCCAGCGTGACGTTCAGGACCGGCTTCGCCTTGGCGCTGCTCAGGAGTTCCTTCAACACCTGGATGCCCCCGGGCCCCATGCTCAGCAGTCCGTCGCAGGCCGATACGCGCACGGTGTCGTTCTCGTCGTGCAGCTGTTCGCGGAGCACCGAGGCCACCTGCTTCTGCGCCTTGGTGAGGATGGCCCATTCGTAAGCGAGCCTGCGAATCCGCGCGGCGACCTCCGGCGAACCGTCCTCGTACAGCGCAGGCTCTAGCATCGGCCAGGCCTGCGGGCCGATCTTTACGAGCGCCGCATGCGCGGCATCGCGGACGTCAAAATCATCGTCGTCGAGGTTCTTCAGCAGCGAGGGCACCTGGCTTACCCAGGGCATGTTCGCTTCGCAGTCGGAAGCAGGCGCGGGTTCCGCATTTTCTTCGGCCTGAAGGCACGGCAGCGCGGTTAGTACATATAAGAGGAGCCAACACGCGTTTCGCATACATCTTGTAACGCATGAAAAGGCTGAAGGTTCGTACAAAAATCCACCATGCACTGGACGTCACTGGTGCAACGGAGATAACCTGCCCCCTATGAGCGATTCGGTATCGATTCTGGTCCTGGCCCACAACAAGGCGGCCTATACCACCCGGTGCCTGCAGGCGCTGCGCGCGTCCTCGCTGCGGCCCTTCAGCGTCGTGCTGGTGAACAACGGATCGACCGACGAGACCGCGCAGGTCTTCGAGACCTTTAAAGCCCAGGGCGCGGCCGACGGCATCGGCGTCGAGATCGTCACGCTGGCCACGAACACGGGCGCGATCGTCGGGCGCAACCAGGGCATGGAACGCCTGAAAGGCGACTACTGGGTCTTTCTCGACAACGACGCGGTGCTCTGCACGCGCTCGTGGCTGCAAAAGCTGCGCGCCGTGCTGCAAGGCGATCACAAGATCGGCGCGGTGAGCCCCAAGCTGATCTATCCGACGGCGCCGCACGACATCCAGTGCGCGGGCTGCGCGGTGACCAAGGGCGGCCAGGTGATCTTCGAAGGGCGCGGCGACGCGCGCACGGACCCGAAGTGGAACGTCCCGCGCGACTGCCAGACGCTCATCAGCGCCTGCTGGATGATGCCCGCGGCCGTCGCGAAGCAGGTCGGCGCGCTGGACGAACGCTTCTCGCCCGTGCAGTTCGAGGACATCGACTACTGTTACCGCATCCGCGAGGCCGGCTACCGCTGCGTCTACGAGCCGTCCGTCGAACTGTACCACTTCGAAAACGTCACCACCGGGCGCACCGGCGCGATCAACTATCCGTACCTGACCGTCAAGAATGGGCTGAAGTTCAAGGAGAAGTGGCGGCACCGCTTCTCGCAGGAGCCCGGCCCCGACGACAAGGACTGGAAGTGGCGCGAGATCGCCAGCGTCAGCATCGACGACGTGCCGGCGACGCTGGCGATGAAGGACTAGAATAGCATCTTAATTTAATAAATTTCTGAAAGATTTATTCAACTGTTTAGATTACCTCTAGTTGGTATGGGGGGCGGAGACAGATATATGGATGCAAATACAGAAGTCCCTACGAATATTGAGCATCTTGGATCCTGGATTGGAATAATAACTTGGATTACTGTCGTTATTATTCCGCTGCTACTGTGGCTGCCGCGTACTTTGCCAAACGACTTAAGTGCGGGTTAACCCAACGCCTGGCCTCAAAGATCAAACGGTTGCTATGGTATTCATGTTGGCTTGAACGGTCAGCCGACTTGTTCCTACCGGTATCTGTAGTTCTCCTTGGATTTCTAGGAATTCGGTTGGCAGACATAAGAGAGAAGCTGGTCACGGAAAAGCAGGAAGTCGATCAACGAGCCTTCGACCAGCAAAAAATACAATTCGAAACTGAAAGACAGGAAGCGCTGCAATACCGCGAGAAAATGGAGATCGAAAGAGAAAAGGATAAATCGGAAATCAAACGTTTGAAGGAAATGACAAGTAATGTTTCGCCCGAAAGAATTGTCGCAAGTGATTTCAATGGAACCACAGTAATTAGTGGGAAGGGAATCGGATTTGGGCCACCCGATCCAAATTACGGAATGAATCTGATGCTCCAAGCAGCCGATAAAGCAGAATCTCCCACAGAATTGCTATCTATCGGAGACAGTTTAGTTTCGCAATATCCTAAAGTTGGAATTGGAAGCCTTGTACGAGGTGCAGCCCTTACCCAGATGAAACGGTACATGGATGCAGAGGGCTCCCTTAGTAGCGCAGTCCAGGTTGGAAACCTTAATAAGTTGCATGAGTCCCATGCATATTTTCTTCGTGCAGTTTGCGCATCAAATTTAAGTAGACCTGATCTATGTATTTCATTTCTCAAGCGCGCACTTGAAATCAATCCAGATAACACAGATGCAAAAGCAGCACTGAACCAAGCAACTAGCCAAAACCCTTAAATTTCTTGGTCAACCGTTCCCCTTGAGCTTCGCGTACTGCCCGTCCCCGCCCTCGCCCGGTTCCACCGGCAGCCCGCACATCGACCAGCCCGGAATCAGCCCGCCCGGTCCCGGCTTGCCGATAAAGCCGCTCGCGACGTTCTTCAAGTTCGCGTAGCCGAGCTGCGTCAGGATCTGGCAGGCCGTCGCCGAACGTCCGCCGGCCTTGCAGCCGACCACGAGCTTCGCGTCGGGCTTCAGGTTCGCCTGGACGACCTGCATGAACTCCTGGTTCGGGACCATCCGTCCGCTGGCCGGATCGCGCAGCATGATCGGGATGTTCAGCGCCTTCGGCGCATGCCCTTCCTCGAACTCCTCGACCGAACGCACGTCCAGGTAGATGTACCCCGGATCGTTCTTGAGCAACTCGTAGGCCTCCTGAGGCGAAATGTCGTCGGGCATGGCATCCTCCGAATCGAAGCCGGAACGGCCGTCGCGGCGTACAAGCCGAACGGCTCAAAGTGTACGAAACACACGAACTAAACGCAAAGCCCTGCCGTAAGTTACGCGAGGCGATTCGCGGATTTTTTCTAAACAAAACCGCCGCCTGGCGTATCATGAAGGCAGAACGAAGGAGATCCGCGCGATGCAAACCGTCATCGAATACCCCCAAACCGCCCAGGGCATCCTGGAGCACCTCAAGGAACGCCTCGGCGATGTCGTACCGGAGTTCGAGCTCAAGGCCAAGTCCGAGATCGCGGAAGAGATCAACCGCCTCAAGCGCGAAAAGAACGCCGTGATCCTCGGGCACAACTACATGGAACCCGCGCTCTTCCATTCCGTGCCCGATTACACCGGCGATTCGCTGTACCTCAGCCGCGTCTCCGCGAAGGCCGACGCAAAGATCGTCATCTTCTGCGGCGTGCGCTTCATGGCCGAGACCGCCAAGATTCTGAACCCGTCGCGCAAGGTCCTGCTTCCCTCGGCCAAGGGCGGCTGCTCGCTCGCGGCCAGCATCAACGCCGACGACGTGCGGGCGCTCAAGCGCGCCTACCCCGGCGTCCCGGTCGTCACCTACGTGAACTGCTACGCCGACGTGAAGGCCGAATCGGACTACTGCTGCACCAGCGGCAACGCGGTGGAAGTCGTCAAAGCGCTGCAGAAGCAGGGCCACAAGCGCATCGCCTTCCTGCCCGACGAATACCTGGCTTCGAACACCGCCAAGGAGACGGGCATGGCCATCGTCGTCCGCGAACGCGCCGGCGCGCCGGGGACGCTCAAGCCCGCCGCCGACCCAGCCGCGGAGAACCTCATGATCGGCTGGAAGGGCCGCTGCGAAGTCCACGAGCAGTTCACCGTGGACGATATCAAGAACGCGCGCGCGCAGTTCCCCGACGTGCGGGTGCTCTCGCATCCGGAATGCAGCCCCGACGTCGTCAGCCACTCCGACTACGCCGGCAGCACCACGCAGATGCTCAAATACGTCGAACAGACGCAGAAGGGCCGCCTGCTGCTGCTCACCGAATGCAGCATGGGCGACAACATCGCCGCGAAGAACCCGAACCGCGAGATCCTGCGCATCTGCAGCATCCGCTGCCCGCACATGGGCGAGATCACCCTCGAGGAGACCCTCGAGTCGCTCAAGCACGAACGCTACGTGATCGAAGTCCCCGAGGCGATCCGCGCCCAGGCCCACAAAGCCCTCGACCGCATGATCGCGATCGGGTGAACGCGGTTTATCCTCACGCCAAGCCGCGAAGACGCCAAGAACGGCAAAGACGTCGCATCCACGAAGGACACGAAGGCACACGAAGAACGGCATTCCGTGGCCGTTCTTCGTGCTTCTTCGTGTCCTTCGTGGATACCACCTGTCCGTGCAGTCTTGTTTGGTAGCTCCTGCCGTTCGTGGCTGTTCTTATCCGTTCTTAGCGTCTTCGCGGCTTTGCGTGAGCATAAAAATCCCCCCGAACCGCGTCCCGGACCCGGGACGGCTTCCCGGATCGCGGACGAAAAAATTCGCGCCAAAGCGCCTTCGAAACCCAAGATTGCATATTTTTAAGACCTTATAACACAACGACTTGCGCGGCTCATTC
>JAHCJK010000162.1 GCA_026184295.1 Planctomycetota bacterium
CAAACTCGAAAATCGGAAATGAATTTACTGGTCCACGCGCATCGCGGCCACCGGTTCCATGCGCGCGGCGATCATGGCCGGGACGATCGCGCCGGCGAACGCCAGGCCCGTGCCCACCGCCAGCGCCACCAGCACGCGCATGCCCAGGTCGCCGCCCGGCACGAACCCGAAGACGGTGCCGCCGTAGCCCCACCAGAGCTTCCCGAGGCTCATCGCCAGCCCCAGCAGGATGCCGAAGGTGGTGCCGAGGAAGCCCATCATGGAGGATTCGATCAGGAAGATCTTCACGATAAAGCTGTCGAGCGCCCCGAGGCACTTCATCGTGCCGATCTCGCGGAAACGTTCGGTCACGGACATCAGCATGGAGTTCATGATGCCGACCAGGGCGACCAGCAGCGCGAGCGCGATCAGCCAGGTGTCGCGCGATTTCGCTTCTTCCTGGTCCTTGTCCATCAGCGCGCCGGCCGAATCGGCCGTGGGCGCCTCGGTGTCGCTCATGCTCACCGATTCGCCCTCGGTGATCATCTTCAGGCGCATCTTGCTCATGTATTCCAGTTCGCCGGAGACCTTGAGCAGTTCGTTCATGGCGCCTTGCAGCGGGCCGGCCTGGGCCAGGCGGTCCGGGTGGTCCTTCAGTTCGGTGGAGAGGATGTTGTGGGCGAGCTTGATGTCTTCGGCCTGCAGCGCCGAACTGAAGCGCTTGACCGTGTCGGCGTCGGGGGAGAGCGTGGCGCGCATGCCCATGACCTTGGCCTTCGCTTCGGCCTGCGCGCGCTTGAGTTCCACGATGCGGGTGGGAATGCCGATCTTCATGCTCGCGGTGGTCGTGCCGCTGGTGAGCGTGGACATGAGGAAGGTGATGGCGAGCACGATGCCGCTGGCGGTGATGAGCGAGCGCCAGAAGCGGATCTTCACCGACTTGTAGCTGATCTCGACGGCCTTCGACCAGGGCAGCTTGATCTGCCGCTCGATGGCGACCCGGTCGGTCTCGACCAGGCCGCGGCGGCTGGACGTGCTCTCGCTCACGCGCTGCGCTCCTTCATGCCATGCCTATGCTCTATAAACCGGCATCCTCGCCGCGCGTCAGCTTTTATCCAGTGAATTGCGGGCCGGCGAAGCGCCTTCGGCCGGGGCCGAAAGCCGCCGTCCCTGCGGCGTGCCGGGCGGCAGCGGGCGCGCGCCGGGCAGCGTCACGCGGCCGTAGGTCTTGCGCATGCGGGCGATGCGGCGGACGAGCAGGACCGTCAGCGTCAGGCCGCTCACGCCGGCCAGCGCGTACCAGATCCAGTGGTCGTATCCGAAGACGAGCGGCCAGACGCAGGCGAGCGAGAGGACCAGCAGCCCGGTCTCGAGGACCTGACGGCCCGCGCCGGGCTCTTCGTCCCCGCCGTCCATTCCCGCCCCCAGCATCCCGGGAAAACCGGGCGGCATGGGCGGCGGCGCGTCGGACGGCATGGCCGGCTACTTCTTGGCTTCCGGAGCCTTTTCTTCCTTCTTGGCTTCCTTCGGCTCGGCCTTTTCTTCGGCCTTCTGCTGCTGGCGGGGCTTCACGGCGGCGGCTTCGGGCGTTTCGTCCTTCTTCACGAGGTCGCCGAGGCCGCGCTTTTCGGCCAGGCGGGTGGCCTTGCCGACGCGGTCGCGCAGGAAGTACAGCTTGGCGCGGCGGATCTTGCCGCTCTTCTTCACTTCGATCTTGTCGATGGACGGGCTGTGGACCGGGAAGACGCGCTCGACGCCTTCGTTGCCCACCAGGCGCCGCACGGTAAAGGCCGCGTTCGCGCCGAGGCCCTTGCGCCCGATGACGATCCCGGTGAAGACCTGGATGCGTTCCTTCTCGCCTTCCACGATCTTCAGGTGCACTTCCACCGTGTCGCCGACGCGGAAGTTCCCGCGGCCTTCCTTCATCTGGGTCTTCTCGACCACGTCCATCAGGTTCTTGACCGCCATCGCACACCCCACCTTTCTCGTTCCGTTCCTTCGCGCCCGAAGACCGCGTTCAGGCGTCTTGGTTTTCCGTTCCTTCCAGCAGGTCCGGCCGCTGCGCCCGGGTCCGTTCCAGCGCCTGTTCGCGCCGCCAGGCCTCGATCTTCGCGTGATCCCCGGACAGCAGGATCTCCGGCACCTTCAAGCCCTCGAACTCCGCGGGCCGCGTGTACTGGGGGTACTCCAGCAGCCCTTCGTTCGCGGGCGAAAACGACTCGCTCACCGCGCTGGCGTCGTCCCCCAGGACGCCCGGCTGCAGCCGGGTTACCGCGTCGAGCACCACCATGGCGGGAAGTTCGCCGCCGGTGAGCACGTAATCCCCGATCGAGACGCGTTCGGGCTTCAGCAGCTCCACGATGCGTTCGTCGTATCCTTCGTACCGCGCGCACAGCAGAATCAGGCGCGGCTCCCGCGCCAGTTCCTGCGCGTAGGCCTGGTCGAAGACCCGGCCCTGCGGGCACATCAACAGCAGTCGTCCGGGCGGTTCGGGCGCCTGCGCGCGAAGATCGCGCACGGCCTTGACCACCGGTTCGGCCTTCATCACCATCCCGGGACCGCCGCCGAAGGGGCGGTCGTCCACGGTGCGATGCCGGTCCAGGGTGTACTCGCGGAGGTCGGTCAGGACGACGTCCAGCGTACCCTTTTCGCGCGCGATGCGGAGGATCGACTGCGAGATCACCCCCTCGAACATCGGAGGGAAGATCGTGACCACATCGACGCGCATGGCTGGTATCCAGGGCGGTGCGGCGCTCACGCGCCCATCCGCCGTCGATCGGTAAAGGAAGTTGGTCAGTACGGGCGAGCCGTTCTGATAACCGTTACCGTCGGCCGCTACTTGGCGGCGAGCTGCTTCTTGATCAGCGAGGCGACGCTTTCCGAAACCTGCGCGCCGTGCCCGACCCAATGCTTAACCCGATCGACGTTCACGACCAGCTTCTTGTCGTCTTCGCCGCGGGGATCGTAGTGGCCCAGGTTTTCTTTGTACTCGCCCTGCCGCTTCACGCGGGCATCCGTCAGCACGATGCGATAGTAGGGGCGATTCCGGCGGCCGAGCCGCTGCATGCGTATGCGTAACACCTGAAAACTACCTCCCTGCAAGTTCGCGCCTTGGACCGGATTGGTCGCTAAAGGGTTCACCACTATAGCAAGCGCGGCGCGCAGGACAAGCAAAGAGCCACACCTGATCTGCATAAAAGGCACGGGTGATTACGGACGATGTTAGGGCGCTCTCGTTGGGAATCAGGCTATCCCCGAGGCCCTTTAAAGTGTTATAAAGAAGGAGCAAGGAAGACGATTCCTTGGTCATACCTATCGCAGGACCAGGGAACTTCCGGGGGGCGTGCCACGGCGATGCGGGTGAACGGACGGATCGTGCTCCTATGCGGGCTGCTGGGCCTGCTCGCGCTGGCCGCGGCCGCGCAGTTGTATTTCCACCGGGGCTACGAGCCCGTGCAGGCCGTGCGTCCCGAATCTTCCGAGCCATCCGCCGAAAAAATCCGCGTTCGCGACAGCCTCGCCGGCGACCGCGGGCGCTTCTTCGATCTCAAAGCCGGCCGTGCGTTCGAACGTGAACTGAGCGCCGAGGAACGCGCGCGGCTGGTGAAGCTGAAGAGCCGCTTCGTGCTGCCGCAGCCGAAGGAAGCGTTCGAGCCCAGCGGCGAGGCCGAACAGGTGCTGCTGCAGGTCGCGCGCTGGCTGAAGCCCGCCGAAAAGGCCGCGTGGCAGGCCCAGGGCGTGACGCTGGGCGGGCCGTTCAGCGGACGCGCGTACCGCGCGAAGCTCGACCCCGGCGCGTGGGAGCGCATCAAGCACGACCCGCTCGTCGCCGGCGCCGCGCCGATCCGGAACGAAGACAAGCTGCCGCAGACGATCTACCGCATGGTCGAACGCCGCATGCCCGGCCCGCTGCGCGAACCCACGGTGCGCGTGGCCGTCGAGTGGATGCCCGGCGCGAAGGCGAACGCGCAGCGGCTGCTCGCGCCCGAGACCGCCGCGGCCATCAAAGGCACGCGCGGCGGCTGCTCGCTGCTGAACCTGACGCCGAACGAGATCGCGCGCGTGGCGAAGCTGGCGGACGTGGCGTACGTCCACTACGTCGGCCTGATCCCCGAGACCACCGAGTACGACCTGAACAAGCTCGTCCAATCGACACCGCGGCCCAAGCCCGCGCCCGGGACGAGCAACGAGGACGCGCAGGTGATCCACGGCGTGGACATCCTGCACTCGCTGAACATCTTCGGCTTCGGCGTCAGCATCTGCGAAGTGGACGGCGGCCAGGTGCTCGCGACGCACCAGGCCCTGACCGGGCGCGTGACCGACGTGGAAACCACCTACGCGGTGGACGACCACGCCACGCACGTCTGCGGCACGATGATCGCGGAGCCGCCGACGTCCAACGGCGCGCAGGGCATGGCCCCGCAGGCGCGCGTCTTCTCGTACAATTTCTACGGCACGGGCGATTCGCCCGCGGCCTTCCTCGAACCGGAAGAAAAGCCCGCGCACGCCAAGGCCAACCACACCTGCGTCACCTGCAACAACTCCTGGGGCTACGTCGGCGGGGCGGGGCAGAGCCCCGTCTTCGACGAGACGGTCTTCGGCGACTACGACTTCTTCGCGCGCGTCTGGGACGAAGCCGCCGAAGCCACCAACATGGTCATCTGCAAGGCCTCGGGCAACGACCGCAACGACTCGGCCGCCGCGGACGGCAACATCCCGTACGACGGGCACGACGGCACGTTCTTCGCCACCGCGGGTCTGACCGATCCTTATTACGACTGCATCAGCAACTGGGGCTGCTCGAAGAACGTCCTCACCGTCGGCGCCGCCACCGACGCCCCCGACTTCACCGTCGGCGACTACAGCAGCATCGCCGGCTTCAGTTCCATCGGCCCGGCCGACGACGGGCGCATCAAGCCCGACGTGGTGGCGAACGGCGACAACCTCTTTTCGACCGGAAGCGCCAGCGACAGCGCGTACGTCTTCAAGAGCGGCACCAGCATGGCGACGCCGGTCACCACCGGCATCACCGCGCTCCTGATCGAAGACTTCCGCAGCCGCAACGGCAACGCGAATCCCGATGCGATGCTCATCAAGGGCACGCTGATCCACACCGCCCGCGACCTGGGCCCCGCCGGGCCCGACTACGTCTTCGGCTACGGCCTCGTCGATGCCGACGCGGCACTGACCTTCCTGCGTTCCTCGCCGCAACTGTATCTCAAGGCCGACGTGGACGACGGCACCACCAACACCTTCACCATCGACATCCCGCCGGCCGCCCCGGACCTCAAGTTTACGCTGCTGTGGATGGACCCGGCCGGCTCGAGCGGCTCGCTGCCCGCGATCGTCAACAACCTGGACCTCGAGATTCAGAGCCCCGACACGACCATCTACCATCCGTTCAGCCTGGACGGATCGAACCCGCCCGCCGCCGCGACCACGGCCACGGCCAACAGCGTCGATACCGTCGAACAGATCGTGATCGCCGCGCCGGTCGCCGGCACCTGGACCGTGCGTGTGAAGGGCACCGCCGTCCCGTCCGGCCCGCAGACGTACTACCTGCTCGGCGGCGTGAACGCTTCCACGCTGATCGCGCCGAGCATGTCCGCGCCCAGCAGCCCCACGTACAGCCTCAAGCCGACCTTCTCCTGGACGCCCGTCGCCGGGGCCACGCAGTACGAACTCCGCGTGGACGACCTGACCACGAGCACCCAGAACGTCCTCTTCAAGACCGACGTCTCGGGCACTTCGCACGCCTTCACCACCGCGCTGACGGTCGCGCACGATTACCGCGCGCGCGTCCGCGCCCGCACGCTCGGCGGAGTCACCGGCCCGTGGAGCAGCTACCTTACGTTCACGGTTCAGAAGCTGACCGCGCCCACGGTGCTCACGCCGCTCGGCACGGTCACGGTCACCAGCCCGACGCATTCGTGGTCGGCGGTCACCGGCGCGGACACGTACGACGTGCTGGTGCGCTTCGTCGGCGGGGGAAGCACCGTGTATGCGACGACCTCGGTCACGGGCACTTCGCTGATCCTCCCCGTCACGCTCACCAAGGGCCTGACCTACGAGACCGTCGTGACGGCGAAGAACGCGAGCGGCAACGTCAGCGACGCGAGTTCGCCGGGCGTCTTCACGGTTTCGATCGACGCGCTGGTCAACCAGCCGGGCAACGGGAACAACTACTACGGCGGCGGGGGCGGCACGAGCGGCGGCGGAGGAGGAAGTCGCAACGGGCGCAATACGCAGACGCCGCCGAACATCTTCGGGCCCAACCAGCCTCAGCCCAGGCCGCGCCCGCGCGCGAACCAGAACCCGCCGAACAATCAGGCCGAGTCCGTCGCCGACGCGCTGAACATGCCCGTGCCCGCCGCGCCCAGCGGCGAGATCGCCGAGGCCAAGCCCGCGTTCTCCTGGTCGAAGGTGGCCGGCGCCGACGCGTACGACCTCTTCATCGTGGACGTCACCGACGAAGGCGACGTGAAACAGGTGCTCCTGACGCTGGCGCTGACCGAAAACGCCTTCACGCCCAAGGAACCGCTGCCCGCCGGCCGCAAGTACCGCTTCCTCGTCCGCGCCACCGCCAAGAGCGGCGCGTACAGCCAGGTGGCGCCGATGGATTTCAACGTCAAACGGTAAGACTATTTTCGATTTTCGATTGCGGATTTTGCACGGATCGCCTTCGCCTTAGGCGTCATTCATCGCAAATCGCAAATTGACTCGTTCGCCTCGCCGCAGGCAATCGTCAATCGTCAATCGTCAATTTTCAATCGTCAATTCGGCTTATTGTCCGCGTAATCCACCGCGAAGCGGTCGTAATCCGACAGTTCGAAGCTGAGTAGGTCGCCGGTCGCGTGCATGTGAGCGCGCAGGCGTTCGGCCAGGGCGCGGACGCGCGCGGGGTCTTCCCAGGCGAGGTTGCGCAGTTCCTGCGGGTCGCGGACGACGTCGTAGAGTTCGAAGAAGACTTCGCCCTGGAAGAGATCGACGATCAGTTTGTGCGCGCCGTCCACGACGCTGCGCTGGAAGTTCCCGCGCCCGCCGTTGCCGTCGAACTGGATAAACGCGGGCGCGGGCGGCAGCGGCGCGCCTTCGCGAAGGCATCGCGCGAGCGAGCGCCCCGGGAGCCCTTCGGGCTTCGGCAGGCTCAGCAGGTCGCAGAGCGTCGGGAGCACGTCGATGTGGCTGACGAGTTCGGCCGAGCGCTTCGGCTGCGCGGCCGTCTTCAGGGCGGCCGGCAGGCGGAAGGCGAGCGGCACGTGCGCGGATTCCTCGTACATGCACATCTTCTGCCACAGGCCGTGCGACCCGAGCATCTCGCCGTGGTCGGCGGTGAAGAGAATCAGCGCGTCGTCGTACAGGCCTTCGGCCTTCAGCAGGTTCAGGATTTCTCCGACGCAGTGGTCCAGCAGCGCGACGAGGCCCAGGTACACGGGCCAGATCTTCTCCCAGTCCGCGCGTTCGTAGCGCGCGCCCAGCGCGCCGGTCAGGTTGTAAAGCTGCAGCGGCGACTGCCCTTTGCTCCAGCGGCCTACGTTTTCGGGCAGCGGCGCGTCCTTGATCTGCGAGAACCACGGTTCGGGAATCTCGAGCGGCGGGTGCGGCGCGAGGAACATCGCGTTGAGCGCGAAGGGCCTGCTGCGGTCGCGTTCGCGGATGGCGTCGAGCGACGTCTTCAGGATGTAGCCGTCAAAGAAGTTTTCGAGCCCGTGCGGGTAACAGCCCACGGTGGGAATCGAGTAACGCGCCGCGCGCGTCACGCGCCCCTGCGTCAGTTCCGGCATCAGGCCCTGGTATGCCGGCCCGCCGGGCGAACGGATGCCCCTTTCCTTGAGCATCGGCCCGTAGCCGGCCTCCAGCGAACGCCAGTGCGTGCGGCTGTCCGGTTTCTTGTCGATCCCGTCGGCGGTGTAGAAGTGCTGCTTGCCCGTGTGCCAACTGTCCCAGCGCTGTTCCAGCATCGAGTACAGATTCGGCGTCCCGGGCTTCACGTAGCCGTGCTGGCGGTCCTGCGGCACCCACGGATTGATCAGGCAGCCGGTCTCGTTGGGGTAGCGCCCGCTGAAAAAGGCCCCGCGCGCGGGCACGCACAGCGGCGAGTTGCAGTACGCGCGCTCGAAGACGGTGCTTTCGCCCAGCAGCGCGTTGAGGTGCGGGGTGTGCGCGCCCAGCGCGTCGAAGCGCAGTTGGTCGGCCATGATCACGATCAGGTTCGGTTCGGGCATGCGTGGGCGCTCGCGTGGTCTCAAGGATCGCGCGCGAAACCCGGCGGATTCCGGCGGCGCTTATCTAAAGGCGGACGGGCGGCCCGGCGTGGGCGCGATCAGCGGCGGCCGGCCTTGCGGCGCTGCTTCTCGGCCTTGCGGCGCTTCTTGATCGACTTGCGCTCGTCGGCGGAAAGCACGCGCTGCCCGGGGCTCGCGGATCCCGGAATCATGCGGTCCACCATCTTCGCGGCCTTGCTGAAGCTCGAGAGCTGCTTCGTCACTTCCTCGAACTGCTTGAGCAGGCGCGAGACGTCCTGCACGTTCGTGCCGGAGCCCTTCGCGATGCGCTGGCGGCGGCTGGTGCCGATCAGGTGCGGGCCTTTGCGCTCTTCCGCGGTCATCGAACAGATGATCGCTTCGACGGTCCCGAACTGTTCGTCGCTGGCGTCCAGGTCCTTCAGGCCCGCCATGCCGGGGATCATGCCCAGCAGGTCCTTGAAGGAACCCATCTTCTTGACGGCGCGGAGCTGCGTGAGGAAGTCGTCGAGGGTCAGGCGGTCCTTGACCATCTTGTCCTGGAACGCGGCGGCCTGTTCCTTGTCCAGGACCTGCTGCGCTTTTTCGACAAGGCTGACGATGTCGCCCATCCCCAGGATGCGCGTGGCCATGCGCTCGGGGTGGAATTCTTCCAGGCGGTCCAGGCGTTCGCCGACGCCGACGAACTTGATCGGCTTGCCGGTGACGTGCCGCACCGAAAGGGCCGCGCCGCCGCGGGCATCGCCGTCGAGCTTGGTCAGGATCACGCCGCTGATGGGCAGGCGCGCGTCGAACTCCTTGGCCGAATTCACCGCGTCCTGGCCGACCATGGCGTCCACGACGAGCAGGACTTCGTGCGGCTGCGTCTTCTTCTGGACCTCGGCGAGTTCGGTCATCAGCGCGTCGTCGATGTGCAGGCGGCCGGCGGTGTCGAGCAGCACGACGTCGTGCTTGTTGGCCTTGGCGAAGGCCACGGCCTTTTCGCACAGGTCGGGCGGCGTCAGGCCGGTCTCGCTGAAGACGGGAATTTCGAGTTGTTCGCCCAGCACTTTAAGCTGGTCGATGGCGGCGGGGCGCTGCAAGTCGGCCGCGACCATCAGCGGGCGGTGGCCCTTGCTCTTCAGGCGGTTGGCCAGCTTGCCGGTGGTGGTGGTTTTGCCGGAGCCTTGCAGGCCGGCCATCATGATGATGGTGGTCGCGTGGTTGGGCTGGAGCGTGATCTCGGCGTTGCCCGGGCCCATCAGGCGGATCAGTTCGTCGTGGACGATCTTGACGATCTGCTGCGAGGGTTCGACGGCGGTAAGCACGTCCGAGCCGACCGCCTTCTCGCTCACGCCCGTCATGAATTCCTTCACGACCGGCAGGGCGACATCGGCTTCCAGCAGCGCCATGCGGACCGTGCGCAGGCCGTCCTTGACGTCCTGTTCGGTAAGCTTGTTGCCCTTGCCGCGGATCTTGTTGAAGAAGCCGTCGAGGGACTCTCGGATGCCATCGAACATGCGTTACGCCCGTCTCCGTGCGGTGCCTGGAAACCCTTTGAATCCCATAGGATGGGGGGAAAGTCAAGTCGCGCGCGGGGCGGCACGGACGCAATACGTCCGGGGCGCGAAGCGCAGGGCAGCCCCCGATGGGATGAACACACATCCGGCGGCATTCGTTCGCGAAGTGGGAAGCTTCTATTCGCTGCGCGACCTGGACGCGGTGGCGTCCAGGCCACCCGGCGCACCCCTTCAAAAACAACGCGGGCGCGAAAGGTCTCCCCTCCGCGCCCGCGCATGCTTAGTTGCTGGTTGAGGCTACGCCTTGACCGCCGCCACGCGTTCCGACTTGCGCGAAGGCCGTTCGTCGCCGCGGGTCTGGTAGAGCTTGTACTCCACCGAGTCCACCAGCGCGTGCCACGAGGCGTCGATCACGTTCTCGCTCACGCCCACGGTCGTCCAGCGGTCCTTGCCGTCGCCGCTGACGATGGTGACGAGCACCTTCGCGGCGGTGGCGTCCTTGCTGTTGGTCACGCGCACTTTGTAGTCGGTCAGGTGCACGTCCTTCAGCTCGGGGTAGAACTTCTCCAGCGCCTTGCGCAGCGCGCCGTCGAGCGCGTTCACCGGGCCGTTGCCTTCCTTGGCGGTGTGTTCGACCTGCCCGCCGACCTCGATCTTCACCGTCGCTTCGGTCGTCGAAGTGCCTTCGTCGTCCACCGTGGTGGACGCGCGGAAGCCGTGCAGCTTGAAGAACGGCTGGTGCCGCTGCAGCGTCTTGCGGACCAGCAGCTCGAAGCTCGCGTCGGCGGCCTCGAAGACGTAGCCCTGGTTCTCGAGTTCCATCAGGCGGTCGAGGATCTTCTTCAGGTCCTGCGGTTTTTCCTTCAGGCCGTAGCGTTCGCCGTGGGTCGCGACGAGGTTGCTGCGCCCGCTCAGTTCGCTGATCAGCACGCGCCGGCTGTTCCCGACGACCTCCGGATCGACGTGCTCGTACGTCTTGGTGTTGCGGTTCACGGCGCTGACGTGGATGCCGCCCTTGTGCGCGAAAGCGCTGCGCCCGACGTAGGGCTGGTTGTCGCGCGGGGGCAGGTTGCCGATCTCGTACACGAAGCGGCTGATCTCGGTCAGCTTGCGCAGGGACTCGGCGCCGTTCAGGCAGTCGTGGCCCAGCTTCAACTGCAGGTTGGCGATGACGGGGAGCAGGTCCACGTTGCCGCAGCGTTCGCCGAAGCCGTTGATCGTGCCCTGCACGTGCGTCGCGCCGGCCTGCACGGCCGCGAGCGCGTTCGCGACGGCCACGCCGGAATCGTTGTGCGGGTGGATGCCGATGCGCGCGCCGCCGAAGCGCTTCTTCACTTCGCCCGCGATCTTGAAGACTTCCTCCGGCAGCGTGCCGCCGTTGGTGTCGCACAGGATCAGGCACTTCGCGCCGCCTTCGTGCGCGGCTTCCAGGGACTTGAAGGCGTAGTCGGGGTTGTGCTTGTACCCGTCGAAGAAGTGCTCCGCGTCGTACAGCATCTCGCCCGTGTGTTCCGAAAGGTACTTCACGGACGAACGGATCATCTCGAGGTTGTCGTCGAGCGAGACGCGCAGGGCGTCGGTACCGTGAAAGTCCCAGGTCTTGCCGAAGATGATCAGGACGGGCGTCTTGGCATCGACGAGCGCGCGCAGGTTCGGGTCGTCGGCGGGCTTGTTCTTGGCGTGGCGCGTCGAACCGAACGCGACGACGCGCGCGTGGTGGAACTTCTCGTGCCGCGCGCGGTCGAAAAAGCCCATGTCCTTGGGGTTCGAGCCCGGCCAGCCGCCTTCGATGTAATCGACGCCCAGGCGGTCGAGTTCGTGGGCGATGGCGATCTTGTCGTCGAGCGAATAGGCGATGTGTTCGGACTGGGTGCCGTCGCGGAGGGTCGTATCGAAGATCTCCACGCGCGCGCGCTTGTCCGCGGCGGGAGGCACCTTGGAGGTCTTGGACTTGGCGGTACTCATGGAAAAACCTTTCTTCGTATCGCCGCCGGATTCAGGAAGGTTTGGATCGGACGGCTATCTTCGGAGATCCGCTCCGGCACGTTGCCGGGAGCGCCAAGGGAGGCGGGAGTTACCCAATGGCGACCCTGCCGCGTGGGGACGCAGGCAGGGCGGATGAACCTCCGAGGTCATGGCGGGACATAGGAACGACTCCTCAAAACGAGCGCTCAAAGCTACCCTTTGGAGCCCGGGTGTCAAGCAGCAAGCCCCTGTCCGACCAAGCCTTACGGCGAATTATCCCTTACGAAACAAGGATTTAACGCATGCGGGGAACAATTGTGACGATGGAGAGGGCGGGGGGAGCGCAACGGGCCCGCGAGGGTCTGGCGCCTTTCGTCCGTGCAGGCCCCCGGAACTCTGGCATGAGCAAGACAAGCTATCGAGCCGTCTGGATCTCCGACACCCATCTTGGTTCCCGTGACTGCCAGTCCGCCGCGATCAACTCCTTCCTGAAAAACATCAAGTGCGAGTACCTGTACATCGTCGGCGACTTTATCGACATCTGGCAGCTCAAGCGGAAATGGCACTGGCCGCAGGACTTCAACAACGTCGTCCAGCGCGTGCTCAAAAAGGCCAAGAAAGGCACCCGGGTCGTCTACATCCCCGGCAACCACGACGAATCCTTCCGCGAGTACGCGGGGCTCGACTTCGGCGGCGTGCGCATCCAGAAGCAGACCGTCCACGAGACGCTCGACGGCCGCAAACTGCTGGTGATGCACGGCGACGAGTTCGACGCCGTCGTGCAGTACAACAAGTGGCTGGCGGTGCTGGGCAGCGCGGCCTACGACTACCTGATCTACGCCAATCGCATCGTCAACTTCCTGCGCCGCCGCCTGGGCCTGCCCTACTGGTCGCTGGCGAACTACCTCAAGCGCAAGGTCAAGAACGCGATCACGTACATCCACAGCTACGAGGACGCGCTGATCGCCGACGCGCGCAAGCGCCAGTTCAACGGCGTGGTCTGCGGGCACATCCACCAGCCGGTGATCAAGGAACAGCCCGGCTTCATCTACTGCAACACCGGCGACTGGGTGGAAAACTGCACGGCGCTCGTCGAGACCGCCGAAGGGCAGCTCGAGATCGTCCGCTGGCCGCTGATGCACGCCAAGGACGCCCCGCGCGAGGACGACCAGGACCTTGAGGAAGAAGACGAACCGCAGCCTTCCGAACGCTTTGCCGAAATCCCGGTCAACCTGGCGGGCGTGGAAACCTTCGAACCCGCCGGCTTCATGAACAACGCCCGGCCGCGCTAGGCCGCGGGGCCTTCCAGGCGCGATCTTCATAGGTATCGGACGCCTTTCCGGGCGGCGGAACCCGGACCTCGCGGACACTCGGAAGGCCGCGGTGGGACCGGGGGGCGCTATTTTCAATTGCAAGCACGGGCAACTACAATAAAAAGCATTGCTTGACGTTATTTCCGGCTGCGAGACGCTGCATCCATGAAAGAGATCATCCAGAAGCTTCATAAGCTCAACGACCTGGACATCGAACTCCAGTCGATTCGCAAGGATTTGGACCGCATCCCCAAGGAACTCGCCGCCAAGGAAGAAGAACCCAAGCTCCTCAAGGAACAGATCGAGAAGCGCAAGGCCGAGATCATCAAGCTCAAGATGGAAGCCGACGCCATGGAGCTTGAGATCAAGGCCGGCATGGAAGCGCTCAAACGCTACGCCAGCCAGCTTAACGTCCTGCGCACCAGCAAGGAATTCGAGGCCGTCAAACGCCAGATGGAAGCCCAGCGCGGCTGGAACAGCGAGAACGAGGACAAGGCCCTCGCGCTGCTCGGCCAGGCCGAGGTCAAGCAGAAGGAATCCGACGGCCTCTCGGCCAAGCTCGCCGAAGTCGAGGCCGCCCTGGCCATCGAGCGCGCGCGCGTCCAGAAGGACGTGGGCGAACTGACCGCCAAGCGCGACGACCTGCTCGCCAAGCGCGGGGAACTCAGCAAGGACGTCCCGGCCAAGGAACTGGCCATCTACGACCGCATCGTGGTCAACCGCGGGCAGGCGACCGCGAAAGTGAACAAGGGTTTCTGCGCGGCCTGCCACATGAAACTGCCCCCACAGGTGCACAACCTCGCGCTGCTGGCCAAGGAACTGGTCACCTGCCCGAGCTGCGACCGCATCCTCACGCCCGACTAGGCGCGCCCTGTCGCGCGCGGCCGGCGCGGGGTATACTTAGCGCGGTTCGCCCGCCGGTCTTGAGACGCCCCGCATGTCGGAAGTCCATCCCCACGAAGGCCCGCTCCATCTTCGCAAGCACCTCGGCCCTTGCAGCGAAGCGCTGGCCAAGGCGATGCACGGATCGGTCTCGCACCCCGTCACGCTCCTACGTTCGATCCACTGTTCGTGCCCGGCCAGCGGCCGCTTCGACGCCGCCGCGCCGCTGGGCTCGCGCTCCTCGCCCGAACTCGTCACGGCGCCGAAGCTCGACCCCGAGACCGCCGCGCGCATCAGCGGGCGCCGCGCGGCCGTCCCGCCCGATCCCGAACGCAGCGGCCCCTGCCACATCTTTCACGTGGAATTGAACGACGAGGACGGCGTCTTCAAGTCCTTCTGCCGCCGCTGCCAGAAGATGTTCATCGTCTTCGACCAGGCGCTGTACTGGGGCATGCGCCGCAAGACCGGTTTCATCCCGCGGACGTACCCCTACCGCTGCTCCTGCGGCGGCCACGCCTTCGAACTCGGCCTCGGCTTCGATTACTACGAGGACGCGCTCGACGAAAACGACATCCGCACGATCACCGTCGCCGTCCGCTGCGCCGCCTGCGACGAAATCTCCGTGATCCTGGACGAGGAAGCGTCTTAGTCTGCATTCACCGCGGAGCACGCAGAGCGCGCGGAGAACAGCCAACGTCGGCCACAGCAACCAGGTCAACCACAGCAACCAGGTCAACCACAGCAACCAGATCAACCAGATCAACCACAGCAAACCTCAACCGCATGGCGAGTAGCGGGGTATGC
>JAHCJK010000163.1 GCA_026184295.1 Planctomycetota bacterium
GAGCGGCCGCACCCGCTCCGGCTCCTGCGCCCGTGGCGCCCAAGCCCGCGCCCGCCCGGCCTTCGGCTCCGGTGGTGACGCCGGCCAGTTCCGGCGGCGCGCGCCCTTCGCGAATCATCCGCCGCGACCGGCCGTCGCAGGTGAGCATGCCCAAGGCGGCTCCGGCGCCCGAGGTTCCGGCCAAGGCCGCGCCCGCGTCCGAGTCCGTGGTCGAAGAGGAAGAGAAGGAACTGCTCGAGGAGCCGCCCGAGGCCGTGGAGGAAGAGGTCGGCGACAAGGAAGCGGATGCGGACGACGAGGCGGAAGCGGAAGAAGAAGAGAAGTCCGCGAAGCCGCGCCGGCTTTCGCGCCTGGGCGCGGCGAAGACCGGCGACAAGACCGAGAAGGCCCTCCGTCCGGCCGAACGCGGCGGGCGCCTGAGTTCCCGGCGGGTCGGGACGACCTCCGAACGCCTGCGCAAGCGCGGCAAGGAAGAGGACGCCGGCGAGGCCGACGACAAGAAGAAGCTGGAAGGCGTCGCGGATGCCGTGAGCGGGCGGAGTTCGCGCCGCGGGGGCGTCACGCGCACGTCGATGCGCAAGGAATCGGCGCCGGTCCTGACGACCAAGCTGAAGATCATGATCGGCGCGGGCCTGCTGCTGGTCGTGGCCGTGGCCATCGCCTGGAATCCCGTGCGCAAGAAGATGATGATCTCGGCCATCGAAGCCGGCGATGCCGCCGCCGCCCGCGACCTGTGGGCCTGGAAAGGCGCCGACGCGCTGGAAGTCTTCGACGCGCATATCAAAGGCCAGCCCGCCAACGTCCGCGATGCGGCGCTGTCCGGCCTCGGCGAGGCCGCCAAGGACGGCAGCAAGGACGCGCTCAAGATCGCGCTCGAGGTGCTGAAGTCCGGTTCGGACGAAGAGAAGACCGCGGCCGCGAAGATTCTCGTCCCCGCCGCCGAAGCCTACTTCGACCTGCTCGGCAAGAAGGACGACCGTTCGAAGAAGGCCGCCAAGGAACGCATGGACCTGCTGGTGCCGGTGCTGATCGAGGCCGCCGCGGGCTCGATGCCGCCGGACGTCCGCCTGGCCGGCATCGACGGGCTCGGAAAGCTGCCCGCGGGCGGCGGCGGCTGCCAGTTGCTGATCAAGATCGCCAAGGAAGAGAAGGGCGAACCGCGCAACCACGCGCTGCGGGGCATCGAAATGAGCGCCGTGCCGGACGCGATCGGCGACCTGCTCACCACGATGTCCGACGCCGAAGACAAGGAACTCGCCGCCGCCGCGCGCGCGGGCTTTGCCAAGGTGCGCGACCAGGCCGAGACCTCCGCGCTGATCCAGACGCTCTCGAATCCTTCGGCCGAAGTGCGCCTGGAGATCGTGAAGGCGCTCGCCACGCGCAAGGGCGACACCGCGGCCTCGGGCGGCATCGCCAAGGCCCTGGGCGACGCCTCCGCGCCCGTGCGCCTGGAGGCCGTGAAGGCCGTCCCCGTGATGGGTTTCCACGCCGAAGACCTGTCCAAGCTGGAACCGCGAATCACCGACGAAAGCGAAGACGTCCGCGTCGCCACGGCCGAAACGATGGCCGCGCTGCGCGACGACGTGACCTGGAAGCTGCTGCTCAAGTCCTTCGAGAAGGGCCTGGAAGGGAAGACGCTGCAGGCCTACATCAAGACGCTCGGCTTCCGCGGCTCGGAAAAGAACAAGAAGTCGCAGCGCAAGGACATGGAGGCCATCGGGATCGTGATGGCGAGCATGGAAAAGAACCCGGGCTCCGCCGGTTCCATCGGCGAAGCCATGGTGCTGCTGACGTCGGCGCGCGGGAAGGAAGCGCGCGAGGCCGAACGCCGCGGCTGGGGCGCGGACAAGTGGAAGTCGTGGTACGCGAATGTGAAGAGCCGCGACGATATCGAGAAGGCCGCCATGACGCAGCTCAAGACCGCCGACGGGATGAAGGGCAACTTCGACCGCTACCCCGAAGCGCAGAAGCTCGCCGAGGACGCCCAGACGAAGCTCGAGAAGTGCCAGGAGATGTGTTCGCCCAACGACCCCGAGGACGAGTACATCTTCAAGAGCGCGATCGAGAAACTCTCGCCGCTGATCTACGAGTTCCGCAAGAACCAGCACCTGGATCTGGGGAACGGAAGGTAAGGCGATTTTTTCGATTTTGGATTTTGGATTGCCGATTTCCAGTTTCCAATCGCCGATTGCCGATTGGGATGGGCAGCGCGGACGCGCTGCCCATCTTTATGGAACCGCGCGACACCGGAAATCCAAAATCAAAATCCAAAATCGAAAATCGCCGTCTAGTCTTCCAGCAGGTCCCTGGGCGCCAAGTACCATTCCAGCTTCATCGCGCCGGCCTTGAATTCGCCCTTCAGGCACGCGACGCCGGCCTTCTTGAAGGGGTGGACGTCGTCTTCGCCGACCAGATCGCTGAGCAGGATGCCGAAGTCGGGTTCGTGGCCCACGAAGAGCACGTGGTCGGGCGGCGTTTTCCCGCTGAAGGACTTGGTCAGGATCTTCACGTTGGTGCCGGGCGAGAGCGCCTCGTATTCGAGAATCTTGGCGCCGAAGACGTCGCCGACGATCTCGGCGGTCTGGCGCGCGCGCACCAGCGGGCTGCTCCAGATCGCGTCGATCGGGGGCTTCTTGTCTTTCTTCAGGGCCTTGGCGACCGCGCGGGTGCGGATCATGCCTTCGTCGGTGAGCGGGCGGGCGTCATCGCTGCCGCTCCAGTCGGAGCGCTCGTACGCGATGCCGTGCCGCATGAGATAGAGAGTCACGCTACACCTCCTCCAAGGCCTGATCTTATCACCGGAAAGTCCGAGACGGAAATAACCCGCCGAAAATCGTTCATATAGACGATATGTTACGTGCATATAAGACCTAACGAATCCCAGGAAGAATCGTCTTATCCCGGCCCGCGGGTGCGTCTTAAGAGGTGGACTTCCCAGGGCTTCCACGCAAGAATCGGATGCGACGATGAAACGCGGCCTCCTCCTCCTGACCGTCCTGTTCGCCGCCCGCGCCTGCGCGGAAGCCGCGCCCCAGGCCGACGCCGAACGGAAGGCCGCGTACGCGCGCTATATTCTGGGTCTGCGCGATATGAACGCCGAAAAGGTCCGCGCCGCCGCCGACGGCCTCGCGGACCTGAAACTCCCGCAGGCCGCGCCGTACCTCTGGCAACTGTACGAAGGCGGCGAAGGCCAGCGCCGCCGCATCGCGCTCAACGCCCTGGGGCGGCTCAAGCCCGAAGGCTACGAAGACCGGCTCTTCGAGGCCTCGCTCGCCGACCCGCTCCATTCGATGCGCAAGCTCGCGGCCGAGACCCTGGTGCGCATCCTCGGCGCCGACGCCGTGGCCGCGCGGCTTTTGCAGGCTTTGGACGATCCGAAGAGACTGAACGCCGTCGGACGGCTGCGCGCGGTCCAGGTGCTGGGGCACGTGGGCGGCCAAGGCGCGGGCGAGGCGCTGGCGAAGTTGCTCGCCGACAAGGACGCCGATGTCGCCGCCGCCGCGGCCGAGGGCCTGGGTGACCTGGGCGATCTGGCCAACGCCCCGGCGCTGATCGCGAACCTCAACCACGCCAACCCGGAAGTGCGCCCGTCGGTCGTGGACGGCCTGGAACTGCTGACCGGGCAGAAGAACGGCTTCGACCGCGTGAAGTGGGAACGCTGGTCCGAGGACTACAAGGCCGGCAAGTTCAAGGAAGCGCCGCCGGACGACGACGTGGTGATCAGCTTCACCGATCCGGCCTACCGCGCCAAGAAGGAGAAGTCGCGCAATCCGTTCGAGCGCCCGATCAAGGAATGCGGCATCGACGTGGCCGTGATCTTCGACACGACCGGCAGCATGGCGCACATCTGGCCCGAGATGTCGAACGCGCTCGACGGCGTCCTGCGCGAGATCGAAAAGAACACGCCTTCGCCGCGCATGGGCGCCGTGCGGTACCGCGCCGCCGACCCGCGCAAGACCGTCACCTACCTGATCCAGCCCCGGGGCTTGAGCCGCGACACGCAGGCGGCGCGCGACTTCATGCTCGACGCCAGCTTCGGCGGCGGCTCGGGCGGCCTGCATCTGGGCATCCGCCACGCGATCAGTTCCTTCGCCTGGCGCGCCAACGCGCGGCGCATGGTGCTGCTCGTCGGCGACACCACGCCGGCCGGCGACGCGCTCAACAACTGCCTGGCCATGATCAAGGAAGCCTGGGAACAGGACGGCATCATGTTCAACACGCTCTACGTCCGCACGCTCCACGGCGAAGAACACAAGAACACCTACAACGAACTCGCCGCCGCCGGCTGCGGGCGCTTTTACGAATACGACAAGGCCTGGAAGCACCTAGTCGATCAAACCGTGCCCAATCCCGATCCGAAAAAGGCCGAACTGTCCAGCGTCACGTGGGAGAAGTGGCTCACGCCGCTCCCGCGCAAAAAGTGACCGCGCGCCGGCCCGAGGCCGGTCGCGCCCAGGGAGAAACGAGCATGGTGACGGCACGCAGAATCCTCGCGGCGCTCGGCTGCGCGCTGCTTGCGGCGGTCGCGCACGCGGCCGACGAAGCCCCCAAGCCCCGCGGCGCCGTCTCCATCACCGTCACCGACAAGGACGGCACGGCGGTCAAGGACGCGGCCATCAAGGCCGTGCGCATCGGCGACGCCCAGACCGTCGAAGGCAAGAGCGGCGCGGACGGTACTTGCAAGCTGGACCTGGAGATCGGCACGTACTGCTTTACGGTGCGGGCCGCGAACTTCGGGCCCGACTTCACCGGCGGCGTGACCGTGCGCGCCAAGACCGGCCTGCCGCTCCATTTCATGCTCTACCCCGGCAACCCGGCCACCAAGCTGCCCTACGAAAAGACCCCCGCCGAACGCGCCGCCGAGGCCGACGACGAACGCAAGAAGCGCGGCGAAGCGCCCGTGGCCGTGGCGCAGGAAGTGCTCAAGACCACCTACGAAGGCCTCGACGCCACCTGCAAGGATCTGGGGATCGAACGGACCAACGGCGGTCCGGCCATGCGCACCGCGCTGGTCAAGACGGCGCTCGAACTGGCCGGCAAGGCGGACTACCAGGGCGCGCTCGAGAAGTACCGCCAGGCCGTCGGCGAAGACGCCAGCGACCCGCTCTCCTGGTTCAACATGGGCGTGCTCTACGGCGTCCAGAAGCAGGCCAAGAACAGCGAGCGCTGCTTCCGCACCGCCATCGGGCTCTGCGGCGGCGGCGGCGAGGCCGACTACCATTCGTACCTCGGGCGGGCGCTGGGCACGCAGGGGCGCTTCGAGGAAGCCGAGAAGGAATTCGGCGTCGCGATCGGCCTCGAACCGAAGCACGAGGGCCAGTACCTGTACGAACTGGCCTGCTCCTACCACGCGCTGCGCATGTTCGACAAATCCGCGCCGCTCTTCGGCAAGGCCATCCAGAAAGGCTGCGACGACCTGGCCGTGTACTTCGCGTACGGGAACGCGCTGGAGATGCAGGGCAAAAAAGCGGAAGCGCTCGCGCAGTACAAGAACTTCGTCAAGTTCGCCGACGACGACACCGAACTGCAAGCCTACGTCCAGCGCGCGAAGCAGAAGATCGAGGCGCTGGGGAAGTGATCAGTGAACAGTGGACAGTGAATAGTGAATAGTGGACAGTGAACAGTGGACAGCAAACAGCGAACAGTGAACAGCGGGCAGTGAACAGCGAACAGCGATCTGTGATGTGTGGTCAGTGGACAGCAAACAGCGGACAGATCACAGTGGACAGTGATCAGTGAACAGAGAACAGCGGACGGCTGCGCCGTTGTGGGACAGGCGTCTCGCCGGTCTGGTACTTGCCCTGAGCCAACACGCGGTGCAACCCAGTAGCGGAAAATCATTCTCTCGCGGCGGCGATTGCTCCCTCCTCCGACCGGACAGGCGGGACGCCTGTCCCACATACGGCGCAGCCGCCGCTGTTCACTGCTCTCCGTTCACTGTTCTCTGTTCCCTGTTCTCTGACCACTGTTCGCAGTTCACTGTTCACTGTTCACTGTTCTCTGTTCTCTGTTCTCTGTTCTCTGACCACTGGTCACAGACCACTGTTCTCTATTCTCCATTCACCGTCCGTCCGCTGTTCACTGACCGCTGTTCACTGACCGCTGTTCACTGACCGCTGTTCACTGACCACTGTTCACTGACCACTGTTCACTGACCACTGACCACTGACCACTATAATAAGGTGCAGCATAACCCAGAGACCCTACTATTATCCAAATTCGGTGGATTTCGGGGCCGGGGGAGACGGCTTCGGGCGACATTCCTTGCTTGAATTAAGGCGTGCAAAGAGTATAAGGCTAGCGACTCTGTAGCATTAAAGCCGATACCTTGACCTAAATGCTCTTTGAGCAAAAGAGAAGGATGGGGTATCGTTAGTCACGCCAAGCTCAGGGAATGTCGATCCGTTGCGTGGGGGTGTCTCCAGGGTCGCAGGAGAATCCGATGAATAAGTTCGTCTCGTTTGCAGGGTTCGTGGCCGTGATCGGCCTTGGCGCGGCGGCCGTGCCCGCCACGGAAGCGGCCTTTGCCAGCCCCACGCCGAATCCGTTCATTCCGGCCAAGCTTGAAAAGGAGTCGATGGGCGCGACCCTGCGCCACCCGCTCCACAAGATCCGGACCACCTGGGACGATTACTTCAAGGTCTGGGACAAGCCGACCGAAGGCCACCAGTGCACGACGCTTGAAAAGATCCGCGCCACGCCGGTCTTCTTCATGCACCGCAAGGTCGAATTCAACATCTACTACAACAAGCGCGGCGCGTTCTTCCGCGCGATTCTCGCGCCGTTCCACCGCGACACGCACGTGAATTTCTCCTGCTACGCGCACGGCGCCGACCTGTGGGACCGCGAGCAGCGGACCGACGTCTTCCCTTTCATGTACATCGATCTGAAGAACGACAAGCTCATCCGCAAGATCGACGGCTACCCGCAGTACACGCCCATGCGCATCTACGGCGAAGTGACCATGGTCAGCGAAGGCTTTCCGTGGATCACGGTGACCGGCATGGAGCCGCTCAAGGAGCCCGCGCACTCCCTGGCTTCCCTGCGCGACCTGGAACTGGCCTGGGGCCAGATGGACAAGAAGAACTGGGCGCTGGCCGAAGAGACCTTCAAGGCCGTGCTGGAGAAGGACATCCCGATCCAGACCCGCATCAAAGTCTACGAGGCGCTCGGCAACACGCAGATGCACCTGCGGAAGTACGGCTCGGCCCGCGAGAGCCTGATCAAGGGGCTGCGCCTGTACGGCACGCCGCGCGTGCAGTTCGTCGATTACCTGGCGCAGAAGGACAAGACCGCCAACAACAGCCTGGTGATGCTGGCCAAGACCGACCTGGTGCTCGGAAACAACATCGAAGCCGAACAGGCCGCCGAACTGGCCATCTACCTTGAATCGCCCAACCCCGTCGCGCGCGCCGAAATGGGCCTGGCCATCGCCAGGAACGGCGACATCAAGAAGGGCCTTTTCGAGATCGATCAGGCGCAGCGCCTGGCCCCGGGCGAACGCCTGCCGGAAGCCTTCCGCAACCGCGCGCAGGTCTACCTGATGGAAGGCAAGCTGGAAGACGCCCGCAACGAACTCGAGCAGGCGATCATCCTCAAGGTCTCCGACTCGATGTACCACCTGGAACTCGGCGAAGTCTACGCCGCGCTCAAGGACACCGCGAAGGCGCAGAGCAGCTTCGAATCGGCCGCCAAGCTGGTGCCGGACATGGCCGAGCCGTACTACAAGCTCGCCGGGCTGGCCAAGGCCGCCGGCGATGCCGCCGCCGCCGAGAAGAAGGACGAGGACGCCAAGAAGGCCTGGGAACTGGCCGCGAAGTACTGCGAAGACGGCGAGAAGGCCGACGACCAGTTCGTGCCGCTCTACGTCATTCACGCCGAGGTGCTGAAGGCGCTGGGCCGTCCCGCCGACGCCGTCAAGATCCTCCACAAGGGTCTCAAGGCCGGCAAGGGCAACCCCGAGATGCTCAAGGCCATCGAGGAAGAAACCCAGAAGATCGAAGGCGGCATGGCGCCCGGCAGTTCGGACGCCGGCCCCGCGGTCGAAGGCGACTCGGTGATCGTGGACGGCGTGAAGTACACCCTCGAAGAAGCCAAGCAGAAGTTCCCGAACATGACGTTTGACAAGAAGGAAGCCGCTCCGGCCCCCGCGGCGGAAGCGCCCAAGGCCGAAGAACCGAAGAAGGAAGAAGCGGCCCCGCCGGCCGAAGAGAAGAAGCAGTCCTCGGCGGACAACCGCCCGCCGGTGATCGAAGTGAACGACGACAACGCCAAGGTCAAGCCCGACGCCCGGTAGACGGCGCCGGTCCGAAGGTTTTATGCGCGAGTCCGGGCTTCGGCCCGGATTCGTCGTTTTAAGCGAACTGCCATCCCCAAGGAGACCGGTCCCGATGTCCGACGCCCCCACGAATCCCGCTCCCGCGCCAGCTCCGGCCCCCGCGCCTGCGCCCGGCGCCGCTCCGGCCGCCCCTGAAGGCGTGGCCCTGATCAGCATCGACGACTTCGGCAAGGTGAAGCTCGCGACGGCGGAAGTCGTCGGCGCCGAACCGCACCCCAAGGCCGACCGCCTGCTGATCCTGAACCTGAAGGTCGGCGAGAAGGCCAAGCGGATCGTCTCGGGCATCCGCGAGTTCTACAGCCCGGAGCAGATGGTCGGGAAGACGATCGTGATCGTGGACAACCTGCAGCCCGCCAAGCTGCGCGGCGAAGTCAGCGAAGGGATGCTGCTGGCCGTGCGCCTGCCCGAAGGCGGCCTGCGCCTGCTCACCACCGACGGACCGGCGCCGAGCGGCCTCAGCGTCTCGTAGCCTCGCGGTCGAGCGTAGGTTTTCACCGCCGCAGGATCCGCCACGCCACACGTGCGCCGCGGTTGCGACACCCATGCGCCGGACCCGCGTCGAAAAAATCCTTTCGCTTACTCCTGCCGTGGCCCATCGATACGTGATGTGACGAAATCGGCGGGCGCGGCGGCGCCTTTGGCACAGGGCTTGTACTACCTGTGGGGAGGGGGAAGGAGTCGTCGCAAGATGCGCTACCTGCCGGTCTTTTTCGAAGCCCTGTGCAGCCTCGACGCGCCGCGCGCGCGCATCGTCGCCAACGTCCGCGCGAAGCTCTTTCAGGACGGCATCACCCCGCTGCCCTTCGCCCGCACCGTCCCGGAACTCCGCAACCTGCTCGAGACCATGCGCCAGGGCGGCCAGACCCCGGGGCTCTTCGTCGTCAACAGCCACGGCGCCGAAAACATGCTCGCGGAACTCGACGAGATCATCGCCGACTGCCCCGCGTTCTTCTTCCGCCACAAGCTCGTCTGGGTGAAGGAAGAGACCGGCGTCCTCAAGACCATCTACGGCGTCACGCAGCGCCTCGGCAAGCTGCGCCCGCGCCTGACCGTGACCCGCCGCTACAACCCGCTCAACAGCGAACAGATCGCCCGCCGCTCCGCCCGGCAGATCGCCAGCTTCGCGCGCTACGGCGACTTCCGCAGCCTCGAAGACCAGCTCAAGCCCGAACACTCCGGGTTCTACCGCACCGCTTGACAGCGCGTATTCACCACAGAGCTCACAGAGTTCGCAGAGAACAGCTCCTACTTCTTTAGGGGTGTTCTCCGTGATCTCTGTGCGCTCCGTGGTGTAAGAAAGCGCTTCGGAAGCTACTGGACGACCCGGGCCGCTGTGTTCCAATCGAGGCATGGCGCCCGTGCGGCGCCGGCGGCGGAGCACCCCAGCATGGGCGACGACTACAAGAATCCCGAAGAAGCGGCCGAGACGCTCGGCATCGGCGCCTACGGCCGGCACATCTTCCTCTGCATGGGCCCCGACTGCTGCTCGCCCAGGCACGCCGAGGAATCCTGGAACTTCCTCAAGAAGCGCCTGAAAGAATTGAAGATCGTGAATCCCGCGCCCGGCGGCGTCTACCGCTCGAAGGCGCAGTGCCTGCGCGTCTGCTGCGAAGGCCCCATCGCCGTCGTCTACCCCGACGGGACGTGGTACAAACGCTGCACGCCGGACGTTCTCGAACGGATCATCCAGGAGCACCTGATCGGCGGAAAGCCGGTCGCGGAATACGCCTTCGCGGCCAACCCGTTGCCCCAGGCCTGACCAACTTTCAGCGCGGAGCACACAGAGACCAAAGCACGCGACGTATCTTGTTTCTAAATCCGTCCTCTGTGTTCTCCGTGCCCTCTGTGGTGAATAAAGTCCGGATCGAAGGAGAAAACCGATGAAGAAGGTCCTGGTGCCGCTCGCGGCGGGCGCGGAAGAGATGGAAACGGTGATCATCGTCGATGTCCTGCGGCGCGCGGGGCTCGAGGTGGTGCTGGCGGGGCTGGACGGCCCTGACCCGGTCCTGTGCAGCCGCAACGTGAAGCTCCTGCCGGACTGCGCGCTGGCCGACGCGGCCGCACGCGGTCCCTTCGACGCGATCGTCCTGCCCGGCGGCGCCAAAGGCGCGGAAAACCTCGCCGCGTCCCCGAAGATTCAGGAACTGCTCCGCACGCAGGCCGGCGACGGCAGGATCGTCGGCGCGATCTGCGCCGCGCCCATCGCCCTCGAAGCCGCCGGGGTGGGGAAGGGCCGCGCGCTGACCTCTCACCCGAGCGTGAAGGAAAAGCTGGCCGCCTTCGGGGCCTACAAAGAAGAACGCGTCGTCCGCGACGGAAAACTGGTCACCAGCCGCGGGCCGGGCACCGCGTTCGAGTTCGCGCTCGCGCTGATCGAGGACCTGCTGGGACGCGAGGCCGCCGAGAAGGTCGCGGGGCCGATGCTGCTCCCGAAGTGAGCCCGATAGCCCCAGCATAGCCGCAACCCGCCCGCGTGCGCCTCGCCGCGGGCGCGTGCTTTTGGGGCTATCATTTGGGCTAAGAGCGCGCGCGAGGCCTCGTCTCTTCTTCGGTGCGAACGAGGGCGCGTGTGATCGTGTTAGGGTCCAAATGGGTTTCAGGCGTGGTGCTCGCGGCGGCCTTGACGGCGGCCGCGGCGGAAGGTCCGGCGCCTGCCACGCCTGCTCCGAAGGCCTGGACCTTCGCGGGCGACCGCGACTACGAGACCCGCGTGAAGGAAAGCCCGCGCAACAAACCGCTGAACGCCGCGAGCCTGGTCCTGCCGCATCCGGCCGCGCGCAACATCCTGCCCGACCCCGTGGTCGTCGAGGCCGGCCAGTACGCGGTGGATTACCCCGACCGCGACCGCATCGTATGGGCCGTCGTTCCGGCCGGCGAAGCGACCGCGGCGTACCTCGAAAAGCGCAAGGAACTGCTCGCGCAGAACAAGGCCGCGGACCTGGTGGCGTGGTGCGAACAGAACAAGCTGCCGGCCTGCGCCGAATTCGAACTGCGCTGCCAGCTCGCGGGCTTCCAGAGTTTCATGGCGCCGGGTTACCGCCCGCTGCTCGCCCGCTGGCTGAAACTCGCCGACGCGCGCCAGGCCGACTACAGCTTTCCGCTGCCGCTGGCGGGCGAATGGACCGTGATGCCCGACCGCACGGGCCACCACCGCCTGAAGGCCGGCGCGGCCTACGCCTTCGACATGATGATCGTGAAGGACGGGCGCTACTTCAAAGGGACCGGCGCGGCCCTCGACGATTACTACGCCTGGGGGCAGCCGATCCTCGCGCAGGCCGACGGCGTGGTCGTGCAGGTGATCGACACCAACCCCGACGAACCGCCCGGGCGCGTGGGTCCCTTCAGCGGCGCGAATTGGATCGAGGTCGATTACGGTGGCGGCATCCTGGGCGGTTACGGGCATTGCCAGAAGGGCAGCGCGAAGGTGAAGCCCGGCGACCGCGTGAAGGCCGGCGAGACGCTGGCGCTGGTGGGCAACAGCGGCGCGTCCGGCTACCCGCACCTGCATTTCACCATGCTGGACCCGCAGAACAACAGCATCCGCGGGCGCTTCCGCTGCGAAGTCCGGAACGGCGCGGGTTGGAAGCCGATCGACGGCGAAGACCTGCGCACCGAAACCGTCGTCCGGAATTCGCAGCCTGCCGCGGGGCGTTAACGCGCGCCGGGCTTCTTCAAGTGCTCGATCTCCGCGATGCCCGCGGCGACGCTCGCCTTGAGGAAGCGGATGTCCGAACGGAACGTGAGAAAGCGCACGCCCTGTCCCACGCACCACTGCGCAAAAGCCGCGTCCGGCGCCAGCACCCCCAGCCACTTGTTGCGGGCAAGCCCCGCCTTGAAGACTTTCGCGATAGCCGCGCGCACGTCGAGATGGTTGAGCTGCCCCGTCAGGCCCAGGTTGTGCGAGAGGTCGAAGGGTCCGACGTAGAGCATGTCCACGCCTTCGACGGCGGCGATCTCGTCCACGGCTTCCAGCCCGTCCCGCGTCTCGATCTGCAGCGCCACCACCAGGTCGCGGTTGGTTTGCGCCGCGTAGCCGCCGGGATCGCTCGTGCCCCAACTCGCGTTGCGCGTTCCCGCGTTCAGCCCGCGCGTGCCCTGCGGCGGGTACCGGCAGAGCGCCACGGCCTCGCGCGCCTGTTCCGCGCTGTTGACCAGCGGCACCAGGATCGCGTCGGCGCCGGAATCGAGGATGTACTGGATCGGCCCGCGCGCGATCATCGGCGCGCGCACCATCGCCGCGCGCCCGATGCCCTGCGCCGTGCGGACCAGGTCTTCGACCGTCTCGGGATTGAACGCGCGGTGTTCGGCGTCCACGATCACGAAGTCGAAGCCGGCGTCGAGCAGGATCTCGGTCACCGCGCGGTCGGTGAACAGTTGGAACGGCCCGCGCAGCAGTTCGCCCTGGGCGAGGGCCGCGCGAATGGGATTCGAGGTGGTTTCCATAGGCCGTGCATCATACCGCCGGGGCCGGTGCCGTCATCGCGTTTTCGGAGTCGCCGAGCGGAATTCAGTCGTGCCAGGGATTCAGGAGGTAATCCAGGTGCATGAACATCGCGCGCGAGAGCCGGATCATGCCGCGCGCTAGGAGGATGCTAGGGACCACCGTCGCGAGCACCCACCATTTCCAATCGTAGACTTCGAGGTACAGCATGACCAGGAACGGCGGGACCGCCAGCAGGATGCAGAAGAGGTAACTGAAGTAGAGCGCGCCGACCATGTAGCCGTTCTCGCGCTGGTAGCGCGCGCCGCAGGCCGGGCACGAAGGGTGCATCGTGATGCGCGCCGCGTGGATCGGCCCTTGCAGGCAGCGCGGGCACGCGCCGCGCAGGATCGCCGCGCCGCGCGTGACGAAGAATTCGTAGAAGGCGTAGTAGACCCAGGCGGCCACGCCGAGCACCACGATCAGCGGGACGCCGCCGATGATGGTCCATTCCAGGATGCGCAGGTTCGCGGCCGTCGCTTCGGTGACGTACACCGCGTCGCGCCCGCTGCCGAGCGCTTCGATGTAGGGGTAGTCAGGTTCCGGCGATCCGCCGCCGCGCGCGAGGCTGTAGGCCACGACGTAGAACGCGAAGGCCGCCAGCAATCCCGCCAGCAGCGCCAGGTAGGCGATCTTCACGCCCGGGCCCGCGCGCGGGACCTCGCGCGGGATGGGCGGGAACGATGGCGGCAGCGCGGGTCCGGAAATGGCCATGCTCATGTCCGCGCGAACGGGCCGCCGCCGGCGTCAGCCCGCGGCGTAGTCCTTGCGCGCGCCGTCGCCCAGGCGCTTGGCGCGCGCTTCCAGTTCCTCGTGGAACTGGTCGGGGTGCGGCGCGGGGCCGTTGGCGTGCGTGCGCCCCCAGTAGTCGGTAAAGGACTCGCCCGCGTTGCGCTTGCCCACGTACTGTTCCAGGAACGGGCGGATCTTCGCGGGAATTTCACCCACCGGCACGCTGCGGAAGGCCAGGCCCGCCATGCGGTCGCCGCGGTACGAACCGCCGATGTAGACGGCGTACTTGCCCGGGCCGCGCCCGACGAAGGCGAAGTCGGCGTTGTACGGCCGCGCGCAGCCGTTGGGGCAGCCGGTCATGCGGAAGAGGATGTGTTCCTGGTCGATCTTCAGTTCGCGCAGCACCTCGTCGATGCCGTCCATCAGGCCGGGCATCGCGCGTTCGCTCTCGCTCAGCGCCAGGTGGCACGTCGGCAGCGCCACGCACGCGATGCTCATGCGCCGCGCCTGCGTCAGTTCCTGCGCCAGCGGGATGCCGTGGCCGACCAGGATCTTCTCGAACTCCGCGCGGTCCCCGGCGGCCAGGTCGCAGAAGACCACGTTCTGGTTCGCCGTGAAGCGGATCTCGGTCTTGAAGCGTTCCGCCAGCGCGCGCAGGCCGCTTCGGAACTGCGGGCCGTTCTCGTAGTCCTTGATGCGCCCGTACTGCACGCGCACGCCGCAGAACCACTTGCCGTCGCCCTGTTCGTGAAAGCCGAGCTTGTCTTCGACGCTGCCGAGCGTGAAAGGCCGCGGGGCTTCGAACGGGATGCTGCTGCGCCACTTCAGGCGCGAGCGGACGAACTCGATGCCCTTTTCGGCGATCACGTACTTCAGGCGCGCGTGCTTGCGGTCGCTGCGGTCGCCGTAATCGCGGAAGAACGCGATCAGCGCCTTGGCCATCTCGACCGCGTGCTCCTTCTTGACGTAGAAGAGCGGCAC
>JAHCJK010000164.1 GCA_026184295.1 Planctomycetota bacterium
AAGAAGGACGGCGAACTGTACGAGTACGAGTTCGAGCACGCCAAGGAGCCCGCGCGCAAGATCGTGGCGCTGTGGTCGCCGACGGGCGAAGGCAAGAAGGGCGAGACCCTCGTGGACCTGGGCGGGCTGACGCTGGCCAAGGCCGAGCGCATGCCGCTCAAGGAAGGCGAGGTCCCCGCCCTGCCGATCGCCGTGCGGGACGGCAAGGTGAGCGTCCCCTACGACGAGTCGCCCATCTACCTGTGGCTCGAACCGAAGTGAAGGCCCGGCCGCGAAGCGCCGCGGCGGGCCGAGGCTACTTCGCGAACTCGAGCGCCCCGGCGTCGCGCTTGCCTTCGGGCGCGCGCCCGGCGAAGTCCCGCAGGAACGGCCCGTCGAATTCCCAGGCGTACAGTTCCTCGATGGTCGTGCGCGCGTCGGCCAGCGTGCCTAGGCTGAGCCGCGCGAATTCGAACGTCGCCGCCAGGCACGAACCCTGCGCGCTCCCGCCCAGGCACAGGTCGGCGCCGTTGGCGAGCGAGACGTCCGCGCCGGGCCCGGCGGATTCGCCCGCCTTCTTCCCGTCCACGTACAGCGTCAGGCGCTTGGCCGCGCGGTCGGCCTCGGCGAAGACGTGGTGCCACGCGCCATCGGCGAGCTTGGCGGCGCCCTTCGCTTCCGTCGTGGTTCCGCCGGCCTTGACCGCGAAGACGGGCAGCCCCGCGGCGTCCACGGTCAGCGCGTAGCCGGCCGCGTCGTCCATCTTGCGCAGCAGGATCCCCTGCGCGCCGGGTTCGACCTTCACGTACAGTTCGACGGAGAAGTTGGACGTGGTCACGTCGGGGTTGCGCAGGTCCGCGCCGGAGACCGAGGCCGCCTGGCCTTTCTTCGGCGTGTATTCGAAGGGCTTGGAGAGTTCCGCGTGCGCGAGCGCCGCGTACTGGTCCTTGCCGTTCAGCTTCAGCGCGCCCTCGGTCCAGTCTTCCAGCGGCCCGGGGACGTAGTCTTCGGGCTTCACGTTCGCGGCCTTGAGCGGGTACATCGGGCGGGCGTAGTAATCCTCGCGCCCGGCGAAGTACGCCGTCATGTACCAGTGATCGTCGATGAGCACGCCCGCGTCGGCCTGGTTGCGCCGGAAGTTCCATTCGCCCACCACGCCGCTGAGCGCCCAGGGGACGAAGACCTTCACGCCCTGGTCGATCGCCGCGGAACCCGGGGCGAGGCGGAAGTCGCCCTTGGCCGCGTCGCGCAGCGGCGCCGCGGGCGCGTCCACCCCGGCGCTCGACGCCAGCGAACGGTGTTCGGCCAGCGCGGCCTTGAATTCGTCGAGCGTCTTGAGCCAGCGCCCGCTGGGTTCGTAGCAGCCCATCTGCCCGGAGATGTCCTGAAAGACGTTGTTCGCGTACGCATTCGTGGTGAAGTCGTAGTGTTCCTTCTGCGCGCCGGCGTCCTTGGCGTTGCCTTCGGCCGCGGACTTGGCCGGCTGCGAGTGCCAGAAGACCCAGCCGGAGACGCTCTGGAAGACGTTCCCCAGGAACGCGTTTCGCCCCGCGTGCGGCGCCTGGCGGCGCGAGCCCTGGTAGAAATTGTAGACGGTGTTGTTGAAGAACGTGTTCTGGTAGCTGTGGATTTCCTGGAAGGCCGAGGAGTTGCAGAGCGGGCTGGCCGGATCGCTGGACTTGCCCCAGGCGATGTTGTTGAAGTGGTAATTCTTGAAAGCCCCGTCGAGGTAGTACGCGTGCCCGAAGCGCGCGCCGCCGGGCTTGGCCTTGTTGTAGCCCCAGTGCCAGTAGCCGCCCGGATTGCCGCTCACGTTGTTGTAGACGTACGCCGGCCCGCCCTGCCAGGTCTCGATCCCGCCCCAGTCGTTGGTGTTGAGCAGCGGGTCGGTGACCTTGTTGTGATGGATCAGCAGGCGGCAGAAGGGCGCGTCCCCGCCCTGCCCGCTTCCCTTTCCGCCGAAGATGAAGAGCCCCGCGCCGTAGATGCGGTCGAGGATGTTCCCGGCGACCTCCGCCGCGTCGGGAAAGTTCACGCAGAGTGCGTGCCCGTGGGACTGGCGGTAGGGGCGCACGCCCACGCGGAACATGTAATTGCGCAGCACCCGCGCGTCGGAGGGCTTGCGCAGGTTGATCGCGCTGCTCTCGGTCTCGCGAATCTCGCAGTCGGAAATCTCGAGCGCGCCCAGTTCGGCCTTGTCGGTGATGCCCGAGGCCAGCACCGCGGTGCCGACGAACGCGAACGAACAGTGGTCGATCCTGACGGCGTCGCTGCTTCCGCGCATGCGGATCGCGGCGTTGTCCACTTCCTTGTGCATCCAGGCCGGATATTCGAGGTCCCACCAGGTGTTCGTGCACTGGAACGCCAGGCCGCTGACCGTCACGTGCTTCATGCCGGTCAGGTCCAGCCCGTCGCGCTGTTCGGGCTTGAGCACGTCCGTGCGCGGCGGCGCGCCGGCGCTGGCGGCGTCTTCCAGCAGGCAGTAGCGCTTCCCGGCTTCGATCACGGCCGCGTTCGGGTCGGCGTCGTTGGGCAGGCGCAGGAAGAGCCGGCCGCCCGCGCCTTTTTTCTCGAACCAGAATTCGCCGGGGGCGTCGAGGTACTGCGGCTTGTCTTCCAGGAAGTAGCGGTTGTTGGTGATCACCGTGCCGCTGTCGCCGAACCAGTAGCCCGAGAAGGCCACGCCCTTCTTCGCCGCGTCGAAGGCTTCGACTTTGGCCGGATACGGCGTGCCCATCACGATGCCCCATTCGGAGCGCACGATCGCGTCCTTGTAGTAGTCTTCGCCCTGCGTAAAGCGCTTGGTGTCCACGCCGAGGTGAATCTTCTTGCCGTTGACCGTGGTCTTGTTCTTGCCTTCCCACCAGTTGGGCTGTTCCCAGGTCCACCATTCGCTCTTCACGTCGTCGGGGTTGGACTCGGTCCAGTTGGGCGTGCGCGCGAGCGCCAGGCGCACAATCTTGCCGCCTTCGAAGAGCCAGAGGTTGCGCGGGGCATAGTCGAGGTCCGCGTGCCAGACCTTGCCGCCGTCGGGAATCAGCGCGTTCGTTTCGCCCTGCTTCCAGCCCGTGACGCGTTCCGCCCCGCTGATCACCGCCGGCCCGTCGCCCCAGGCGGGGTCGCGCGTAAGCCGGATCGGATCGCCGGCCTTGCCGCTTTCCTTGGCCGCCAGCCGCCCGCGGTAGACCACGCCGCCTTTAAAGACGTACGTGTGGATGCCGGTGCAGGCCTTCGCGTTCCCGGCCGCTTCCGGGTCCCACGGATGGCGCTTCCACGGCTTCTCCTTCGAATCCCCCGCGTTGGCGTCGTCGCCCTTCTCGAAATCGATGTAGCGCACCGAGGCGCCCTTTTCGAACGCGTACGGCGTGGGCTTCCACTTCAGATCGCCGTTCGGCAGGACCTCCGCGGGTGTCTCGCGCCAGGAAAACCGCTCCGCCGCGCCCGCCGCCGTGGCCGTCAACGCCAGGCCCAAGCCCACCAGCAGCCCGCCCATTCCGATGTGTGTGCGCATCGCCCACTCCCCCTTGCCGCGCGTGAATCGAAGCATTCGCCAAGCCGTTATTTTCAGCGTTCGGATACCGGCTGGTTACAAGTACACCACTATGCACAAGAAAGTCGAGGCGTGAAAATTACATGAAAGAAAATATAGGGTCAGGGCGTACGCTGCACAGCCGGGTGGACCTCAGGCGCGGCTATGAGCCGTTCGTGGGTGCCACCCGTCTCGCTGTTGAGACGGGTGCCGAGGCCCCTTGGATTCCGCACCCGTCTCAACAGCGAGACGGGTGGCACCCCAAGGTCATTCGGCCGTTCCGGTCATCGGAAATAAAAAATTGCGTTCCTATCTCACCAGCTTCTCAAGCGCCGCTTCGTACGGCAGGTGCACGGCCAGGAAGCCGCCGATCAGGACCAGCAGCGCGAGCAGCACCAGGGCCAGCGCAGCCGTGCGCAGCTTGGCCAGGTGCGCGCCGGCGGTAAAGATCAGGCAGACGGCCGAGAGGATCGCGACCGCCGCGGGGTGGCGGAAGCCAAGCACCATCCGCGTCAGCAGCGGCGGGTCGAGCTTCATGCGTTCGTAGATTTCGACGTACGACGGGATCACGAAGAGGCAGCCGTAGACGAAGACGCCCCACAGCATCGCCGAGAGCAGGCAGAACGGCAGCAGGTAGGGGTCGCGCGCGGCCTCCCCACCCGGAACAGACGGCGCGGCCGCGGCCTCCGGCGCGTGCGCCGCGGAGACCACCGGTTCGGCCTTCTTCGCCTCGGTGCTCATACCCGCCAAATCTTCCCGCCCCCGGGCAGCGCGTCCAGCGTGAAACCGACGACGACGACGACGCCCGGAACAGAGTAGCGCGGGCGGGGAGAAGTCGGACGCAGGCGGGGGCATTTTTGATTTTCCTGCTTTGTTGAAAACGTAAGCGTGGCCATCGTTGCCCGCACTTCGGTGCGGACGAACCTTGCGGTCGATCCGTTGCGTCCGACGGTTTTTAAAATCGACCCGAGGTATGGAACAAGCAAGGATTCTCAAGGAACGATGGGCGATTCACGAGATCTCAAGGGCCACCGGTGCTTGTGGATTCGAGCCGTTTTCCGGTGCCATGCTGCGAAGCCGCAGGCGGAGCGGCGTGCGGTTGAAGTGTTAGCCGCGCCGCCGCGTTTCTGCCGCCCCTTCGGGGGTCCTTGTTTGCGGGCGCTCACTCCCAGGGCTTACGCCCTGGGCCACATAACAGAATTCATGATTTTACGGCATGGCTACGCGCGGGTCTGCTGCTCCGCGTCCCGGGCACAACACTTCGCTTCGCTTCGTGATGTGGCACCCACGGAACGGCTCTAATCTACAAGCACCATGGACCGCTTGCGGGGCGCACCGGAGTCGGCTGCTGTTTGGCGGTTTGGCGGTTTTCAGTTTGTTTGAAGGTTGCGGCTTTCGGTTTGCTTGGGAATTGCGGGTTGCGGTTTTCATTTTCCGGCCGGCGGCCGGCGCTTGGTTCTTCTTATTTGAATCTTGCCGTCCGCTACGGCCGTCCGATGCCGGTGTAGGCGAAGCCGAGTTCGCGGAGCTTGGCGGGGTCGTAGATGTTGCGGCCGTCGAAGATCGCGGGGCGCGCCAGGGCCTTTTTCACGCGCGACCAGTCGGGGGTGCGGAACTCGTTCCATTCGGTGACGAGCACCAGGGCGGCGGCGCCCGCCAGCGCGGCGTATTGGTCTTTGGCGTAGACGATGCGTTCGCCGAGGACGCGCTTCACGTTCGCCATCGCTTCGGGGTCGTAGGCCTGAATCTTCACGCCGGCGGCGAGCAGTTTTTCGGCGATGGCGAGCGCGGGGGCTTCGCGGATGTCGTCGGTGCGCGGCTTGAAGGCCAGGCCCCACAGCGCCACCGTCTTGCCCTGGGGCCCGCCGTCCTTGGCGAGCGCCTCCAGAATCTTCGGGACGAGGATCGTCTTCTGGGATTCGTTGATGCGTTCGGCCGCGTCCACGATGGAAGCGTCCGCGCCCTTGGCGCGGGCGCTGGCCACCAGCGCGCGCGTGTCCTTGGGGAAGCACGAGCCGCCGTAGCCGAGCCCCGGGAAGAGGAAGGCCTTGCCGATGCGCGCGTCGCTGGTGATGCCCTTGCGGACGAGTTCCACGTCGGCGCCGTAGGCTTCGCAGATGCGCGCGATCTCGTTCATGAACGAAATCTTGGCCGCCAGGAATCCGTTCGCGGCGTACTTGGTCAGTTCGGCGCTGGCGGGGTCCATGCGCAGGATCGGCGCGCCCGAGCGGCAGAAGGGTTCGTACAGCGCGTGCAGGACCTCGTAGCTGCGTTCGTCGTGGACGCCCAGGACGACGCGGTCGGGCTTGAGGAAGTCCTCGATGGCCGCGCCTTCCTTAAGGAACTCCGGATTGCTGGCCACGGCGCAGCGCACCGGCCCGCCCGTAAAAATCTTCTCGCTCTCGGCCTTCACCCGCGCGTTGGTCCCGACGGGCACGGTGCTTTTCAGCACGAACAGCGCCGCTTCGCCGCTGGGCTCGCGTTCGCCGTTGTCCTGTTTGAGCGGCGGGTTCTCGCGCAGGCGCCGCGCGATCTCGGTCACCGCCGCGAGCACGTACGAGACGTCGGCGGAACCGTCTTCCGCGGGCGGCGTGGGCAGGCAGAGGAAGAAGACGCGCGCGTGTTCCACGGCTTCGCCGTAGTCGGACGTGAAGCGCAGGCGCCCTTCGCGCGTGTTGCGCTGGAAGAGGTCGAGGAGCCCCGGTTCGTAGATGGGCAGCTCGCCCTTTTTCAGGCGTTCGATCTTGGCCTTTTCGATGTCGAGGCAGAGGACCTCGTTGCCGGTCTCAGCGAAGCAGGTGCCCGCCACCAACCCCACGTACCCGGTGCCCACCACGGTGATGCGCATGCGCGAACGCTCTCCAGACGGAATTCTGCCGTGCCTTCCGCGGAGGGCCAAGGTACCCGATTTTCGCCTGCGGACAAAGGCGGGATTGCGCCCCCCGAAGCGCCGCGCATTTTTCTTTGAAAGGACCGCCCGGGCGCGCGTAACAGAAAAGTTTAGAGACTTATTTCATTCCGGCATCGCCCGGATCCATTCCTGAGAGCCCGCGGTTCCTTTGTCGCGGCGCGCGCGGCTGCGCGCCCGCGCTCCGCCACGCCACGCGAGGGCCACGCGCATGCCGACCTACAGCTACGAAGCGATGGACAGCCAGGGCCGCCCGGTGCACGCCGAGATCGAAGCGGCGTCGGAGAAGGAGGCCGGCGAAAAAATCCGCGCGCTGAACTACTTCCCGACCAAGGTCGTGGCCAAAGGCGCCGCGGCCGTGCCCACCGCGGTCCCGCGCCGGCGCAGCGGCGTCTCGCTCGGCTTTCGCGTCTCCGCGAAATTGCTCACGCAGTTCACGCGGCAGTTCGCGACGCTGATGGACGCCGGCCTGCCCATCGTCCGCACGCTCGAAATCCTGAGCCGCCAGCTCAAGCCGGGCCTGTTGCGCGACGCCCTGGTCGAGATCCGCGAGGACGTCGAGGGCGGCTCGGCGCTCTCGGAGGCCTTCGGCAAGCACCCGCGCGTCTTCGACAAGCTGTACGTGAACATGATCAAGGCCGGCGAGGCCGGCGGGATTCTGCCCGAAATCCTGAACAAGCTCGCCGAGTACCTGGAGAAGTCGCAGCGCCTGAAGCAGAAGATCGTCGGCGCGCTGGTCTACCCGGTGGCGGTGACGACCATCGCCGGCGGCATCCTGGCGATGATCATGATCTTCATCATCCCGCAGTTCGAACGGATGTTCGTGGAAATGGGCATGCCCAGCATGCCGGTGCCGACGCAGATCCTGCTCGCGATCGCCAACACCGTGGGAACCTTCTGGTTCGTGCTGATCTTCGCGCCGCTCTTCGCCTGGGGCCTGCTGGGTTACGTGGGCAAGACCGCGCGCGGGCGCTTCGCGATCGACCTGGTCAAGCTCAAGGTGCCCGTCTTCGGCGCGATCATCAGCAAGTCGGCGGTCAGCCGCTTCTGCCGGACGCTCGGGACGCTGCTGCAGTCGGGCGTGCCGATCCTGGGCGCGCTCGCGATCGTGAAGAACGCCACCGGCAACGCCGTCGTCGCCGCGGCCGTGGAAAGCGTGCACCATTCGATCCGCGAAGGCGACACGATCGCGGAACCGCTCAAGCACTCCGGCGTCTTCGACGAACTGGTGGTGAACATGATCGCCGTGGGCGAAGAGACCGGCGAACTGGACAAGATGCTGATCAAGGTCGCCGACACCTACGACGCCGAGATCGACACGCTGGTCGGCGCGCTGATGAGCCTGCTCGAACCGTTCCTGATCATCGGCATGGGCGGCGCCGTCGGCTTTATCGTCATCAGCCTCTTCCTGCCGCTCATCGCGATCATGGGCCAGCTGAGCGGCGGGCGGTAACGCGCGCCGGGGGCCCAGCGGCGCGGACTGGCGGAGCCGCCGCGCCGCCGGTATCCTGCGGCCACGATGGAAAAACCGCCGCGGTTCTCGCTGGTCCTCGTCGTCCGGAACGGCATGCCGCACCTGCCCGAGGCGCTCGAATCGGTCAAGCGGCAGACGTTCAGCGACTTCGAACTGGTGATCCAGGACGGCGCGTCCACCGACGGGACGGTGGACGTGCTGAAAGGGCTGACCGGCATCCCGCGCGTCCTGTTCACGTCCTGCCCCGACAACTCGCTCGCCCATGGCTACAACCTGGCGCTGCCGCGCTGCACCGGCGAGATCGTCGGGACCATCGACGCCGACAACCTGCTGGAACCGGACGCGCTCGAGAAGATGGACCGCGAGATGCGCGCGCGCCCGGAATGCGGCGTCATCTACGCTTCGCAGAAACTGATCCGCGCGGACGGCACGCTCATCCGCACGTTCGTCCCGCGCGCCTTCGACCTGCTCTCGGCGCTGGAATGTTTCCTCGTCCCCCCGTTCGGCTCCGCGTACTTCAACCGGCGCGTCTGCGGCGCGGAACTGCGCATGGACGAACGCCTGCCCAACTGCCCCGACTACGACCTGTGGCTGCGCATGTCGCGGTTCGAGATCGTGCGCAGCGAGACCGTCGTTTCGAGCACGCGCATCAACGACAACAGCATCTCCTGCCGCGCCGAAAGCTACGAGAAATTCCTCACGTACAAATCGGCCACCGCCCTGGAATTCATCCGGACGCTGCCCCGCGAACGCCTGGACGAACTGCTCCGCGCGCGCGTCCTTTCGGGCATGTACGCGTGGGCCGCGCAATCGACCTACAACATCGAAGGCGCCTCGCCGCAATTCGCGCGCTACCTCGAAGAAGCCCAGCGCCTGTACCCGAACACGCGCATGGTGGAGGAGGTCCTCACGACCGTGCGCTGCGACAAGGTCGCGAAGAAAAAACTCAGCCTCACCAAGCGCCTGAAAAAGGCCTGGAAGATGCTGCGGAAAGGCCAGTTCTAACCCGCCCGTCCTCGCCGCGCGTCTTTTTCACCGCGGAGGCGCGGAGGACGCGGAGCACGGCCACGGCCACACACCCGGTCACCCACACGGCCCGTCTTGGCAAGGGGCCCCGGACATGTGGGACAGGCGTCCCGCCTGTCCGCGCCCGTGGAAGCAGGAGCGGGCGCGCGAACGGAACGGGGTCTCGCGCAAAGACGCAAAGACGCCAAGAACAACGCATCCGAATCGAAAAGGTCGGACCGAGCGCACACCTGGCAGGGCTCCCGATCTGCAACGTTCGCAGGGCATGAAAACAGCCCGCACACCACTTCGTGGTGTGGCACCCACGAACGGTTTTAATCTACAAGCACCTTAACGAAGGGGGATGCGCGGCACGCCAAGGCGCTTGCGTGCATGGCGTGGCACCCTTGGAACGGCTCAAATCTACAAGCATCGCTGCTGCTTCCTTCGATGCGGACAGGCGGGACGCCTGTCCCACATACGGCTGGCGGACGCGGCCCCACCGCGCGAAGCGCGGCTTGCTGTTTGCCGTTTTCGGTTTGTTTGGCTTTTGGTTCTTTGATGTTTGGCGTTTCCGCGTGCGGCCGTTCCCTGACCCCTTCGCCAAGGCTCCGCTTTGCGCGGTCGATTCGGGCAAAACATGTTATGGACGACGTGTTTTACTCGTTTATACACAAGCAGTTACAAGACGCACCGCCGCCGATCCGTTCCGGGGAGGGGGCCTTCGGACGTCCTTTTCGCACCACTACGCGAAATCTTGCGCTCTTGAGGACTTTCAGGTCGCCGGGCGCGGGTTTGTTGCGTTTATAGTTATAGGCCCCTCCTCCGCGTTATCGAGTTTGACCCTCATAACATCCACCTTGAGGCTAAGATTACGGGTTTTGACCCTAAGCGCCGGGGATTTAGGGTATAACACCCGCAATTCGTGGCGGTAAGGCGCGCATAACACACTATAAGTAGTCTCTAAAGAGTAAAGCGAAGGCGTGCGGCGGCGTGATACGCCGCCCGCACTGCGCCTTCGATTTTAAGGCGCGGTTTTTCGGCCTGGTGGGGGATCACTCGGCGGCCCGCCGAAGCGAGGAAAAACGTGAGCGTCCGCGACGAAAGAAGCTCGATTGGTCACGCGGGGATTCTGGATGAGATCTATCGCCGGATGGAGCCCCCGCGGCTCTTCCAGAAGCTGGAGCTGGCCGAGCGCGGCCGGCGCTACGTCGGGCGCTGCCCGCGCTGCGGAAAGCGCGAGCTGTATGTCCTGAAATACGATCCTCGGTACCCAGGTTTGCGGGCGCGCTGCAATCGCGCAACCAACTGCGGGTATTCGGCCTCGGCCTGGGAGTACCTCCGCGACGCCGAAGGGGTCCCGGAAGAGCGTATCTTTCGCACCCTGGCCGAGCGCGCGGGGCTGGACCTCAAGCAGATCGCGCGGGCGAACGGGCCCGACGCGGCTCGCGCCTGGCAGCGTAGGGAACAACGTGCAGCCCTGCATGAGGCCTTCTGGACGTGGTCGCAGGAGCGCCTCTGGAGCGAGGCGAAATTCCCTGCCAGCGAAGAGGCGCGGACGGCGCTATTTTTGGGTGATCGTAGGTATTCGGAAGCGATTTCGCGCCAAATGGGCTTGGGTTTTCTGCCGTCCACGGACCAGACGCGTGCGTACCTGCTGAGCCTCGAAAAGTTCACTTCGGAGGACCTCGCGGGCGCTGAATTCCTGGACCCTGCTTTCGACCGGAAGAACGAGGCCGGCGAGCGCCTGTACACCCTCGCGATCCCCTATCCGGAACAGCACAGTTTGATCGCCCGAATTACGGTGCCTAAGTCCCGTATTCCGGCTGATGTACCCAAGTACCGATATCCTAAAGGCCTGAAGCTGGAAGCACCTGCGTACATGCGCTCGGTGGACCGGAAGCGGGCCGTCGTCGTCGTGGAAGGCTTCCTGGACGCCGCATTGGGGCACGCCCTGGCGGACCTGGACGGCACTTTGGGTGCCCCCGAAGATCGGGCGAAGACCGCGAAGCGAAGCGCTTCCGAAGCGGCATCGAAAACCTTAGGAAACGGGACATCGCCTGCGGCGGAAGCGTACGCGGCGGGACTGGGACAATTCGTCGCCACGGGCACGAATCGCCTGAATGCCGCGCAGATCGCCGCGCTGCAGGCGGCGGGCATTCGCGAACTCGTGTTATCTTTTGACACCGACGCCCCGGAGCCCCCAGCGGGCGCGGAAGGCTCCGACGCCTCCGCGGCCTCCCTGCCCGGCGGTCCCGTTGGGGGCGCGGGCAGCGCTCCGGGCGGCGGCGCGGGCGAGGCCGGGACCCTGGCGACGCTCGACCGCTTGGCGGAGTCCGGGACCTTCTTCGCGCGGGTGCTGCGGATCCCGTCCGCGCTGGGCTGCAAGGACCCGGACGAGGTCCTGACCCGCCACGGCGCGGGCGTCTGGGCCGAATTGTTGCGCGATCGAACGGTTTCGGAGGCCGTCTTCCGCGCGGAGGTCCTCCTCCGCCGGGCCGGGCTGCGGCTGGGCGCGAACGGCTCCGCGCCGGCGCCGGTCTCCGCGGAACTCGAGGAACCCGGGGCGTTCGAGCCCGATTTCGAGGCCTCGAACCCCGGTTTGCGCCGTCCGGACGCGCGGGCCCTCCCCTCCCCTATCGGGTCGGCGGCCGAAAAAATCGCCGCGGAAAGCTCGCCGGCGGCCTCGGGCGCAGGGTCTTCGGCCCCGGCGGCGCCTTCGGCCGTCCAGCGCGACGCGGTGCTCGCGGATCTGGCCGCGCTGGTCGAACGCGAGGCCACCCGGGCGCACCGGGCGCTCTTCCTGCACGAACTGACGGGGCTGATCGCGGGCGCGCTGGGCATGGACCGCGAGGCCCTCGCCGCCGCGCTGCGCCCGTTCGAGGCCCGCGCGGCGCTGAAGCGCCGGGCCGAGGCCCTGCGTGAGGCGGCCCTGGCCGTCCCCGCGCGCCTGGCCTCCCTGGAACAGACGCTCGCGCGCGAAGCCCCGGGCGCGGCCGCGGAACAGCTCGGCGAGGCCGAAGACGCTTTGCGTAAGGGGCTCGAAGCGAGCGCCGCGCTGGCCGGCGCCGAAGGCGGCGCGAACCTGCCGCTCGAACCGGTAAGCCTGGGCGCGTACGCCGCCAGCCTGGCCGTGCGCGAGGAAGTGCTCGCCACGCCCTATGGAAAACTGGACGAGAACGCCGCGATCCATCCCGGGCGCATCACGCTCGTGGCCGCGCGCCCCAGCCACGGGAAGACGACCTTCATGGTCAACCTGCTCGTCCATTGGATGAAGACGCAGCCGCAGAAGCGCTTCGTCTTCTTCAGCTACGACGGCCCGCGCGAACAGCTTCTCTCGCAGGTCGTCAGCCGGCTGACGCGGCGGCACGCGCTGCGCGACGTCGAAGACGTCCTGCGCGCGAACGCCTCGGCGCTCGACGGCCACCCCGAACGCGCCGACCTGGGCGAAAAGACCCGCGCCGCGCTGCGCTGGCTCGAAGAGAACGGCGCGGAGCAGCGGCTCTTCATCATCGACCGCGCGCTGACGGCGAAGGAACTCGAACGGGCCGTGCGCGAGATCGCCGCGGGCGGGCCGCTGGGCGCGGTGATGATCGACTACATCCAGCAGGTGCGCCCGGGCAACGGGAAGAAGTTCGAGACGCGCCAGCGCGAAGTCGGGTACGTCTCGCGCTGCCTGCAGGCGCTGGCGCAGGAGACCGGGACGCCGGTCGTCGCCGCGGCGCAGCTCAACCGCGTCAGCGAGACGCAGGGGAAGACCGACCGCCCGCGGCTGTGGCAGCTTCGCGAGGCCGGCGACCTGGAACAGGACGCGACGACGGTCTTCGGGCTCTACAACCACCACCAGGCGCTGAGCGAATCGTTCGGCGCGGGCGAGGAAGCCTCCAGCGCGGCGAGCGTCGCGGGGGCCGGGGTCTGGCAGGGCGGCGCGGTGATCGGCTCCGCGGCCTCGGCGGGTTCGATGAGTTCCACGCGGACGCCGAACCGGCGGCGCGGGCGCCACGCGCACGGCGGCAACGGCCACGGGCTCGCCGCCGCCGCCGTGATGGAGGAAGGCTCGACGGACTTGCTCGAAGAGGAACTGCGCGCGAGCCGCAGCCTGGGGGCGTCCTCGCGCTGGATCGTCCCGAACGCGCTGCGCTCCGTGCCGCTGGACGTGGAAGTGCTGAAGGCGAAGCACGGCCGCACGCACGCGCGCATCGCGCTGACGTACGACATGGTGGCGAACTTCATCACGGATGGCCGCGGCGACGGCGCGCCGGAGGTTTGACGGCGACGGCAGGGATCAGGGGACAGGGATCAGAGGTCAGGGAACGGCGGACGGAGCGGACGAACGCGGATTCGAGTGGCAGGGGGCGGTGGAAGCCGAGGGGGACAGGCAAGCGCGCCGGCGCGAGCCTGTCCCCTTTTTTTGTTTGTGGACGGGATGGAAGAAGTAGACTTAACCAAAGGTCGATGATTCTAATTTCTAAAGACTACGGCTATCTTCAGAGGAGTGATAATAATTGATGTATCGCGTTGGCTGTGCGGTTGCTGCCTTGAGTGGCGATTTATCTAGCTCCTTGCCGAACGAACTGAAGTGGCTCAGTAATCACTTTACATATGAAAGGACTCTTCTTGGTGAGTTGATTCCCGATAGAACATTGATCGCTGGAGTGTTTTTTGATCACGAGCAGATGAGTGCGTTTGCAAACTGGATTATCGAAATCAGAAAAGCCAATGGTCTTGAAGGGCAAATTAGTTTCACTAAGAATTATGAAATCCAAGAACTTCGAGAGTTCTCCTTCTTTGAAGTTATTCCATTAGAGTTATTTGACCGTACTTTTTACGAAATAGTGATTAGAAAGGCGGCAGAGAGTTTCGAATTCTCAGAATGGTGCAATGCGTGTCAAACTTGTAATGCAAAGCAAACAGGGGATATGTCAATAGGGATAGCGAAAGACAAGTCGTTTACAAAGTTCCATGACTTCTCGTACGTATACCCAAACGCGTGGGCAATTTTGAAGGACCATCGTGCGTTGTTCGATGCGCTTGGAATCCCGATTCGAAAGTTTGCGAATAGTAGGGAGTTTTTGCAGGTGAACCCTTGCGGTACTTGTTCCATCCATACGAACAAACATCCGTTCACCAGTGTGGAAACATGTACAAATTGTGGGCGAACAAAGAATCTGTGGCCAACGGATAGTATGGATGATGAGTTCGGGCTGAGTAAAGCCGGGCTAGAAGTGTATGTGCCATTCCAGCCAAAAACAATTAATGCCAGATCATTATCGCAAGATGGCTGTTTTTACGAATCCCAAGAAACCTTGGGAATGGCAGCATTGAAACCGCAGAAATATAGTGTGAAAAGGGCTGTTCAGTCGATTAGGTCTCGAAGGTCCATGTTTTTTATGCGATCCAAGGCGCTCGAAACGATACTCCAGCAAGGAGCCTCTGGTTTTGCATTTTGCCCCGCGCTGGTTGCGTGAGGATTTTGGAATTCTTAGGACAGACTACGCATCTATTTTCAAGGCGGCTTTGGGAATGGCGGTGCTGCCCTTTCAGGGCAGGCGCGTGGGTGCGGT
>JAHCJK010000165.1 GCA_026184295.1 Planctomycetota bacterium
GAGACGGCGTCGTTCGCGCCGGCCAGGGCTTCGGCGGCGGCGCGGCGGCGTTCCGGATCGCTGTCCTTGGAAAGAGTCTCGGCGAGGCGTTCGGGCGAGTGGGTCACGGCGCGCAGGGCCACCCACGCGACGGCCACGCCCAGCACGAGGGCCGCCAGCAGCGCGACGGATCGGGATTTGGCCATGGGCAGGCCCGATGCTCCGCCTTTCGCGGGGCATTTCCAGCGCAAGTTGGGTTGCAAGCCGGCGCGCGGGGACTCATGATGGGACCGCGTTCCGCAAAGGGGGCTCCATGAAAATCACGGCCATCGTCTGCGTCCTGCTGGTCTCGGCGTGCTACGCGCGCGCGCGTTCGGAAGAACCGGCCGGCGAGGCCAGCGCCACCATGGAAGGATCGCTGCGCGTGCGCCTGGCGGGCAAGGATGTCTGCGTCTTCCGTGCGGGGGCCTTCGATCCCAAATGGAGCCGCACGGGCGCGTCGCCGAATCTGAAGGAACTTCCCGCCGACCGGTCGAAGCGAACCTTTCGCATCAAGTCGGGCAGCACGACGATCCAGGGCGAAGCCGCGTTTGCCGAGCAGGACGGCGCGCTTTCCGCGGCGTACGGCTTCACGCCCGACGCCGACGTCGCGTTGAACGCCTTGTACGTCGGGGCCGACTTCGGAATCGCGACGCTGGCCGGCGGCGCGTGGACCGCGGACGACAAGAAGGGCGAATTCCCCAAGGAGTTCAACGAGGTCCATCTCTTCGCGGGCGCGGTCAAGCAGTTGAAGCTGACGCTCGCCGGCGGCCAGACGCTGGAATTCGCCTTCCCCGAAGCCACGCAGGTGCTGCTCCAGGACAGCCGCAAGTGGGGCCCGAACTTCGAAGTGCGCATCGGACCGCAGGGCGACGCGAAGCCCTTCAAGAAGGGCGAACGCGTCGGCGTCGCCATGACGCTCAAGGCCGCGGGCCCGATCGCGCTGGCCGACGACGGGCCGGTGACGATCGCCGCCGGACCCGAATGGATTCCGCTGAACCTGGAACTCGAGATCGAGGAAGGCTCGGCGCTCGACTTTTCGAAGATGGGCCTGCAGGACGCGCCCGCGGGCAAACACGGCCGCGTGATCGCGCGCCCCGACGGGCAGTTCGCCTTCGAGCACAATAAGGAGACGCCGCGGCGCTTCTACGGCGTGAACCTCTGCTTCAGCGCCCACTACCTCACCCACGAACAGTCCGACCAGCTCGCCACGCGCCTGGCGCGCCTGGGCTACAACAGCGTGCGCGTGCACCACTACGAAGGCGAACTCGTCTCCGGGCAGGCCGACGCGACGGACTTCAACCCCGAGAAGATCGACCAGCTCGACTACCTGCTCGCGGCGCTGATCAAACGCGGCCTCTACATCACCACCGACCTGTTCGTCTCGCGCCCCGTGCCGTGGAAGGACGTGGGCCTCGACAAGCCCGGCAACATCCCCATGGATACCTTCAAGATCATGGTGCCGGTGCACGACGGCGCGCGGAAGAACTGGGTGAAGTTCTCGCGCAAGCTGCTCGAACACGTGAACCCCTACACGCAGCGCAGCTACGCCGCCGAGCCCGCGCTGGCGTGGATCTCGATGATCAACGAAGGCAACTTCGGCAACTACCTGGGCGCCGTGCGCGGCGTGCCCGAATGGAAGACGGCTTGGAACGCGTGGCTGGCCGGGCGCTACCCCGAACGCGAAAAGCTCGCGGCCTCCTGGGGCGCCGAACTGAAGGCCGAAGAAGACCCCGCCAAGGGCAGCGTCGAAATGCCCGCCAACATCTACGCCGACGGCCCGCGCGTACGCGACTGCGCCGAATGCTTCGCCGACGTCGAAAAGAAGATGGTCGAGGAGATGACGAAGTTTCTGCGCGAGGACCTCAAGTGCGCGGCGCTGATCACCAACATGAACGCCTGGACCAACCACATCAGCAACCAGCGCGCGCGCATGGTCTATGACTACGTGGACGACCACTTCTACGTCGATCACCCGCACTTTCTCGAGAACCCGTGGCGGCTGCCCAGCAGTTGCCCCAACACCAGCCCCATCGCGGGCGGAGCCACCGGCGGGCGCGGCTGCACCTTCACGCGGCTCTACGGCAAGCCCTTTACCATCACCGAATACAACTACTCGGGCCCGGGGCGCTTCCGCGGCGTCGGCGGCATCCTCACCGGCGCGCTGGGTTCGCTGCAGGGCTGGGGCGGCATCTGGCGGTTCGGGTACAGCCACAACCGCGAAAGCGTGGCCAAGCCGCAGCGCATCACCTACTTCGACATGGCCAGCGACCCGCTCAGCCAGGCCAGCGAACGCGCCTCGATCTGCCTCTTCCTGCGCGGAGACATGAAGCCCGCGCCGCACAGCCTCTCGATCCTGATGACCGATGCGGAGATGTCGCCGCAGGGCAAGATGCCCTCGCTCTCACCGCGCTGGAACTGGGCCGCGTGGATCACGCGCGTCGGCACCCAGGTGGGCGGGCACGGCGGCGAGACTTCCGCGACCGCCGTGCTGCCGGTGGGCGAAGCCGCCCGCGCGCTGGCCAAGGACGCCGCCGCGAAGGACCTGCTCGCCTACAGCGCCGAAAGCGAGAAGCTCTTCGCGCTGCTGAAGGACCGCGGGATCGTCGGCGCGGGCAACCGCACCGATCCGGAGAAGCAGGTCTACCAGAGCGAGACGGGCGAGATCACCATCGACGCGCCCAACGACATCATGACGCTCGACACGCCTCGCACCGCCGGCGGCTACGCGCCGGAAGGCAAGAGCATCGACGCGCTGGGGGGCAAGGTGAACATCGCCATGCTGCAGAGCGACTCGACGGTCTTCGTGAACGCCTTGGACGGCCAGGCGATCGCGGAGAGCGCGCGCCTGCTGGTGACGCACCTGACCGACCTGCAGAACACCGAGATTCGTTACGGCGAGAAGGCCCGCCAGACGCTGCTCGACTGGGGCAAGCTCCCGCATCTGGTGCGCGCGGGCAAGGCGCAGGTAAAGCTGGCGCTGAAAGACGCCGCCGCGTTCAAGGTCTACGCGCTGGCGACGAGCGGCAAGCGTCTGGGCGAAGTGAAGTCGGAGGCCAAGGACGGCGTGCTGACCTTCACCGCCGACGTATCCGGCGGCGCCGACCAGGGCGCGCGCATGCTGTACGAGATCGCGAAGGAGTAGGAGAAAAAAAGCGCGGCGAGGGTCACCTCGCCGCGTCTGTTCAATCGAAAATCGTCAATCGAAAATCGAAAATCGTCTTAGTCCGCCGCGGCCGCCGTGCGCTGAGGCAGCGGGAGCTTCTTCGGCTTGTTGGGACGGTTGGCCGGCACGAACAGCGGTTCGGCGCTGGTGCCGGTCTTGCCGACGCCGCTCAGCGTCGCCTTGACCGTGCGCATAAAGCCGCGCAGGCTGCCAAACGTGTAATCGACGCTCGAAGCCTCGAAGCCGCAGTGGACCATGCAGTCCTTGCACTTGTCGTTGCCGCTGCGGCGTCCGTAGGCGTCCCAGTCGGTCTCGTCCATCAGTTCCTTGAAGGTCTTGACGTAGCCTTCCTGGAGCAGATAGCAGGGGCGCTGCCAGCCGAAGAGGTTGTAGGTCGGGTTGCCCCAGGGCGTGCATTCGAAGTCGATGTTGCCCATCAGGAAGTCGATGAAGAGCGGGCTCTGGTTGAACTGCCACGACTTCTTCGGGTTGCCGAAGATGCCGCGGAAGAGTTCCGACGACTTCTGGCGGTGCAGGAAGTGCGCCTGGTCGGGCGCCTTCTGGTAGCTGTAGCCGGGGCTGACCATCATGCCTTCGACGCCTTCCTTCATCATGTCGTCGAAGAAGCCGTGCATCTTGGCCGGGTCGGCGCCGTCGAACAGCGTCGTGTTGGTGGTGACGCGGAAGCCGCGCTTCACCGCTTCGCGGATGCCTTCCAGCGCGACGTCGTAGCCGCCTTCCTTGCACACGGCAAAGTCGTGGCATTCCTTCGCGCCGTCCATGTGGACGCTGAAGGTCAGGTACTTCGACGGCTTGAAGACGCCTTCGTTCAGGCGCTGCTTGAGCAGCAGGGCGTTGGTGCAGAGGTAGATGTACTTCTTGCGCGCGATCAGGCCTTCGACGATCTCGCCGATCTTGGTATGCATCAGCGGTTCGCCGCCGGGGATGCTGACCATCGGCGCGCCGCATTCGTCCACGGCCGCGAAGCACTGCTCGGGCGAGAGTTCCTTCTTCAGGATGTGGCCCGGGTACTGGATCTTTCCGCAACCGGCGCAGGCCAGGTTGCACCGAAAGAGCGGCTCGAGCATCAGCACCAGCGGGTAGCGCTTGCGACCCTTGAGCTTCTGTTCGAGCACGTAGGAGGCGACGGTCCACATCTGGGAGATCGGAACGGCCATGTATCAACCTCTCCATCTTGGGGCGGTGCACATGTTCACAAACAGGACGAAATGAGGTCGGTTAGATTAACGCCAAGCCGGACCCCGTTCAAGAAGCTAGGTAGCATAATCGTCAAATAACAGTGCAAGTCTTTACAAAATATAAGATTGTGTGCAAGCAAGGTGTTAGGATCAAACCCGGCCACCTCCCTTATATAAGGAGGCTCAGGGGACCCCGTAGGCCTTCAGCTTCACCACCAGGGTGCTCCGGGCGATGCCAAGCTGCCGGGCGCACTCGGTCTTGTTCCCGTTGCAGTCGCGCAAAACCTTCAGGATATGGCGGCGTTCGGCCTCGACCAGGGACTGCGCGCCCAGCGCCAGCGTCTCGGGCGTGGCCAGGTTCAGTTCGTCCGGCTGGACCTCGCCGCCGGCGGCGAAGATGACGGCCTGTTCGATGACGGCGCGAAGTTCGCGGACGTTGCCGGGCCAGTCGTAGCCGCGCAGCTTCTCTTCGGCCGCGGGCGACAGCGTCCGCCCGCCGCCGCTCAGCGTCTTGCAGAAGTGCCGGGCCAGCGGGCCGATGTCTTCCACGCGTTCGCGCAGGGGCGGGACCGTCAGGCTGACCGTGCCGATGCGGTAAAACAGATCCTCGCGGAACTGCTTGTCGCGGATGCCTTCGCGCAGGTCCTTGTTGGTGGCGCTGACGATGCGCACGTCCACGGCGTACTCGCGGTCGGCCCCGACGGGCCGGACCATCTTGTCCTGGATCGCGCGCAGGAGCTTGGCCTGGCACTCGTAGGCCAGGTCGCCGATCTCGTCGAGGAAGATCGTGCCGAGGTCGGCTTCGAGGAAGGCGCCCTTGCGGTCGGAGGTCGCGCCGGTGAAGGCGCCCTTGCGGTGCCCGAAGAGTTCGCTCTCGAAGAGGGTCTCGGGGATCGCGGCACAGTTGCGCGCGACGAAGCCCTTGGCCGCGCGCGGCGAATGCTGGTGGATGAAGCGCGCGACGACCTCCTTGCCCGAACCGCTCTCGCCCAGGATCAGGACGTGCGCGTCGCTCGCCGCGGCCTTGGCGGCGCGTTCGAGCAGTTTGATCATGGCGGGCGATTCGGCGATCAGGTCGGCGCCCTGCTGGGCCTTTTCCTTCAGCGTCACGACCTCGGCCTCGAGGCGGCGGCGCAGTTCCAGATTGTCGGCGAGCAGGCGGTAGAACTGCCCGAGCCAGACGAGCAGTTCGCCTTCGCGCGCGTTGAACTCCCCCGGGCGTTCGAGGCTGTCGATGTAGAGCAGCGCCGAGAGCCGGCCTTGGGCGTCGAGCACCGGGGCGCAGGCCAGCGCGCGGATGCGGTTGGCCTCGATGCTGCGCACGTTCAGGAGCCCGCTCTCGCGGCTGCCCGTGTCGTTGACCAGCGCGGTCTTGCGCTCCTCCAGAATCTTCTTGAGCACCGTCTTGGAGACGAGTTCGCCCACCTGCGTGCCGGGAGGGAAGCCTTCCGAGGCGAAGATTTCCAGGCGGTCGCCGTCGGCCACGCGCGCGATCAGCCCGCGGTCGGCCTTCAGGCGCTCGCAGGCCAGCCGCAGGATGCCGCCGGCCAGCGCCTCGGCGTTGGCGTCCTCGCCGACGATCTTGGAGACGCGTTCGAGCAGCGCGAGGGCGCTCTGCTGCGCGGCCTCGGCGGGCGACCCGGAGGCCTCCGCCGCGGCCAGGGCCAGCGCCGCCTGGCGGCTCTGCGGCGCCGACGAGAGCACGTCCACGGTGTCGAGCAGTTTGGTGCCGGAAAGGTCGCCGCCGCCCGGCGCGGGCTGCGTGGCCGACTGGTGCAGGGTAAAGGTCGATTGCCCGATCGAGAAACGCGCGCCGGCGCGGAGCACCGCGTTTTCGACGACCTCGCCGTCGAGCATGATGGGGTTGGAGCCGTTGGTGCGGGCGATCCGCAGGACCTCGCCTTCCTGGATCAGTTCGGCGTGGTCGGCGGAGACGTGGGGATCGGCGACGTGGACTTCGCAGCCTTTCTGCCGGCCGATGCGCCAGCGCGAGCCGCCGCCCAGCACCTTCCGCGCGCGCTGTCCCTGGAATTCGATCTCCACTTCAAACATGCGCGGGATGGTACCGAATCCGCCCCCGTTCGGCCAGCGACGAGACGGCGTGTGCACGTTACCCAGAGCGGCCAGCGTCGTATCGCCGGCGTCCTCGCCGGCCCGTCGAAGGAGGAAGCCCTTTGTCGCGACCGTGCCGGCGGGACGCCGGCGACACAGCCGGCCGGAGGCCGGCGCTACAAACGACCCCGGCGTGCTGGCCGCACGCCGGGAACGTTCACGTTGAGGACTTGGTGCTGAGGGCGTGCTGGCTTACCAGGCGTCCTGGCCGAACTCCTTGCGGGCCAGTTCGACGAGGTAGCGCACGTTCACGCCGTTGCTGATCGCGCTGGCGCTGACGTGGCCTTCGCCTTCGACCGTGCGCCCCTGGCGGTCCTGGCCGATGGTCTTCACCTTCTTGACCATGCCCGAGAAGTGCAGGCCGATCACTTCGCCCTTGCGGTTCAGGATCGGGCTGCCGCTGTTGCCGGGGCTGGTCGGGGCGGTGTGCTGGAGCAGTTCGTAGCTGCCGCTGTCGGCGGCCCCGGCGTCGAACTTCAGCACCGCGCTGACCGAACCGGTGACCAGCTTCGCGACGTTCGCGGCTTTGCCCAGGTTCAGGTAGTCCTGGCCGTACTCGCCGGGATAGCCGATGACGCAGAGCGGCGCGCCGGGCTTGACCGTGGAGACGCGCTCCGAATCGGTGGCCGCGGCGAGCACCTCGGGATAGGGCAGCGACTTGCCATCCAGCGTCACGTTCTCGGTATGCAGAATCGCGACGTCGGGGCACATGATCGCCGCGCCGCCCTGGCCTTCGCGGTAATCGGGGTGCAGGATCGCGCGCTTGACCAGGTAGGCATGGGTGGTGTCGCCGCTGCGCACCACGATCATTTTCTTGTTCCTGTTGGCCGGCTGGTTGATGAAGTTGGCCACGTGGCTGTTGGTGCCGAGCAGGAACTTCGAGGCGTTGATCGCGAAGGCCGTGCCGATGAAGGACAGGTAGGTGTTGCCGTCGCGGACCTCGTGCGCGAAGACCCCGTAGATCGCCCCGCCCGTGCGTTCCCCCACCCGGGCGAAGTCCACCTTCTCCGCTTCCAGCTCGATCAGGCGCTCGCGGTTCCGCGCGTTCTGTTCGTCGAATACGTACCACTGGTAGAGCATCACCACGCCGACGCCGCTGAGCAGGAAGAGGACCACCGCCACGATGCCCACCAGCTTCCAGCGGTATTCGCGGCGCACGTCATGCTTGGCCTGCTCGAGCCTGCCTTCGAGCGTCTTCAGGCCGATGCCTTCCTTCAGGTTGCCCTGCGCGACGGCCGGGAGCGCCGGGGGCTGGGCCGGGCGCGCCGCGGCGCCGTACAGGGCGGTGAATTCCGGGCCCTTGTCGCCGAAGCGCACGACCGCGTTGGGCTGCAGCGGCACCTCGCCGGTGATCTTCTGGCCGTTCACGAAGGTCCCGTTGCGGCTGTTCTTGTCGATCAGGACGTAGGCGCCGTGCTTGAAGCGGATTTCGGCGTGGTTGGTGCCGGCCGACTGGTCCTGGTACGGGTCGAGGCGCAGCGTGTTGCCTTCGCCGCGCCCGACGGTGACGGCTTCGGCGGTAAATTCGAAGGTGCGTCCGGCCAGCGCGCCCGAACGGCAGGCCAGCGACAGCGCCGGGACCGCGGCCGCGGCGGGCTTCGGCGGCGCGGGCGCCTTGGGCGGCGGCGCGGCGTCGGCAATCGTGCGGTCGAGCGGGGCGAGCGGCCCGCAGTCGAGTTCGAACTCGGGGCCCTTCTCGCCCAGCGCGACACGGAAGCCCTTGAAGATGGGCGTGGGCGCCTGAATCTTGACGCCGTTCACCAGCGTGCCGTTGGTGCTGCCGCTGTCCTTCACCAGCACGGCCCCGTTCTGCTCGAAGAACTCGCAGTGGTGCGCGCTGACGCGGCCTTCCTGGGCGGGGTCGAGCGCCAGGCTGTTGTCGGCGGCGCGCCCGAGCGTGACCGACGGCGCATCGAACTCGAAGCTTTGTCCCGAGTGATGCCCGCGCCTGCAGAGCAGTTTCCAGTACATTCGTTCGTCCCTTTGTTGCATGGATATCGCAGTCATGGCTTGCCGTCCAGTTCGAGGTTGCCGGTTCGCCGGCGACCGCCGCCGGGCATGTCCGGAACTATTCGAACCCCATGCCAGCCGGGCGGATTTGGACAACCCTTGAACACAATTTGAATTATGCGATACCCGCGCGTATCGGTTAGGGTCGAAAAACATAGCCCCACCGGATTCCGGTGGGGGCCACCCCCCAGGCGGAACGCATGGCCCTGAAACCCGGCGATTTGCTCGTTCAGCGGTACGAATACGTGCGCATGCTCGGCCAGGGCGCCATGGGCGAGGTGCTGCACGTCCGCGACCGCCACAGCGGGCTCGAATACGCCCTCAAGCGCATCCTTCCTGAAAAGCTCGGCAACCCGGCGTACATGGAACACGCGCGCCGCAACTTCCAGCTCGTCAGCCGGCTCTCGCATCCCAACATCGCCACCACCCGCCAGCTCGAAGTGGACGCCGCCACCGGCGAACTCCTGATCCTGATGGACCTCGTGCGCGGCGGGACGCTCTTCGACTGGGTCCAGCGCCAGCGCATGGCCCGCGGCGGCCCCAACGCGCCCCTGCCCATGGAACTCGTCCTGCCCATCGCCTTCCAGATCGCCGACGCGCTCGATTACGCCCACGACCTGCCCGTCGGCGTGGACAGCCAGGGCCACGCCACCGGCATGCTCCACCGCGACCTCAAGCCCGCCAACGTGATGCTGGAAGAACGCCCCAACGGCGCGCCGCAGGTGCGCATCGTCGATTTCGGCCTCGCCGCCGAGATCCAGACCTCGCTGACCGGGCTCTCGATCCTGCCGAACCAGCGCGACGAACGCAACCGCATGATGGGCACGCTCCTTTACATGGCCCCGGAACAGTTCTCCGGCGCATCGCTGACCCGCGGCGTGGACCAGTGGGCCCTGGCCGTGATCGTCTACGAGATGCTCGCGGGCTTTCGGCCCTTCGACGGCCAGTCCGTCGAGGACCTCGCCGCCCGCGTGCAGAACCCCAACCCCGCGCGGCCCCCGGGCATCAGCGAAACGCAATGGCACGCCCTGCGGACGGCGTTCAACGGCGACCGCCGAGGCCGGCACCGTTCCTGCCGCCAGTTCATCGAAGCGATGATCTCCGGCGCGGGCGCCGCCGTGCCCGTCACGCTCGGCCCGGCCCAAAGCCCCCTGCCGCCCACCGCGCCAAGCCCCTACCCGCCCGCGACCCCGACGCCGTATGCGCCGCCCACGCCGCAGCCGCCCGTCTTCCAGACGCCCATGCCGGGGCCTTCGTACGCGCAGCCCGCGCCGCCGCGCAATTACAGCTCGCTGATCGCGGTTCTGGCGGTGCTCTTTATCTTCGTGCTCGTGGCCGGCGGCGTCGCGGGCTACTACGCGCTGCGCCCGGACGAACTCACCACCGCCGTCCAGTCCGCCGACCGCCGCGCGCGCCTGGAAGACTGGGAAGGCGTCCTCGAAGCGCTCGACGGGCCCATGGCCGACCTTCCGGCCTACCATCCCAGGCGCGAGGAAGCCCTGCAGCTCGTGCGGCGCGCCTCGCACGAACTGGGCATGCGCTTCTACACCGCCGGCGATTACGCCACCGCGCTCCCGTACCTGCGCCGTTCGGCCGAAGCGGGCGAACCCGCCGCGCGCTACTTCCTCTCGCTGCTCTACCGCTTCGGCCGCGGCACCGCGCAGGATGCCGCCGAAGGCGAACGCTGGCTCGCGCTCGCCGCCGACGACCGCTACCCCGCCGCGCTGAACGACGAAGGCGTGCGCTACGAGACCAACAAGGACCTGCCGCGCGCCCGGGAGTTCTACCGCCAGGCCGCCGAAGGCGGCCACGCGCTGGGCTGGTACAATTACGGCCGCGTGCTCCGCGACGGCAAGGGCGGCGCGGCCGACCCGGCCGCCGCCCTGCCCTGGCTCATCAAGGCCGCCGACGACAACAACGCCTGGGCGCAGTGGTACGCCGGGGACCTGTACGCGCAGGGCAGCGGCACGCCCAAGGACCCGGTCAAGGCCTACGACTACATCCGCCGCGCCGCGGACCGGAACGTCCCCCCCGCCATGGAACGGATGGGCCGGCTCTACGAGAACGGCCAGGGCGTCACCAAGGACCTGAAGCTGGCGCGCGAATGGTTCCAGAAGGCCGCGGACGCCGGCAACGCCGACGCCCAGGAAGACCTGAAGCGCCTCGATCGGCCGCCGGCCTTCGATTTAAAGAGCGAACATGGGCGCGCGGCCGAGAAGGCCTTCCAGAACGGGCTCCAGTACACCAAGTCGCAGATCTGGAACTCGGCCTACCTGGAATTCAACCGCGCGGCGCAGGCCGGGCACCCGGGCGCGATGCTCGAGATCGCCTACCTGTATTTCTACGGGCGCGGCAGGGAGAAGAACCTGAGCGTCGCCTACGCCTGGGCGCTCAAGGCCGCCGACGCGGGCCACCCGGAAGCTCAGACGCTGATCGGATACATGTACGGCACGGGCACCGGCGTCGCGCTGGACTGGAAGACCGCCGTCGAGTGGTACCGCAAGGCGGCGGAAAACGGCTCCCAGATCGGCATGTGCAACCTGGCCTTCATGTACCGCAAGGGCCAGGGCGTGACGAAGGACATCGACGCCGCGCTGGCCTGGTACGACAAAGCCTGGAAGGCCGGCAGTTCCCTCGCGGCCTTTTCGTACGGCGAGATGTACGAGTTCGGCGAAGGCGTGACCCTCGACCTGCCCAAGGCGCTCGAATGGTACCGCACCGCCGCCGCGCGCAACCACGCCGCCGCCATGACCGCGCTCGGCCGCTGCTACGCCAACGGGACGGGCGTCGCCCGCGACTACGCCACCGCCATGGACTGGCTCCGCAAAGGCGCCGCCCTCAGCGACGGCTGGGCCATGAACGCCCTCGGCTACCACTATGAAAACGGCTGGGGCGTCCCGCGCGACCTCAATACCGCCGCGGACTGGTATGATCGCGCCGCCAAGCTGGGCGTCGAGAAGGGCCAGGAGAACCTGAACCGCGTCCGCGAACTGATCCGCAACGGCGGAGGCGGCAAGTAGGTCCCAGGCCTTCCCCAGTCCCGCGCTCAAAACGTCAGCATGCTCCAGTACCCGAACCACGCGATGCCCGCGGCGGCCAGCCCCGCCAGCGCCAGGCCGCGGGCCCACCAGCGCCGCAGCACGAACAGCCCCGCCACCGCGGCCGCCAGCAGCACGCCGAGCCCGATCAGGCAGGTCTGTTCCGCCTTGCGCACATGCCCGCGATGCGATTCTTCCAGCATGCGGATGTGAAGATCCTCCATCCGCTTTGCGTAGGCCTCTTCCTCCGCCTTCGACGGCTCCTGCGTCTTCGATGCCGGCGCATCGGCCTCTTCCGCGCGCGCCGTGCCCGGCCCCGAAAGGAACACACCCCATGCGAACCACGCGCACAGCATCCACTTCATCACGCTCCACCGCATGCCACGCCCTCCAAGCCGCGACCCCAATGCCGCAGGCAAAGTGGTATGGGCAAGCCCTGCGCCAAGCGCGAGGATTACGCAACTCCTGACAAAAATGTATGTTATGGAAAGCCGGGTTTGCAAAGACGCCCACGGAAAGCGGTGCCCTCCCGACTTCCGGAGGGATGCGCATGAGCACCCTAAAGAAGATGAGCGATATGCACATAACCCAAGGATTTGAGATTGCTTGGAATACCTAACATGGTTCAGGGATCGACACGCCTTCACCCACTTGTGCAAGTCCTTTCAAAATAGTGAATTGTGATTGATTGTAGTTTGAAATTAGATTGGGCGACATTAACATAGTATTGAGTTGATGGGCGCGTAAAAATCACTGTGTGCATGCTGTTTGACGGAGTTCACGCTTTGCGAAATTCGTGGTCTTCACTTCTCTTCTTGAGCATCGCCGTCCTTTGCGGGGCGGGGACCTGTCACGCGGCCACGCTGACGTGGACGGGCGGCGGCGCCAACGACAATTGGACGACGACCGCAAATTGGTCGCCCGCTCAGGCGCCGGCGAACAACGATACGCTGGTCTTTCCCGGCACGTCCGCGCGGAAGACGACCAACAACAACAATACCACCGCCAACAACGACTATACGATCAATTTTACGGGCGGCGGCTACGTGCTCTCCGGCAATGTGATCGATATTCTGGCCATTTCCAATGGAACGAATGCCGGCAACAACACCATTTCCGCCCCGCTGCGCCTTACCGGCAACCGGACCTTCACGATCAATTCCGCCGGCGATACGCTGACCATTACAAGCGTGATAAGCCAGGACAGCAACGGACGAGTGCTGACGTCCAGCGGAGCCGGCACGCTGGTGCTGAACGGCACGAATACCTACAGCGGCGGCCTGACGCTGACCGCCAGCAGCGGCACGACCATCCTGGGCAACAACGCCGGCGGTGGATCGGGCACGATCACGGTCAACAACGCCACCACGCTGGTCCTCAACGGCGTGACGGTCGCCAACAACGTCAGCCTCACCAACGGCGGCACGGTGCGCGCCGCGGGCAATGCAACCTACACCGGCGACATGACCGTGGCCACGAACGCCTCGGTGACGCTCTCGACCACCAACGCCTCGGACGTCTTCAGCTTCGGAAATGGAAACAACGACCTCACCGGCGGCAACGCCTCCGTCACCTTGAACGTCGCCGGGCCGGGCCTGCTCCAGTTGAACAACAGCAACGACGTGGTGGGCAACTGGAACCTGACCGGCGGAACCTTGCGCATCAGCGCCGACGGCGCCTTGGGGAACACCGCCAACGACATGACCATCGGCGCCGGCGGGTTGCGCGTTTCGGGCAACGTGAACTTCAACGCCGGCCGCGTTTTCACGCTCGCCGCCGGCGGCGACCGCGTGATCGAGGTGGACACGGGCTTCACCGTCACCATCAACGACCAGAACCAGCTTACCGGCAGCGGCCGCCTCTCGAAGACCGGCGCGGGCGAAATCCTGATCTCCGCTTCGCAGAACTTCAGCGGCGGCACGCTGCTCAACGGCAGCGGGTCCACCACCACCGTCAACGGCGTGGCCCTCGACCGAAGCCAGCTTCGCCTGCAAAACAACAGCGCCCTCGGTTCGGGCACGATTACCATGAACGGCGGGACGATGTACGCGGACAACGGCGACGTGACGACCCTGTCCAACGCCCTGAACGTGATCGCGAGCAGTTTCCTCACGTCGGCGGACGGCGACGACTTCGAATTCACCAGCAACAGCATGGCCGGCTCCGTGGGCACGACCCTTTACTGGGTGAACCAGAGCATGCCCGTTTCCAGCGCGCACTCCATCTACTTCAACGGCAGCGGCTTCACCTACGCCGGCGATATTTTCATCGACAACCAGAGCCGCCTGCGCTTCGACAACGGCACCGGCACGCAGATCTTCAGCGGCAGCATCACGGGCGGCGGGTACTCGGCCGACCTGGGCACCCTGGTCCGCGGCTACCCCGGCAGCAACGGCGTCACGATCCTCACCGGCACGGTGAACCTCTCCGGAACCATCACCGCCAACGCCGGCACGCTGCGCATCGACGGGACCGCCACCGTAAACGGGAACATCAACGTCGTGTCCGGCGCCACCCTGGCCATGGGCGCGACCGGCCTTCTTCAGTTGAACAACGGCAACACCATCACCGTGGACGGCACGCTCCAGTCGGCGCTGGGCTCCAACTGGACCAGCAATTTCGCGCGCATCCGTTCGGTCTCGGGCACCTACGGCATCACGATCAACGGCTCGGTGGACATCTCGTGGCTGAAGATCGAGAACCTGAACGCGAGCGGGATGGTGCTGGCGAACAATTCGACGGTGGCGTTTAACCACGTCTGGTTCGACCGCGGGACGGGGGGCGGGACGGGGACGTACATCACGAGCCAGAAGAACCAGAACTTCACGATCAACAACACGTCCTTCGCCGCGGGCTACGTGAACTACGGCGTCACGAACACG
>JAHCJK010000166.1 GCA_026184295.1 Planctomycetota bacterium
ACCGAGGGCGGCACGAGGCGCCCCGCGGGCGTGGAAAGGCGCAGCGCGGAAGCCTGCGAGAGGATCACGCCCAGGTAGTTGTTGAATTCGTGGAAGAGCGCCCCGGAGAAGAGGCTCATCACCGCGCGCTGGTCGTGGCGGCGCAGGTCCTCTTCGGCCAGCCGTTCGAACGTGCGGTCCTCCACGATGGCCAGGACGCGGTCGGCCTCGCCGGGCATCGAAGAAAGGTCGAAGCGCAGGCAGCGCGCCAGGCCGCGCGCGCGGCCGGGATCGCCGGCCGGGTCCGCGGGGTCGAGCCACAGCGGGCCGAGGGTCTGGCGGCCGGTCTCGAGCGTGCGGGCGACGGCGCCGAGCAGGTCCGGCGACTGGAAGTGGCGCGCGATCTCTTCCAGCGGCGAGCCCGGCGGTTCGGGGGGAAAGGGCTCCGCGTCGCCCTTGGGGCCGACGAGAAAGAGCATGCGCGCGGGCGCCTTGGCGTCGCCGCGCGCCGAGAAGCCGGTGGCGAGGATGCGGCGCTGGAGCTGGAGTTCGCGCTCGATGTTCTCGCGCGCGGTGATCTCGTGCATCAGCACCAGCACGGCCTGGCCGTCCTCTTCCCAGGGCACCTGGGTCAGGTCGAGCAGGACTTCGGTGGCGGCCTGATGGCGGCCGGGCAGGCGGCCTTCCAGGGTCAGGTGGCCGAGCTGGTCGAGGAGCTTCAGTTTTTCGGGCAGGGTCTGGCCGAACTTGTCGCCGAAGAATTCGCCCAGGTAGCGCTTGTGGATCAGCCCGCGCTCGGGGCCCATCATGCGCGAGGCCGCGGGATTGAAATCGAGAATATGCCCGTTCAGGTCGAGCACCAGCATCCCGATGGCGGCGTGCTGGAAGATCTTTCGGTTGCGGTCTTCCACCTGAGCACGCTCCTCAGGGCGCGGCGGCAGAACGGCTCCTGCGCCCCGCGCGGCGGCCGCTAGCGCGCCGTCGCGGGGATACGGCTCCTTACGATTCCGGCCGGACCTCGCGGAACAGCGGCTGGTCCTGCTTCCCGTCGTCCTGCGGCTTGGAAAGCATGTGGGGGTATTCGCCGCCCACGCGGCTCAGGTGCTGCATCTCCCCGTTGATCAGCATCATGCGCGCCTGGTTGCGGCTGTACGAGAAGTCCTTCTCGTAGGTCTCGTACGATGGCATCGTGCGGTCCACGGCAAAGCCGACGCGGAAGACGAACCGGCGCGGATCGTTCTGATCCTCGTCCTTCGCGTAGTCGAAGACCGGCTTGAGCACCTCGCCGATGGGCTTGGGGTCCGAGAGGTACGCCTGCCCGAGGCGGTTGCGGGTCTCGATGGTAAAGGTTTCGTCGTGAAGCTCGGCGGGCTTGGGAATGTTCTCGCCCTTGGCCCACTGCGCGTAGAGTTCGTCGGCGGCCTTCTTGGCCTTCTCGATCGCCGCGTTCTGCACCAGGCGCCGGGCGATCTCCGGGGTGGCCTCCTCCAGCGACATCGGTTCCGCCTTGCGGTAGCCGTCCTCGGGGATCTGCAGCAGCACGTACGCTTCCTGTTCGTCCTTGCCGACGGTGCGTTCGGCCTGGAGCATCTTGCGCATGATCGCCTTGATCTTTTCGTTGTCGGGCTTGGGATCGGGCGCGGCGGTCTCGAAAAGGTCCGCGGCGAACTTGAAGTCCGGGGCCTCCAGCGCCTCGCTGCCCTTCTCGTAGCCTTCCTCGGTCAGCGGCTTGGTGCGCCACAACAGCAGCCCGTGGTCCTTGGCCAGCGCGGCGTAATCGACGGGCTTCTTCTCGGCCTCCGCCTTCACCTGCGCTTCGCGGAAGGCCTTGCGGAAGGCCTCCAGCTTCTTGTTCTTCGCGGGAATGACGTTGTCGCGGATGTAGTCCTGCGCCACCAGGTCCTTGACGTCCTCGTACTTCTTCAGGTTCTCGGGGTCCGGGCCCTTCTTCTCGTCGATCTTGTAGCGCACGATCTTGAAGAGGTCGTAGTAGCCCTTGAGCTGCTCCTCGGTCGGCTTCATGCTCTCCTTCACGGCCTTCAAAGTCAGGCCGAAGGCGTTGACCGAGAGCGTCGGCCTGGTGTACAGCGCCGCGCGGCTGGGCGGCGTGACGTCCTTGTTCTTCTCGTAGTAATCCTTGATCTCCTCGGCCTTGGGTGCATCGACCTTGGCCTCGAAGTCCTTGGTCTCCAGTTCGGCGAAGAGCATCCGCACCGTGGACTTTTCCATGCAGTAGTTCAGGAAGAGCTGGTTGTCCGGCGCGCGGAACTGCGCCCGTACGGTCTCCAGGTACTTCTGGAAGATCTTCATCTCGTACCCGAGGCGCTGGAACTGCGACTCGGTGAGGCTCCGTTCGTGCAGGAACAGCTCGACGACCTCCGGCGAAACCACTGCCTTGCCCGTCTGCTGGCGGATGCGTTCGCGCAGGAACGTCTTCAGTTCCTCGGGGCCGGCGTCGAAGCCCAGTTCCGCCGCGACCTTGTTCTGCCCCATCAACTGCAGCGCGTCCTTGCCCGAGACCTCCCCCTGGCGCAGGAAGCGCGTGTATTCCAGGCGCTTGTTGAAGATCTGGTCCCAGCTCACGTTTTCCTTGCTGCCGTCGGCATGGAAAAAGAAGCCGGACGGACCGCCGCTCGCGCCGCCGGACTCGCCCGTCGTCTTGCCCGTGGGAATCCAGAGGATGAACGACGGGATGACCACGATCGCCACCAGCCAGAAGACCTTCTTGTGGTGCTGACGGAACCATTCCAGTTGCATGTAAGTCGAACCCTCGCCTATGCGTACCAGGAAACGAAGCGGCCCTATCCTAGGCCGTCCGGCCGGTATTTGCCAGCACGGAAGATAAGACGCGGCAGGCCCGCCCCCGGCCCGGAAATTCCCAAGGGCGGGGCGGGGGGATCTCTAGAAAGGCGGCGGACTTAGCGCGGCCCGGAGGTCACTCGTCTTCCAGCGTGGGCTTCTTGGGTTTCCCGCCGGTCTTGGCCTCGTCGACGGGCGGATTGGTCTTGCCTTCGGCCGTCTTGGCCTCGGGTTCGTCCGCGGGGGGCTTGGGCGGCGCGGCGTTCGGGTCGAGCACCACCACGCGGCGCCAGTCGGTCGCGCGCTTTCCGTTGCCGGCCACGCAGGCCACGCCCACGACAAACACCCCGGCGCGGCTCGGCTTGCCCTTCCACGTGCCGTCGGGCTGGAGCGTCAGGCCCGGCACCGGCGGACCGGCGGGCTGGAAGGCGTAGGGGTCCTTCGCGCCCGAGGCCGTGAACTTCGCTTCGAACTCCTGACCGACCTTCAGCGCGTCCACGCCGGCGCTCAAGCGCACCGCGGGCGCCTGCGGATCGTAGGGCTCGCACGGCGGCACTTCCGCGACCGGAATCGAGAGCGCGCTCTTGTCGGGATCGCCGCGGTAGTACAGGCGCAGCTTGGGGCGCTGACCGGCGACGTTGTGGTCCTTGCTGCGCATGCGCAGTTCGGCCCCGCAGCTTTTTTCGAGCATGATCGCGACGCCGAAGTTCAGATTCGGCTGCGCCTGCCACTGCCGGGCCAGCGCGGTGATCTCGAAGTCGAAGACGCGCGCCTTCTCGCCGCCCAGCGGGCCGTACAGGCGGCAGGCCGCGGCGGGCTTGGGGTCCCAGGTGCCGCCGGGATTCGGCCAGTTGGAACCGCCGGTGCTCTGGTCCCACGAGGCGTTGTCTTCGTTCCAGGGCTTGGTGATCGCGTGCGCGTGCAGGTAGCTGGTCGTGTTGGCCGTGTAGTGCCCGTTGTAGCAGGTCAGGCGCAGCACCGCGGCGCGGAAGCCGCCCGGGACGCCCTTGAGGTCGAACTTGAGGATCGCACGGTTGGTCTTTTCGTCGCCGGTGCCGTACAACTGCATCTCGTCTTTCGCGCCGCGCCCGGCGGGCTTGCCGGTGTGTTCCTGGCTGAGCCAGGTATCGTCGGTGGCGTCGATCTCGATGGGATCGTCGGCCGCGCGCAGATGCGGGACCGCGAGCAGCACGGCCAGCGCAATCAAGAGGGAAGAGGTTCGCACGGATCGGTCCTCCGTCGTTGTTTCAAGGGGTGACTATACAACGCGCAAGCCCTTCGACGCAAAAGTTGTTGTAAGATTTGTGTTCGCGAACGAAGTCTATCGAATCGCGAGTGATTCGCGGGCCGGACGTTACACGCCGTTTACACCCCGCGCCGGCGCCTTCGGGTACGATCCTCCATAAAAGGAGAACGTCCATGCGCACGCTGCTATTCGCCCTGATCGTGGCCGCGTCCTGCCTCCCCGCCGAAGAAGCCGTGAACGCGCCGCCCGCGCCGGCCGAAGCGGCGAAGGATTTGAACGACGAACGCTTCCACGACCTGCTGCTCGCGGTGGCGAAGGCGTACAAGGACTACGGCCGGGTGGACGACGAGGCGCGCTGGGCCCCGACCCTCTGCCGCGCGCCTTTTCCGGGCACAATTCGCGAGAGTGCCAGCAAGGACGAAGGGACCCACGGCCGGAAGCTGTACTACCTGTATGCCTTCGACGCCAAGAGCTACATAAAGAGCGCCCGCGGGGACTGGTTCCGGGATTCCAACCCCAACCTGAAGCTCCCCGCCTACCAGGAAAAGCCCGCCGCGCAGGCCATCATCAAGGAAGCCTGGGTGCCGAAGGAAGCCACCGCGGAAGACCTGGCGCAGGAGGTAAAACGGAAGCGTCCCTTCGGCGAACCGGAGCGCCTGCTGAAGAAGGGCGAGAAGACGTTCCTGCCCGCCGCGCAGGGCCCGCTCTTCCTGATGGTGAAACTGGACGAGAAGACCGAGGGCACCGACGCCGGCTGGGTCTACGGAACGCTCACCCCCGACGGCAAGCGCGTGACCTCCGCCGGCAAAGTGCAAAGCTGCATGACCTGCCACGAAAACGCCGGCGCAGGACGTCTTTTCGGATTGAAGCCGCGCGAGGGCGTGAAGGGGGTCCCGCCGGAAAAGAAGTCGGCTCCGGAGGAGCCCCAAAAGAAGTAATGCTCTTCTCCGTGTCTCCGTGCCTCCGTGGTGAATATGTCGTAGGTTGTTCTCCGCGCGCTCCGCGATCTCCGCGGTGAAAAATGCCCCTACGCCGCGCCCTCTTCCCGCAGCAGTTCCATGAACTTCCGCACCGCCGGGGTCAGGCGCTTGAGCCGCCGGTGGATGATGCCGATGGGGCGGACGAGTTCTTCCAGCGCGAGCGGGATCGCGACGAGGCTGCCGAGGTTCACTTCCTTCTGCACGGTCGGTTCGGGCAGCACCGCCACGCCGGTGCCGACCTCCAGCGCCTGCTTGATCGTCTCGATGTTGTCGAACTCCATCACGATCTTCGGCTGCGCCTTGCTCTGCCGCAGGCTGCGGTCGATGGCCTTGCGGATCGAAAGGTCCGGGTCGAAGGCGACGAAGTTCACTTCGTCGAGATCGTGGGCCTCGATCACCTTCTTCGAAGCCAGCGCGTGCGCGGGCGGGCAGACGAGCACCATCCGTTCCGAGCGCAGCGGCACGACCGCGAGCGTGCGCGACGGGGTGGGGTAGGAGATCAGCCCGATGTCGGCCTCCTCGGCGACGACCGCTTCCGTCACGTCCTTCGGGTGCAGGTATTCGAGGCGGATGTTGGCCTGCGGGTACTTGGAGATGAACTGCTGCACGTGGCGGGCCATCACGTGCAGGCCGATCGAATAGATCGCGGCCACGCGCACCGTCCCGCCGACCTGCGTGCGCGTCGAACGGACTTCGGCGGCGACCTTCTCGTAATCGTTGAGCAGCTTGCGGACGCCTTCGTAATAGGTGCGCCCTTCGGCCGTGAGCGCGAAGGGCCGCTTGGTGCGGTCGATCAGGATCACGTCCAGGTGCGCCTCCAACTGCGAGACCGCCTGGCTGGCCGCCGACTGCGTGATCCCGCAGGCGCGCCCGCCGCGGCTGAAGCTCTGCAGGCGCACGATCTCGCAGAAGAGGTTGAGCGTGTCCAGGTTCATGCGCCGGGCGTCCCCTGCGCGCGCAGGAGCGCGTCGGCCTCGGGGTAGCCCGTGGGCACGGCCACCTCGGACGGCGAGGCCCCCGCGGCCAGCAGCGCCGCGATCGACTCGGTCGTGCGCCGGTACGCCCAGTGCGACGCGACGCAGGCCTTCACGGCCACCGCGAGCGGCGTCTGGCCGTGGGCGTTCTTGGCCTGCACCGACGCGCCGCGCGCCAGCAGCAGCTTGACGGTCGCGTGCCGCGCGCGCCACGCGGCGTTCAGCAGCGCGGTGCTTTGGGGCGCGAGCCCGAAGTAGCCTTCGCCGGCTTCCAGCACGCTCTCGATCGGCAGGCCGAGGTCCAGCAGCCGCGCGACCCCCTGCGTGTTGCCGTTGCCGGCGAAGACGACGAGCAGCGTCGCCGCGTGCGCGCGCAGTTCGTCCGCAAGGGCGGGCTCCGACGCCGTAAACGCCTGGATCGCCGCGTCGTCGTGGCGCGCGCACGCCGCGATCAGGCGTTCGAGGCCCTGCAGGTCCGGTTTGAAGCCGTGGCGCTCGAAAAGGTCCAGCACGTCGCCGCGCCCGCGCCAAGCGGCCATCGAGACCGCCGTGCGCTCGCCGCGCGTGGAGACCCCGCGCTCGGGATGCGTGGCCACGAGCAGGGGATTCGCCCCGTGCTTCAGCAGCGCTTCGAAGATGTCGAGCGCGTTGTCGCTCAGCGCGGCGTTGTGGATCGCCGTCTTGCCCCAGCGCGTCATGTAGTTCGGGTCCACGCCCTTTTCGAGCAGGTACCGTACGCCTTCGGAGTCGTGCCAGTCGGTCTTGCGCAGCAGCATCATGGAAAGGCTGAAGGGCGTCAGCTTGCCGCTCTCCACCAGGACCTTCAGGGCCGCGTTGTCGTCGGTCTCGGGCGAATGGTACGGCACCTCGTTGTCGTTGGGGTCGGCGCCGCGTTCGAGCAGCAGGCGCGTCAGCCCCGCGTGAAACGCCACGCCCGCCGCGCCGTACAGCGGCGTCTCGAGTTCGCCGTTGTGAATAAAGCCGCCGTTGGGATCGGCGCCCGCGTCGAGCAGCGCGGCGGCCGCGCGCAGAAAGCCTTCGGAACGCGCCGGTTCGAAGCGCAGGTACTTGGAGAGGCCCAGGCAGGCGAGCGCCGTCGCGCCGTACGGCGGGCAGGTGGCCTTGGCCAGCGCGGGATCGGCGGCGAGCCAGCGGCGCACGCCGTCGCCGTCGCCCAGGATCGCGGCGGTGTGAATCCCCGCCTGGGCGAGGTCCGGATGGGCCGCCAAAAGGGCGTTCGCGTCCTTCAAGTCGCCGTGCCAGATCGCGGCTTTGACGAAGGCGCCGAGGATATCTTCTGAAACGGGCATGGGTTGTAACTCCCGAAAGGCCTGCCCCGCGCGCGAGATGCGTGCGCCTGAGTCATGCACGCAGGCGTACCTATTATTACTATTAGAATAACTTATGCAAACTATATTTCATAATGCGCTCGATTTATAATTTGCCTCATACTATACTAACCACAGTTTCTTAGGCGAGTACCCTGTTCGTCCTCCGAAGCTATGGCCGGCTTGCCGTAGTTGCCCTGAAGTGTGCGTATGGGCCCAAGGACAGTAACAGCCGTCGCAGTTTTGCGATCCTTCATTAGGATCGTGGGGAAGCACCTTCTGTAGAGGATAGCGAGATGATGCGAGAACCTGGACTTCCGCCCGCGCAGGGCCTGTACGATCCGGCCAACGAACACGATGCCTGCGGCGTCGGCTTTGTCGTGGACATGAAAGGGCGCAAGTCCCATCAGATCGTCCAGGACGCGCTGCAGATTCTGGAGAACCTTTCCCACCGCGGCGCGTGCGGCTGCGAAGTGAACACGGGCGACGGCGCCGGGATTCTGGTGCAGATGCCGGACAAGTTCATGCGCCGCGTCTGCAAGGAAAACAAGATCGAGCTGCCGGCCTTCGGCGACTACGGCGCGGGCGTGGTCTTCCTCCCGCCCAGCGAAGCTCCGCGCAAGCGCACGATGGCGATCTTCGAAGAAACGGCCCGCGGCCTGGGCCTGACGGTGCTCGGCTGGCGCGGCGTGGATGTGGACAACTCCAACGTCGGCGAGACCGCCAAGAGCGTCGAGCCGGTGATGAAGATGGTCTTCATCGGGCGCGGGACGCATCCGGCGGGCGACGTCTTCGAACGCAAGCTCTTCCTGCTGCGCAAGTTTTCGCACCACGAGATTAACAAAGAAGGCGTGGCGGAGAGCAAGTTCTTCTACCTGCCCAGCCTCTCGTACAAGACGCTCATCTACAAGGGCATGCTCACCAGCGAGCAGTTGCGCACGTACTTCAAGGACCTCAGCGTCCCCGACTTCGAGAGCGCGCTCGCGCTGGTGCACTCGCGCTTCAGCACCAACACCTTCCCGAGCTGGCCGCTGGCGCATCCGTTCCGGTACATGGCGCACAACGGCGAGATCAACACGCTGCGCGGGAACGTGAACTGGTTCAAGGCCCGCGAACGGCTCTTCCAGACCTCCCTCTTCACCGAGGACGAACTGAAGCGCCTGATCCCGGTGATCAACGACCAGGGCAGCGACAGCGCGATCTTCGACAACGCGCTCGAAATGCTTGTCATGGGCGGCCGCAGCCTGCCGCATGCCGTGATGATGATGATCCCCGAAGCCTGGTCGCAGCACGAATCGATGAGCCAGGAGAAGAAGGACTTCTACGAGTTCCACTCCTGCCTGATGGAACCGTGGGACGGCCCGGCCTCCGTGGCGTTTACCGACGGGACGTTCATCGGCGCGGTGCTCGACCGCAACGGCCTGCGCCCCAGCCGCTACTACGTCACCAAGGACGACAAGGTCATCATGGCGTCCGAAGTCGGCGTGCTGGACATCCCGCCCGAACGCGTGCTGATGAAGGGCCGCCTGCAGCCCGGCCGCATGTTCCTGGTGGACATGAAGGAAGGGCGCATCGTCGCCGACGAAGAGATCAAGAAGAAGATCGCCACGCAGCAGCCCTACGGCGAATGGCTGAAGAAGAACCTGGTCAAGCTCGACGAGCTGCCCGATCCGCCGCACGTCCACGAGCCCGACCACGACACGGTCTTCCAGCGCCAGCAGGCCTTCGGGTACACGACCGAGGACCTGAAGATCATCCTCCAGCCGATGGCCACCAACGGCGAGGAACCGATCGGCAGCATGGGCAACGACGCCTCGCTGGCCGTGCTCAGCGACCGCCCGCAGGTGCTGTATTCCTACTTCAAGCAGCTCTTTGCGCAGGTGACCAACCCGCCGCTCGACGCGATCCGCGAGGAACTCGTCACCGACGTCGGCACCTCCATCGGGCCCGAAGGCAACCTGCTCCAGCCGGGACCCAAGAGCTGCCGGCAGATCAAGGTGCCCACGCCGATCCTGGACAACGAACAGCTCGCGCGCCTGCGCTACTGCCCCGAGCCCGACTTCAAGGCGCAGACGATCCCGATGCTCTTCGAAGTCCCCGATCCGACCAAGAGCGGCTCGATTCCGTTCGGCGTCGGCGGCGCGAACCTGGAAGACGCGCTGGTTCGGCTGTGCGCGATGGTCGATGCCGCGATCAACAAGGGCGTTAAGGTCCTGATCCTCTCCGACCGAGACGCCGACAAGAAGAACGCGCCGATCCCCGCGCTGCTGGCCGTCGGCTGCGTGCACCACCACCTCGTCCGCATGGGCCTGCGCACGCGCGTCGGCCTGGTGGTGGAAAGCGGCGAGCCCCGCGAGATTCACCACTTCGCGCTGCTGCTGGGCTACGGCGCGGGCGCGGTGAATCCGTACCTGGCCTTCGAGACGCTCGACGACCTGATCCGCGACGGCATCCTTTCGAAGGACATCGACCACAAGAAGGCGGTCGCGAACTACATCAAGGCCGTCAAGAAGGGCGTCGTGAAGGTGATGTCCAAGATGGGCATCTCCACCATCCAGTCGTACCGCGGCGCGCAGATCTTCGAGGCCATCGGCCTCAACACGCTGGTCGTGGAGCGCTACTTCACCGGCACCGCCTCGCGCGTCGAAGGCATCGGCCTCGAGGAGATCGCCAAGGAGCAGCTCGCCCGCCACGCGCGCGCCTACCCCGAACGCGACGAACCCGTCGAGGCGCTCGACGCGGGCGGCCATTACCAGTGGCGCCGCGACGGCGAGTACCACCTCTTCAACCCCGATTCGGTGCACAAGCTTCAGTACGCGGTGCGCGCGGGGAATTACAAGACCTTCAAGGAATACACCAAGCTCGTCGACGACCAGTCGCGCCGCCTCTGCACGCTGCGCGGCCTCTTCGACTTCAAGGCCCGCACGCCGGTGCCCATCGAGGAAGTCGAAGCGGTCGAGAGCATCGTGAAGCGCTTCGCGACCGGCGCGATGTCTTACGGCAGCATCAGCAAGGAAGCGCACGAGAACCTCGCCGTCGCCATGAACCGCCTCGGTGCCCGCAGCAACACGGGCGAAGGCGGCGAAGACGAGGACCGCTTCGACAAGGACGAGAACGGCGACTGGCGCAACAGCGCCATCAAGCAGGTGGCCTCGGCGCGCTTCGGCGTCACCAGCCGCTACCTCGTCAGCGCCAACGAACTGCAGATCAAGATCGCGCAGGGCGCCAAGCCCGGCGAAGGCGGGCAGTTGCCCGCGCACAAGGTCTACCCGTGGATCGCGAAGACGCGGCACGCCACGCCCTACGTGGGCCTGATCTCGCCGCCCCCGCACCACGACATCTACTCGATCGAAGACCTGGCGCAGCTCATCTACGACCTGAAGAACAGCAACCCGAAGGCGCGCGTCAGCGTCAAGCTCGTGGCGGAAGTCGGCGTCGGCACGGTCGCGGCGGGCGTGAGCAAGGCGCACAGCGACGTGGTGCTGATCGCCGGCCACGACGGCGGCACCGGCGCGTCTCCGCTGACCAGCATCAAGCACGCCGGCGTGCCGTGGGAACTCGGCCTGGCCGAGACCCAGCAGGTGCTGGTGATGAACGACCTGCGCGGGCGCATCGTCGTGCAGGCCGACGGGCAGCTTAAGACCGGCCGCGACGTCGTCATCGCCGCGCTGCTCGGCGCCGAAGAGTACGGCTTCGCGACGACGGCGCTGGTGGCCAGCGGCTGCATCATGATGCGCGTCTGCCATCTCGACACCTGCCCCGTGGGCGTCGCGACGCAGAACCCGGAACTGCGCAAGAAGTTCGCGGGCAAGCCGGAGCACGTGGTCCACTTCATGAAATTCATCGCCCAGGAAGTGCGCGAGTACATGGCGCTGCTCGGCTTCCGCACCATCGAAGAGATGGTCGGCCAGGTGGAATGCCTCGACACGCGCAAGGCGGTGGACCACTGGAAGGCGCGCGGCCTGGACTTCACCAAGATCTTCATGCCGCCCAAGCCGCACCACCCGGGCACGCCGATCCGCCAGGTGCAGGAACAGGACCACGGCATCGCGACGTGGCTCGACAACAAGCTCATCCAGGCCAGCAGCCCGGCGTTGGAACGCGGCGAGCCCGTCAGCCTGGACCTGCCGATCAAGAACACGAACCGCACCGTCGGCACGATGCTGGGCAGCGAACTGACCCGGCGCCACCCCGACGGCCTGCCCGACGGCACGATCCACATCAAGTTCTCGGGCTCGGCCGGCCAAAGCCTCGGGGCGTTCCTGCCCAAGGGGATCATGCTGGAACTGGAAGGCGACAGCAACGACTACGTCGGCAAGGGGCTCAGCGGGGGGCGCGTGATCGTCTATCCGCCCAAGACGAGCACCTTCAAGGCCGAAGAGAACATCATCATCGGCAACGTCGCGGCCTACGGCGCGACCAGCGGCGAACTCTTCATCCGCGGCGTCGCGGGCGAACGCTTCTGCGTGCGCAACAGCGGCGTCCACGCGGTCGTCGAAGGCGTGGGCGACCACGGCTGCGAATACATGACCGGCGGGCGCGTGGTGGTGCTGGGCCGCACCGGCCGCAACTTCGCCGCGGGCATGTCCGGCGGCATGGCCTACGTGCTCGACGAGAAGGGCGAATTTGGCGGGCGCTGCAACATGCAGATGGTGGGCCTCGAAAAGGTCGAAAGCAGCGAGGACCTCCAGGCGCTCAAGACCATGCTGGAAAAGCACCTGACCTACACCGGCAGCACGGTGGCCGAACGCGTCCTGAAGGACTGGAACGCGATGATCGGCAAGTTCGTGAAGGTGATGCCGACCGACTACAAGCGCGCCCTGGAACAGATGAAGAAGCAGCCCCTGGCGGCGGCGGGCAACGACTGACCTTCTTTCACCGCGGAGACGCAGAGGACGCGGAGAACGACAGGGTGGGTGGGAAGCAGGATGGGACGGAACGAAGGAGCGCAGGGTCTGAAGCGGTGGCCTCGGGATTTTGAGGAGAAGGACATCCGCATAATGTACGGCCGTATTGACGGCGGCATGTTTGTGGGATTGCAGCACGAGCCCACCGGCGTGACGTTGACGGAAGGGCCGCTGAAGGGCCGGCGCTCAAACGATGTACTGGGTGAGTTGCAGGCGAAGTTCATACAGCAGGTGCGGGCATACCGGCAAAAGCAGCCGGCCTCGCCGAAAAGGAAATAGTGTTGTGGTGGCCGTTCTCCGCGGGCTCAGCGTCTCCGCGGTGAAAAGGAACAAAGAGGAAGGATAGGAAAGCGATGGGTAAGCCGACGGGATTCATGGAGATCAAGCAGCGCGAGCTGCCGCAGATGCGGCCGGTGCCGGAGCGCGTCAAGGATTGGAAGGAAGTCTACCTTCCGTTCCCCGAGGACAGCGTGAAGTCGCAGGCCAGCCGCTGCATGGACTGCGGCGTGCCGTTCTGCCACAAGGGCTGCCCGCTCGGCAACATCATCCCCGACTGGAACGACCTCGTGTACCGCAACCGCTGGAAGGAAGCGATCGAGCGGCTGCACCTGACCAACAATTTCCCCGAATTCACCGGGCGCCTGTGCCCCGCGCCGTGCGAAGCCTCGTGCGTGCTGGGCATCAACGAGCCCGCAGTGACGATCAAGCAGATCGAGAAGACCATCGTCGAGCACGCCTGGAAGGAAGGCTGGATCAAGCCGCAGCCGCCCGAAAAGCCGTCCGGCAAGAAGGTCGCCGTCGTCGGCTCGGGCCCCTCGGGCATGGCCTGCGCCCAGCAGCTCGCGCGCGTCGGCCACCAAGTGACGCTCTTCGAGCGCTCCGACCGCATCGGCGGGCTGATGCGCTACGGCATCCCCGAATTCAAGATGGAAAAGAAGTACCTCGACCGCCGCATGGCCCAGATGGAAGCCGAGGGCGTGAAGTTCGTCACGAACGCGCACATCGGCGTCAACGTGCCGGTGGAGGATCTGAAGAAGAACTTCGACGCCATCGTGCTCTGCGGCGGCGCGTCCTCGCCGCGCGACCTGAAGGTCCCCGGCCGCGAACTGAAGGGCACGTACCCGGCCGTCACGTTCCTGACGCAGTCGAACAAGGTCGCGCACGGCGACAAGGTCGAAGACCAGGTGACCGCGAAGGACAAGAGCGTCGTCATCCTCGGCGGCGGCGACACGGGCGCCGACTGCCTGGGCACCGTCGTCCGCCAGGGCGCGAAGAAGGTCTACCAGTTCGAGCTGCTGCCCAAGCCGCCGCTCGAGCGGCCCGCGAACAACCCGTGGCCCGAATGGCCGCGCATCCTGCGCACCGAGAGCGCGCACATGGAATGCGAGGCGCGCGACTACAACATCTCGACGACCAAGCTGGAAGGCGAGAACGGCGTCCTGAAGAAGCTCCACGCCGTGCGCCTGGATTGGGTGCCGAACCCCGCCGGCGGCCCGCCCTCGCCGAAGCCGGTCGCGGGCACCGAGTTCACCGTCGATTGCGACCTGCTGCTGCTGGCCATGGGCTTCGTCGGTTCCGAAAAGCCCGGCATGCTCGAACAGCTCGGCGTCGCTTTCGACGAACGCGGCAATGTGAAGGGCGATGCGAACAAGATGACCAGCGTCCCCGGCGTCTTCACCGCCGGCGACATGACCCGCGGCCAGTCGCTGATCGTGTGGGCCATCGCCGAAGGGCGCGCGGCCGCGCGCGGCGTGGACTTGTACCTGATGGGCGAGTCGTCGCTGCCTTCGCCGCTCTAAGACTTCGGGCCGAAGGGTTGGCGCCTGCTGCGATCCGCCGCGGGCCCTGGCCCTTCCGCCTGGATCGACGCCCTACGGCTTCGGGCGCTCCTCCGTTTTTTCCGCTTCCTTGCCGGCTTCCTTCGCCTTCGCCAGCGCCAGCTTCATCCGCTCCAGCGTCGCGGCGGGCTCGATGCCTTCCTTGCGATCCACCAGGTCCTTGCCGGCGGCGTCCAGGAACCGGATCACCGGCGTCTTCTGGCGCGCCTCGTGAAAGCGCTTCGCGTCCTCGGCGTCCTTGCCGACG
>JAHCJK010000167.1 GCA_026184295.1 Planctomycetota bacterium
GGCTCGCGCAGAACGTCTTTCCCGCGCTGGCCGAGGCCTTCGACCGCGCGGGCGAGGAACCCTGGGTCCGCTGCGCCGTCGCCGACGCGCTGGGCATGCAGGGGCCGTCCGCGCACGACGCCGCGCCGATGCTGGTGCAGGCGCTCTTCGACCGCGACGCCGCGCTGCGCACCCACGCCGTCTGGGCGCTCGGGCGCATCGGGCCTTCCGGCCATTCGCTCCACAGCCTGGCGGCGATGCTCAAGGACGAAGACCCGCAGGTGCGCGCGGCCGCGGCCGACGTGCTGGGGTACTTCGGCGCCGAGGCCCTGCCCTACCTGCGGCCGGTCGCGCAGGACCGGGCCGGCGACCTGCGCCTGCGCGCGGTGGCTTCGCTGGCCGACATCGGCGCGGCCGCGATCCCCGACCTGGAAGCGCTGGCGCAGGATGCCGATCCCGAGATTCGCGCGGCGGCCGTGGCCGGCCTGGCCACCGCGCGCGCCGCGGCCGAACGCCACCGGCTGCACGTCTTCGCGTGGCTGGGCGCGCTGGCGTTCGTGCTGGCGTGCGGCGTCTGGCTGGCGCGAAAGCTGCGGAAGCGCCGCGCGGCTACGACATGATCTTGAGCAGCACGGGCAGAAGCTGCTTCTTGCGGCTCATCACGCCCGGCAGGTCGAAGGTATGCTCGTCCAGGCGGTTGTACGGCAGCATGTCGAGCAGGCGCTTCTCGCCCGCGCAGAGCATCATCGAGGTCTCGCGGACGACGTTGGTGACGAGCAGCGCGAAGAAGTCGAACTTCTCGTCGCGGCGCAGGGCCTTCATCTCGCGCAGCAGTTCGCCGCGGTGCTGGAAGAAGTTCTCGAAGCCGACCTCTTCGACCTGCGCGACCGCGAAGGTGAACTTCCCGCTCTCGTAATCCTTCTTGTCGCCGGTCAGGACCTCGCGGGCCGGGCGCACCGCGATGCTCGAACCGACGTTGAAGACCTCGTCGGCCAGTTGCTTCGGATCGTAACGCGCGATGCCTTTCAGCCAGTCGAGCGCCGCGGCGTCGCGGGGCGTGGACGTGGGCGAACGCAGCAGCAGCGTGTCGGTGATGATCCCGCCCATCAGGATGCCGGCCATCTCCGCCGACGGCGCATGCCCGAAGCGCCGGAACTGTTCGCTCACCAGCGTGCAGGTGGAGCCCACCACGTCGTTGATGAAGACGATGGGCGTCTGCGTCGGCTGCGGGCCCAGGCGGTGGTGGTCCAGAATCTCGACGATGGGCACTTCGTCCGCGCCGTCGATGGCCTGCGAGAGTTCGTTGTGGTCCACCAGGATCAGGCGCAGCGGCGGGGCTTCTTCCATGTCCATCGCCCAGAGCATGCCCTGAAAGCGCCCGCGGTCGTCCACGACGGAGAAGCCTTCCTCGCGCTCGCGGCGCAGGAGTTCCCGCACGTCGCTCAGCTTCTCGTCCAGATGCAGGACGGTCGCGTCCTCCTGCAGGCGCAGGTCGGCCGGCGGGCTGAACTTCAACCGCCGCACGGTCGTCGCCGAATCGTAGGCGGTCTGGATCACCGAGACGCCGCTGGCGCGGGCCTGCTTGAGCAGGCCCTCTTCCATGGCGCAGCCGCCGGTGAGGATGACCAGGCGCAGCTTCAGGTCCACGGCCATGCGGTGGACTTCCTCGCGGTCGCCGACGACCAGAGCCACGCGGTCGCGGTCGCGCTTGTTCATGCGCGTGCGCAGGGTCTTTTCGCTCATGGCGCCGACGTAGACTTCCAGGGTCAGAATCTCGCCTTCGCGGCTGAGCGAGAGCGGCTTGGCGCGCAGCACTTCGGTCGCGTGCGAGATGCTCGTCTCGACCTCGCGGCCCACCAGGCTCCCGCCCGCGCCTTCCTGGTCGGTCTCCCACTGCTGGAGCACCATCTTGTTGGCGAGGTCGAAGAGGCTGACCATGCCCAGGTAGGCGCCCTTGGCGTCCACGACCGGCAGGCGGCGGCGGCGCGAACGCTGCAGGAGCGTCAGCCCGTCGAGCAGCGTCTGCCCGGCGAAGATGGTGGGCGGATGCGTGTCCACCAGGTCTTTGACGCGCGGGTGGACGTCCGCGATCACCGGAGGCATCGGCACGTTGAACTTCTGAAAGAGGAACTCGGTGCGCGGGCTGGGCAGTCCGGCGCAGGCGGCCTGGACGTGCGTCTGGCCCATCTGGAGCTTGAGCGCGGCGTAGCCGGCGGCGGCGGCGACGCAGTCGGTGTCGGGGTTCTTGTGCCCGATCACGATGGTGCGGACTTGGTCGGCGGCGGGGGCTTCGGGCGAGCGAAAAATCCCGCTGGTGGAATGGCGGTAGCGCTGGGAGATCTTCTTGGTCATGGCGTAAGTGTACGGCTGGATTTCCGCTCGCAAAGCCCAGAAGCACGCATTCCGAGGGCTTGGTGCATTCCTGGCCTTATCCTGCATCTATGGTCGAAACCATCGGTTGCAGGATTACACACTGGTGCATCCAAGGCGAAGAAGGAGAAATTACGTCTACGTATGAATAGCCGTTCAGGGGGCGCGTCTTGTTGGCAGAGGGATGTGAAGTCGAGAACCCAACGGACCTGACCCAAAGAGGAGAGGAAACCCACCATGAACACGCTCATGAAACCCGGAACCCTGATGTTGGCGGCCGTGCTCGGCGTCGTCATGCTGAGCGCCGGCGCGGCCTCGGCGAGCGACCGCGACAAGCGCCCGCTCTTCAACACGTTCTACCTGCCGGCCGACCAGGGCCAGTACGTGCTGACGCTGGACCAGAACCGCACCTTCACGCTCACCGGCCCGTACCACCGCGTGGTCACCGGAACGTTCGTGGCCAGCGACGACGAGATCGCGCTGCTCTCGAACGACGGCAACCGCCACTTCGCGTACAACTTCGACTACAACAACAACGTGGCCTTCGTCCCCACGCGCAAGGACACGCCCGGCAACAGCACCATCGGCCGGATGCCGCCGTCGAGCTACAGCGGAGCCGTGGTCTTTACCGCCGCTCAGAACTTCCGCGCCGGCCCGGTGGTGATCGGCGGCCGGAACGACTGGGACCGCCACGACAACGACCGCCACGACAACCGCTGGGATCGCCGTGACAACGACCGCCGCGACGACGGCCGCTGGGACCGCCGCGACAACGACCGCCGCGACGACCGCTGGGGCCACTTCGAGACCCGCACGCAGCAGGTCCTCGTCGAACCCGCGCGCACCGAACGCGTGTGGGTGCCGGCGCAGGTCGAAACCCGCCGCCTGCCCAACGGCCGCGTGGTGAACGTCACCGTCCGCGAAGCCCACTACGAGACCGTGACCGTCCCCGCGAAGTACGAGACCCGCGAGACCAAGGTCTGGGTCAACGGCCGCTAAGCCACCCGAAGCATCCGCCGCGAAACGGTCCGGGCGGGCGCAAGCCCGCCCGGGCTTTTTTGCGCGCATGGCGGGCACGCGGGCGCGTCCTTATGCTTGATCGTTCCGCGCCGGTATGCTATCGGCAAAGGCGTACGCCCACGGAAGATTGCGGGGAACGCATGGACGCCCACTACCTCGGCCGGCCCTTGAAGGACTTTCTCGACGAACTGGCCGCGCGGCAGCCCACGCCCGGCGGCGGGTCTTCGAGCGCGCTCGCCGGGGCCATCGGGGCGGCGCTGGGCAGCATGAGCGCCGTCTTCACCACCGGCGAAAAGTTCGCGGGCGTCGAGCCCCGGGTGAAGGAACTGCTCGCGAAGCTGGAGGAGGCGCGCGCGGCGCTGAGCGCGCTCATTCAGGAAGACATCGCGGCGTACCAGGCGTACGTGGCGGCCCGCAAGCTGCCCAAAGAGACCGAGGACCAGAAGGCCGCGCGCAAGGCCGCGATGGCCCGGGCGCAGGAACAGGCCACCGCGATCCCCGAAGCGATTCTCGCCCGCGCGCATGAAGCGCAGCAGTGGGTCGTGCAGCTCGCGCCGCTCTGCAACCCGAACCTGATCGGCGACGTCGCCGTCGCCGCGTACCTGCTGGAAGCCGCCGCGCGCGGCGCGGGCATCCAGGTGCTGTGCAACCTCAGCGGCCCGGCGGCCGGCGCGCCCGAGGCCGAACGGCGCGCGCGGGCCCGCGAAAAGGTGCGCGCCTGCCAGGAGATGCGCGAACAGGCCGAACGAAAGGTCCTGGAGGTGCTGGGCCTGAAAGACGATACCTGAAGACGCGTCGCGACCGTCCACTCCGGAACCCGCTCATGCCTCCGTTCTTCCGCGGCCTCGTCCTGATGCTCGCGCTGGCCCCCGCGGCCGCGCGCGGGTTCGACAAGCAGGAAGGGCAGCGCAAGATCGCCGCCTTCGCCCAGGCCTTCGACGCCGAGCGCCTCGACGCGAACGACGGGCGCCCGGAGATGGGCTGGTTCCTCCAGGAAGGCCCCAAGGGCTGCGACTACGTCAAGGACACCTTCAACGACAGCAAGGACCTGCGCACGCGCCAGGCCGCGCTGTACATGTACTGCCGCAACTGGCCCGAACTGGGCGAAGAACGCCTCGAGAAGGCGCTCAAAGCCCGCGAGGACGGCCTGCGCGCCTACGCCGAACGCCTGCGCGCGTTCCTCTCGGCCGAACGCCGCCGCATGGTCGTGCAGATCATCGACGACCCGCGCCTGATCGCCGAATGCGCCATCCTGGAAGGCAAGCCGTACAAGTACTTCCTCAAGCTCGCCGCCGCCGCCACCGAGTCGAAGCTGGGCGAACGCAAGGACGAGAAGACGACCGTCGAACAACTGAAGGGCCAGGCGAACCTCTTCCGCGGGCGCGTGATCACCCGGCACGGCGTGGTCATCGAAGCCGCGATCGCCCCGCTGCCCGACGAATACGGCCTGCCCGGCTGGACCGTGATCCCGGCGCTCTTTGTCACCGACACCCGCGAACTCTACGAACTGCGGATCGTCTGCCCGCCCGGCAACGGCGAGAAGCTGCTCCAGAAACTCGTGGAAGGCATCAACGAGGGCAAGAACCCGGTGTTGCGGGTGAGCGGCTACTTCATGAAGTGCCACGCGAAGAATTCGGCCCTGAAGAACGACGGACCCTGGCGCGAACCGCTGCTCGTCGCGCCCGAACCGAGCTTCCCGAAACTCGGCTGGGTCAAGAACGCCGGGCAGGAACTGGAAGAGTCCGGCTACGGCAAGTACCTCCCCAGCGTCTCGATCCAGGCGCCCAAGGCCGAAGAACGCCTCGTCATCGACCTCGTGCCCGGCACGACCGCGACCGCCAAGCTGCGCATCAACGGCAAGGACGCGCCGCTCGGCGACACGACCTTCGTGAAGGCCGCGCTGGCCGAATTCGCGAAGTCCCTCCCGCCCGACCAGACGCCGTCCGCCGTGGTGGTCAAGACCGTGGGCACCCCGAACGCCGTCGTGACCCGCGCGATGGAGACGCTCAAGGCCGCCGGCTGCGCCCGGGCGTATTACTTCGACGAAAGCCAGGTCATCATCGAAAAGGGCACGCTACCGGAGAAAAGGTAGCGAATCCGTATCAAACCAAGGCACGAATGTTCCTTTTTAGTATCATTTGTGTTCCAAAATATAAACATATTGATACCATTTATACTCGTTTGAATATATATCTTCCGCATCCGATAAAGTAGTCTTCGCAAGCCCTTAAAATTCAAGCGGTTGTGACATCGCATCGGCGCGGTCAATCTCGAAGCGAGTGGCCGGAGGTTTGCATTGAGCATTCCTGCTTTGAAGGGTGAACAGGTTCAGCCAGGGTTACTCCGCCGGGGAAACGGAGGGCCGAGGGCGGCGTGCCTGTTCAGGGCAACGCTTCGAAGCGGGAGGGCGCATGTCCGACACCACGACGATCATCCGGATCGGACGCGTCAAGCAGGCCGCGATGGATGCGGAGGATCGCGTGCATCGCGCCCGTCAGACCGTGCGCACGTTCCAGGGCAACTGCTCGCTGACCGCCGACCGCCTGGTTGCCGAGCAATACGAAAGCCTGCGCCGAACCTTGCCCAACCTCCACACCTTGCTGCCCGTGGTCGCCTGGTTCTTCCTGGACGGCAAAGCCCCGGTGACCGGCGCGCCCGCCAGCGGCACGACCACGCAGATCGATCCGCAGGGCCTGGTCCTGAACGTGCGCCTGCCCGAGCCCGCGTGGGTGACCGCGCTGCTGACCGGCAAGATGCTCGTACGCATGGGCATCACGCTCTCGCAGGGGCGCGGGCGCATCGTGGCCACGGGGCAGGTGGGCTGGATGGAAGCGCACCGGCCGCAGGATCCGATGCGGCTGGGCCTGTACTTCACCGAGATCACCGGCTTCGACCGCGACCGCATCCTCCGCCTGCTGCGCGACGACAAGGCCGCGGTTCCGAAAAGCATGTCGCAAAACGCATGAAACAGGAGTCGCAAGGTCCGGATAACCAAGGCAACGGCTCGGAGCGCAGGAGGGATCTCACCGAACTCCCCCAAACCTCCCGGCGGGATCTTCTCACTACCAGCGCCCCGAGCCGTTCCTTGGCGATTCATTTTTTCGACGCGCGGAATTGTTAAAAGCGAAGCGTTGACTCGTCCGCCGTGCTGTGCTTAACTGGCTTTCCTATACTCGCCTGGACGAACCCTTCGCGATCGAAATGTTCCGTTATCGGCCGAAAAGGTGAAGCGTATGAGCCAGTCACAGCCCCGATCTCCGGACGGCGCCGCCCTGCAAATGCAGGAACAGAAGATCGACCAGTTGCTGGGACGGCGCAGCCACCACTGCGACTCGGGCTGGTCGCTCAAGCTCAAGCAGGTCTCCGACGCCGCGGCCAAGAGCCTGGGCCTGGAAATCTACAGCGCGCGCCTGATCCACGAATACAGCCCGCTCGACCGCGACGCCGCGCTGTACGAACTCGAGACCGGCAACGGCGTGGTCCAGGCGATTCTCTCGAAGAGCGGCGAGTATTCGTTCTTCTGGAAGCGCTGAGGCGCGTTCCTTCCGCTACAGCCCCGCCAAGGTTCCCAGGTTCGAGCCCGTGCTCGTCAGCCGCGCGTTGGCCGCGTAGAACGGATGCGCGTAGCGCGCCCGCGCCGCGTCGGAATCCTCCGCGCGCGCGTCGCCCCAGATGCGCACGTGCCCGCCGGGGTAGTACGCCAGCACCTGCTCGCCGGGGCGGCCGGTGAACTTCTGCGCCAGAGCCACGGGCGCGCCGAGCTGCGCGAGCACGCGGCCGTTCCGGTCGAGCGCCTCGCCGTTGCCGCTCGCGATGCCGCGGACGAGTTCGTGCAGGCCGTCGCCGTCGAAATCGACCGGGACCGTGCGGTAGACGCTGAAAGGTAGTTTGAGTTCTTTTCCCGTCAGCGTCTCGTAGGTGAACTCTTCCATGCCCTGATGGAAACGCCCGTCGGGCCCGCAGGTCTTCTTGCCGATGCGGATGGCCATGCTCACGTGTTCGCCGCGGTCGCCCAGGCGCGCGCACCAGCCCATGTCGATGTGCCCGTGGTCGAGCGCGCCCCAGACGCGGCGGCCCTGGTGGTCGTACAGGCAGACGCGCGGCGCGGCCTGGTGGTCGCTCTCGCGGCAGGTGTAGAAGAACCAGCGGCCGGTGGCCCGGTCGATCACCGGGTCGATGACGTCGGAATGCCCGCGGTAGCTCTCGCGGTCGGCGCAGAAGAGTTCCTTGCCGTCGCTCAGGCGGATGCAGCGTTCGCCCCACATCACTTCCTCGATGCCGTCGCCGTCGAAGTCGGTGATGGGGCACTTGTGGCTCCCGCGCGCGCCGGGATCGTGCTTGCCGATCTTCGTCTCCCAGCGCGGCGAGAGGTCCGGCCGCCAGCCCTGCAGGTGCATGTCCTCGTAGGTGCCTTGCGCCGTCACCAGCACGCGTTCACTGCCGGCCATGCCGCCGAAGACGAAGTGACGGTACGTGTGGCTCAGGTTTTCGTGCGCGTTGCGGTTGATCCACGGCCACTGGCCCGTGGTCCGGCCGGTGGCCGCGTCGAGCCGCTCGAGCCGGTAGCTGCTCAGCCCCAGCGGATGCTGGGGGTCGAGGTTGTTCACGAAGAAGATCTCGTCCACGCCGTCGCCGTCGAGATCGAAGGGGAAGACGGGGCAGAACCACATGCCGGGCACGACCGCGCGCCCGAGGTCGCGGCGCCACAGGACCTCGCCCGTCTCGGTAAAGAGCGCCAGTTTGAGCGTGTCGCTGGGGAAGAAGAACATCTCGATGTACGGATCGACGTCGAAGTCGGCGCAGTACGCCGCGAGCACCGCCTTGGGCGCGCCGGGCCCGAGGTTGACCGGAGCGGCGCGGAGCTGGCCGATCTTCGAGCCGAGGTCGATTTCGGCGAAGGCGCGGAGGTCGGGCGCGTTTTTCGTCTGGGAAACGATGGCGGTCATGGATAATGCCCCCGGGTTTTGGATTCAGCGTAACTCCGCGGGGCAGCGCGGCAATCGAAGGAGCTTCCGGCATGGACGCGGGCCTGTGCGAAACCTGCGCGCACGTGAAGACCCTGCGCAACGACCGCGGGAGCGTCTTTTACATGTGTACGCTGGCGGACCGCGACGCGCGGTTCCGCCGCTATCCCCCGCTGCCGGTGCGCGCGTGCGAAGGCTACGAACGCGCCGGCGAACGCCCGGCCGCGCCGGGAAAAAGCTCCTGACGATTCGGATGGGAAGGCACGCGCATTGCGCGTCGGTTCCGGCATGTCCGGCCACGTGGAAGTCGCACGCAGGATCCGGCAGAAGGGAGCCACGATGAGCGTCTCGCCCGCAGGACAGTCCCCGCAGATGCTGGACACCCGGAAGCTTTTGCAGCCGATGGTGGACAAACAGATCGATCAGACCAAGAAAGGCGTGGCACTGAACGTCGCCACCGCCACCCACGCGCCGCTGCCCAGCGCCGAGAGCAGCCCCGGCGGGACCGGCACGATCGTCGATTTCCGCGCCTGAGCCTGGCGGCGGCTAGCAGGTGACGTTCTTGCCTTCGCTGCCGAAGAGCTTCAGGCGTTCCTCTTCCGGCGCCTTCGCGGCGTCCTCGGGCGCGTAGTGGAACTGCAGCGCGCGCCGGCGCAGGGGCGAATGGTTCGTCGGCGTCCCGTGCGGGAGCATGCCGTTGAAGAGGAGCGCGCCGCCGGGCTTGAGCGGCACGGCGATGACGGTCTTGCGGTTGGCCAGCATGTCCGCGTCGCAGATCTGCCAGTCGCGCTTTTTAAAGTGCAGGCGCGCGCCTTCGCGGTGCCCGCCGCGCCAGACGTGCATGCAGCCGTTGGCGACGGTGGCCTCGTCGAGCGCGATCCAGACGCCCACCACCGGCGTGCCCTGCGCGTAGTTGAAGTACGCGTTGTCCTGGTGCCAGGGCTTCTCGCGTCCGATGCGCGGCGGCTTGACCAGCGCCATGTCCTGAAAGAGCTTCGGCGTCTTGCCGCCCAGCAGCTTCGAGACCGCCGCGAGCAGGCGCGGGTGCGACGAGAGCGCCTGCAGGCGGGCGTCGTGTTCGACGAAGTTGAAGAGCTTGCGCACGGCGTCGTAGCGTTCGTCGGCGTTCAGTTCCGCAAAGCGTTCGCGCGCCGCGTTCTCGTACATGATCCCGTTGAAGCCTTCCTGGCCGCGCATCAGCGCGTTCAGACCGTCGCTGGCCGCGCGCGTCTCGTCCGGCGTAAAGGCGCCTTCGACCGCCAGGAACCCGTCCTCGTCGAAGCGCGCGCTCTCCGCGTCGCCGATGCCGTCGAGCCCGTGCAGGGAGTCCGCCAGGCCGTCCGGCTTGTACAGATCCGGGGCGTGCTCCGCGCAGGCGGGCATGTAGTCGAAGTGGATTTTCGGTTCGGCGGGGGCGGCGGCGGACATGTCGGGCTCCTGAGCGTTGTACCGTTCCTTCACATGCCCAGGAGTATCGCCCGATTCGCCCGGGAAGGCCATGGACTGAGGCTGGATTAATTTGTATTTATCCGATATCTTGGGCACATGCGCATCGACTGGAACCGCTGGCGCGTGCGCCTGAACTACGGCGGGCGCGTCCGCTGCGAACTCGGCTGGAGCCTGGACGAGCGCTGGTCGCAGAACATGAAGGACTTCGACCTCTGGCTCGTCTGGGGCGGGCGCGGGCACATGCGCACGCACGAAGGCGAACTGGAACTGCGCCCCGGCGTCTGCCTGTGGGTGCGCCCCGGCGGCCTGTACCTGGCCGAACAGGACCCGCGCAACCGCCTCGGCGTCAGCTACCGCCACTTCTCGCTGGTGGACACGCAGGGCCGCACGCGCCCCTACGACCAGCCCGCCCCGCCGCTCGTCCACGAAATCCTGAACCTCGACTACGCCGACGGCATCCTGCGCCGCGTCAACGAACTGGCCGGCGAACGCGCGGAACGTTCCTCGCGCGCCGCCGAGATGCTGCTCACCGGGCTCCTGATGGACCTCGACGCCGAGTCCGACCGGCCCGGCCCGGCGCGCGGCGGCGCGGCCTTTCACCACCGCCAGATGGTGCTGCGCTGGTCTTCAAAGATCGCCGAAAATCCCCGCGAGGCCCCCGGTGTCGCCGCGATGGCGCAGGAGAGCGGCTACAGCACCGACCATTTCGCGCGGCTCTTCAAAGAGGTGCTCGGGCTCGGGCCGCAGGACTACGTCGTCCGCGCGCGGCTCGACCGGGCCCGTTTCCTGCTGCGCAACTCGCCGCTCTCGGTCGGCGAGATCGCCGAGGCGCTCGGCTATTCGGACGTCTACTTTTTCTCGAAGCAGTTCAAACGCAAGACGGGCCAGTCGCCGAGCCGCTACCGCGCCGCGCCGGCCGCGGAGTGACCGCCTGCGGTTGTGCGCGCGCGGGGCTTGGCGTATCACGATGCGGGGTGGCCCCTACGACCGGACACGCGGGAGCTTGCATGCATCCAAACGCCAAGAACATCTTCGTCACCGGCGCCGGCAGCGGCGTCGGCAAACACCTGAGCCTGCACGCGGCCCGGCAGGGTCTTTTCGTGCTCGCCGCGGACCTGAAACTGGCCACCGCCGCCGAGACCGCGCAGGAAATCGAACGCGCGGGCGGCAAGGCGCTGCCCCTGGAGATCGACGTCGCCAGCGAAGCGAGCGTGCAGGCGGCCTTTGCGCGCGTGCCCGACGGCCGCGTGGACATCCTGATCAACAACGCGGGCCTCCAGATCGTCTCCGCCGTCGAGGAATTCCCCGCCGAGAAGTGGAAGCTGCTCACCGATGTCCTGCTCGTCGGCCCGTTCCTCTGCACCAAGGCCGCGCTGCCGGGCATGAAGGCGCGCAACTTCGGGCGCATCGTCAATCTCGGTTCGATCCATTCGCTCATCGCGTCGCCCTTCAAGAGCGCCTACGTGGCCGCGAAGCACGGGCTGCTCGGCTTTTCGAAAACGATCGCGCTCGAGACCGGCGCGCACGACATCACCATCAACACCATCTGCCCGTCGTACATCAAGACGCCGCTGGTGGAGGCGCAGATCGCCGCGCAGGCGAAGACGAACGGCATCAGCGAGGCCGAGGTCGTGGACAAGATCATGCTGCAGCCGATGCCGAAGAAGGCCTTCATCGGCCTCGACGAGATCACCGCAACCGTGGACTTTCTCGCCAGCCCCGGCGCGCGGAACATCACCGCGCAGGCGATTGCCATCGACGGCGGTTGGACGGCGCGATAGGAGACCACCCATGAAAATCCTGCTCATCGGCGGCACCGGCATCATCAGCCAGGCCGTCACCGAACTGGCCGTCGCGCGCGGGCACGAAGTCTTTCTGCTCAACCGCGGCAAGCGGAACCACGGCCTGCCGGGGCAGGTGCGCGAGATCGTCGCGGACAAGAACGACCGCGATGCCATGCGCGCGGCCCTGGGCGGCCTGACCTTCGACAGCGTAGCGAACTTCATCGCCTTCACCGCCGAGGACGTCGAGAAGGACGTGGACCTCTTCCTCGGCCGGACCGCGCAGTACGTCGTCATCAGTTCCGCGAGCGTCTACCAGAAGCCGCCGAACCACCACCACGTGACCGAGAGCACCCCCGCGCACAACCCGTACTGGCAGTACAGCCGCAACAAGATCGCGCTTGAGGAAGCCACGCTGCGCGCGTACCGCGAGAAGGGCTTTCCCGCCACGATCGTGCGCCCGAGCTACACGTATTCGAAGAGCTTCGTGCCGGGGCTCTTCGGGCTCGGCTTCCAGCACTTCGAACGCATCCGCGCGGGCAAGCCGCTGGTCGTGCACGGCGACGGCCAGTCGCTCTGGCAGATGACCTTCAACGAGGACTTCGCGAAGGGCTTCGTCGGCCTGCTGGGAAATCCGCGCGCGCTGGGCGAGATCTTCCACATCACCAGCGACGAGGTGATGACGTGGGACCAGATCTTCCAGACGATGGGCCGCGCCATCGGCTGCGAGACGAAGCTCGTGCATATCCCCGCCGAATTCATGCGCCGCGCCGAACCGGGCGTCTTCGACGGGATCAAGGGCGACAAGATGTGGTCGCTGATCCTCGACAACGAAAAGATCAAGCGCGTGGTCCCCGAGTACCGCGCGACGATCACCTTCTACGAAGGCATGCGCCGCTGCCTGGCCTGGTACGAAAAGAATCCGCAGGCCGCCGCCGGGGGCCTCGACGCGAGCGCCAAGGTGGACCGCCTGATCGGGCTGTGGGAGAAGGCGCTGGAGACGGCGGGCCCTGGGTAGCCGCGGCCGCGCCGATCTGCTATGCTAAGCGCAGGAGTTTTGCCTATGACCACGATCCAGAACCGCCGCCGCTTTACCGTGGACGACTATTATCGCATGGCCGCCGCCGGCATCTTGAAGCCCAGCGACCGCGTCGAATTGATCGAAGGGGAGATCGTCGAGATGTCGCCGATCGGATTCGTGCACGCCGCCGTGGTGGACAACCTGACGATGCTGTTCGCGCGCGCATTCGGCAAGCATGCCATCGTGCGCATTCAAAGCGTCCTGCGGTTGAGCGAACTATCCGAGCCGCAGCCGGACGCGTTGCTGCTCAAGCCGCACAGGACCAAATACAAGCACCAGCATCCGGGTCCGCAGGACGTGCTGCTGCTGGTCGAGGTTTCCGATACAACGCTCGGCGCCGACCGTGAAAAGGCCGCGCTCTATGCCGCCGCGGGGATTCAGGAATACTGGATCGTGAATATTCCGGACCGGCAGATTGAAGTGCACCGCTCGCCGGTTCGCGGCGGATATCGAAGCGTCCGCGCATTTAAAAAAAACGAGCGCGTCACCGCCGCCGCGCTGGATACGAAGAGCCTGAAGGTTTCCCAGATTCTCGATTAGTCAGCGCGTCAGCGACCACAGACGAAATTCGCAGTATCGTGGGCCGGCCAATCGGACTGAGGGAGAAGGCGCCGGAGACGGCGGGCTGACGCCTGCGTTGCCATGAGCAGCGACGAATTCGAAATGAAGCACGTGTTGCAGCCCGACTGGTGCACCCGGCCCTATTGGGAAGCGCACTACAAAAATCTGTTCACCAATCCAGAAGAGCCGCGGTCATCGGTTTACAGACGGTTCTACATCATGACCCGCGAGCTTCCGCGGTTGAAGGCCTGGGGACTCAAGCGTGTGCTCGACGCGGGATGCGGGATCACGTTGCTTCCGTACATTCTTCAATACGCGGGCTTTCAAGTCACGGCGGTTGATATCTCCGCGCAGGCTATCGCTTACTTGAAAGACCTCCGGCCGGATGAAGCGGCTTTATCCAAGTGCCTGGTCATTTTGAATAAAGACCCTCAATTTGAGGCACCTTTACCGTGGTCTCCAATCCCGCTCGCCTCTTGGATTGCCTGAGGAGTTTCGCCGAACCGGGAGGATCCCTGCGCATTCGCCGGCTTTCCTGGCATTCCTGGTGGCTACGTCCTTCCAGCTTTGATGCGATTGTTTGCCGCAACGCTTTGCGTCTGGCGCCCAAGCAAGAGTGGCGAAATTCATTTCGGCGTTTTCATGCCCTGTTGCGGCCGAGCGGCCTGCTGGTGCTTGAGTCCCTGAACGTGATGGGGTTGATGCGCGAAGTCCGCGATTTACTGAAAGAAACGGGATTCGAATGGACGGAACCCTTCCCCGTGGATCCATCCGAAAGGATCATGCCCGTCCGGCCGAATGCGACCGCGAAGTTTGCCACGGCATACTGGCCCACGGGCTGAGCTTCAGCGCGTCAGCGACCACAGCACGATGTTCGCGCTGAGGTGCAGGGCGTCCACGTCGGCGTGCTGGCAGGGGATGCCGAGCGGGCGGGCGAGCCAGCCGCAGCCGAGGTCGTAGGGGCTTAAGACGACGGCGAGGCGCGGCTTGCCGTCCCCCACGCCGCCGATGTCCGTCACGTTCAAGCCCCAC
>JAHCJK010000168.1 GCA_026184295.1 Planctomycetota bacterium
TTGCGCGCCGCGTCGTTGCCGCCCAGGGTCATCACGATCCAGTTGGGCTTGAGCGGGCGGACCATCTTCTCCCAGCGGTTCTCGACTTCGCGGCAGGAGGACCCGCCGACGCCGGCGTTGCGGAAGTTCAGGCGCAGGTCGGGGCGCCAGCAGAAGAGCAGCCGCGCGATCTCGTCGGCGTAGGTGCGCTTCCAGTTCATCAGTTCGAGGTACGGCCACGTGTCCATCGCCGGGTTGCGCCGCCGGTTGGTCAGGCTGTCGCCTTCGAAGACGATCGTATCGCCGCGTTTCCAGGGAAATGCTTTCGCCACACGTCCTCCTTTTTCGGTTGAGCGTTCACACGCCTTCGGGCCAGCGGTCCCGGGGCTCGTAACCCAGGAGCGCGCGGGCGTCTTCGTTGCTGAAGTACGTCTTTTCCACCGGGCGGCTGGTCGCGTAGCAGACCAGGTAGTTCACCTGCGGGCCGGCTTCCGCCGCGCACGCGAAGACACGCCCCGCGTCGCCCGGGCTGAGGTACGTATCGCGGCTGAACGGGTCGCGGTCGATCACCGCGTGGTCGTCCGCGCTGCGCGGGCACCAGCCCAGCCGCAGCGCGATGAACGAGATCCCGTGCCGGTGCGCGTACATCTGCCCCGCGCCTTCCGCGAAGAGCTTGCCCGATGCATAGAAGTTCCGAGGCGTCGGCGGCGTTTGACCGGTTGCGGGAAAAGGCCCGTGGTGCCCCAGTTGCCCCGTGCTGGCGAAGACGATCCGCTTCACGCCCGCCAGCCGCGCGGCCTCGAAGGCGCGGTAGCTTCCCGCGATGTTGTTCGGCAGCAGCTTGGTCAGGAAGTCGTCCTCGTCCGGCACCGCCGCGAGATGGATGAGCACGTCCATGCCCGCGCAGGCCTCGCGCAGCGGCTCAAGCGCGTCCAGGCCTCCGATGCGCGCATCGTCCACGCCCGGCGTCGCGCGCAAATCCCACCCGCGCACGAAATGCCCGCGCGCCTTCAGTTCCGCGCAGACCCCCTGCCCGACGCGTCCCGCGGAACCGGTGAGGAGGATGCGGAGGGGCATGGGGTCTCCCGAGGGACCTTAAGGGCACTGCGCAGGGATCAGGGGACAGAGGTCAGGGATCAGGGAAGGAGCAGCGCTGCGCGCTGCCGGTCTTTAAAAGCAGGGCGGCGAAGCCGCTCCTTCCCTGACCCCTGAATCCTGACCCCTGTTCCCTGCCGTTAGGGCTTCAACGCAATCTTCACCCGGTCGCCGGGGTCCTTGCTCAGGCGGTCGAAGGCGGCCTGGCCTTCGGCGAGCGGCACGACGTCGATCCAGGGTTTCAGTTTCACCGTGCCGCCGGCCACGAGGTTGAAGGCCTCGTGGTAGTCGTGCATGTTGAACCCGTAGCTGCACTGGAAGCGCAGTTCGCGGCGCACGGCCTCGGTCATGTCGAAGGTGGTCTCGGGCGCGTCAAGCCCCAGCAGGAGCGCCGTGCCGCCCTTCACCAGCGAGGCGGCCGTCTGCTGGCGCGTCACCGGAATCCCGACGGCCTCGAGCCCGATGTCCACGCCGCGCCCGCCGGTCAGCTTCCTGATCTCCGCGACCACGTCCTGGCTCTTCGGGTCGAGCACGTGTTCGGCGCCGAGCTGCTTCGCGACGGCCGCGCGGCGCGGGTTCGGTTCGATCATGGCCAGCACGCGCACCCCGCGCGCCTTGCAGACGCACAGGATCGCGACGCCCAGGGTTCCGCCGCCCCAGATGGCCGCGGTGGGGTACATCCCGTGGTACGCGGGCGCATGCGAGAGCAGGTGCACGGCGTTGGCGATCGGTTCGATCATCACCGCTTCGCCTTCGTCCACGTGATCGGGCAGCGGGATCAGGTTCTTGGCCGGAACCTTGAAGGCTTCGGCCATGCCGCCGGGGACCTGGTCCATCCCGATCAGGTACCAGTTGAGGCATACGTTGTGGCGGCCCTGGCGGCACATCTCGCAGGAACCGCACGAGACCAGCGGGTTGACGCTGACGCGCTTGCCCTTCAGCGCCGGGTCCACGCCCGCGCCGAGTTCCGCGACGGCGCCGTGGGTCTCGTGGCCGAGCACCAGGCCGGGCTGGCGGCGCGGGCTGCGGCCGTGAAAGCCGTGCATGTCGGAGCCGCAGATGCCGGTGGCGCCGACCTTCACCACCACTTCGCCGGCCTCGGGCTTGGGGTAGTCGCGCTCGAGCACCTCGACGCGGTGGAACGCCGTCATCACCAGGGCCTTCATCGCACGCTCCTTGGATGGTTGCGCGGCCGAAAACCGCTTTTGCTTCCCGGAAATCCAGGAAGAGCGTACCCGTTCGGGCCACGCCTTCAACGCGCGGCGCGCGAAAACGCCCGTGCGCGAACGTGGACATTTCAGTTGTTTTCAGGAATGCATGTACATCCTTGCCCGGGAACTTCGCGCAAGGACCGCCGCCTCAGGGGGCGAAGCAGATCAGGCGGCCGTCTTCGGTGGCCATGTAATAGCGCCCGCCCGCGGCCGAGAGCCCGTCGTAGACGGGGCGCGCGTCGAGCGGCAGGACCTGCGTCTTCGTGCCGTTGGAAGCGTCGACCACCCACAGTTCGCCCTTCTCGGAGGCGTCTTTCGAGACGGGCACGCCGGCCATCACGGCGGACTCGCCGGCCAGGACCATGCCGACGAACTGCTGCTTGAGCCCGTCTTCGCTGCGCCAGAGCAGCTTGCCGTCGGCGCCGCGCGCGTACAGGAAGCGCTGGTCCTTCTTGTCCTTCTTCATCAGGTCGGCGGGCACGCCGAAGCGGTTGCGCCAGGCGGCCACGCCCAGCTTTTCGCCGAAGGCCAGGCATTCGCCGGTGGTGACGCCGTCGGTCAGTTCGACGTGCTTCTCGCTGGAGAGCGAGGCTTCCACGCAGGCCATGTAATCGGCGACGGAGACCGGCGCGAGGTAGTACGTGGTGCGCAGCAGGCCTTTGATGACGGAGGCTTCGTTGCCGAGCACCTTCTCGCCGTTGGCGAGCCTGTAGGCCACGCGGGTCAGGTAGAGCTTGGTGCCTTCGCTGCGGAAGAAATCGCCGGTCGAGCCGCCCTTGACGCGCCACTTCACCGCGCCCGTCAGGGCGTCCACGGCGAAGATCCACATGCCTCCGTCCACGTTGACCGAGCGCCCGCAGGTGAAGTAGATGACGCCGTCGAGGGGCATCACGCCGCCGATCACCGGCCAGGAGGAGGCGAACTGGCCTTCCTCGCCGATGTATTTTTCGGCGGGGGCGGCGCGCAGGCGCCAGACTTCCCTGCCCGAGCGCGCGTCGAGCGCGTAGACCGAGCCGCCCGAGGTTCCGAAGAGGCAGAGGCCTTTGTGCAGCGCGGGCGGAAAGTCCACGCGCCCGTCGGCCGCGAACGTCCAGCGTTCCTGGCCGGTGGCGGCGTCGCGCGCGAAGACGCGGTGGGCCTTCGGCTCGGCCAGGCAGACCAGCCCGTAGGCGCTGACGGCCTGCGTCAGCGCCGCCTCGCCCAGCTTGACCGACCAGGCCTGCTTGAGCGGCCCCTTGGGCGCGGAAGGCACGGCGTTGGCGCGCTGCGTCGTCCGGCGGAACATCGGCCAGTCGTCGGGGCCGTCGGGCAGCGGCGCGGCGGGCGCTCCGGCGGGATACAGCTTCGCCGCGCCCTCCTTATTCGCGTCGGTCAGCCAGGCGCGCTTGCCGTCGCCCGACATGGCCAGGAGCCCGCGCAGGGTCACGCCGCAGTCGCAGTGGTGCGGCAGGAAGTACGTCAGCCCGTTGGCGAAGACGCCGCCCAGGAAGCAGGCCGAACGCAGGGTCTGCTTGCGCAGCACGTCGCCCTTCTGGATGTCCAGCCATTCGCCCCAGCCGTAGGAAAAAAAGTGCGCGCTGCCGGTAAACCCGTAGCACTTGCCGCTGAATTCGTTGACGGGCATCTCGCGGAGCACCTTGCCCGTGCGCCCGTCCACCGCCACGATCTTCTGCGGCTTGGCCGGCATCATGAAGCAGAGTTCCGGGCCGCAGGGCAGCATCGTGGAACTCTTCGCGCACCGCTCGGTGTCGGTCCAGAGTTGCTTGCCGTCCTTCGCGTCGAAGACGGTCAGTTGCGAGATCGGTTTCCAGTTCGGCTGCGTGACGGCGTAGATCAGGCCGGCCTTGTACGAGAGCCTCGTGGCGCCCTCCAGCTTCGGGAAGGGCGTCTTCCAGCGCGTGGTCCCGGTCGCGATCTCCACGGCCTCCAGGTCGGCGGGGCCGAGCACGAACGCGAGGCTGTCGGAGGCGGGCGGCACGCTGACGGCCGGGCGCGTCCAGACCACGCGCCCCTGCGCCTTGTCCAGGACGACGGCGCTGCCCGCGTTGCAGATGTTCTTCGCGACGTCGTTCACCAGGAGGAATTCCCCGACGGGCGAGATGGTGCGCGCCGCGATGGGGCACTTGTATTCCTTGACGATCTCGCCGCTTTTGCCGTCGCGCGCGATCAGCGCGCCCTTGTGGGTCGCGTACGCCCAGCGTTCGTCGCAGGCCAGGGTGTTGCCCGGGCCCCAGAGCGGCACCCAGCCCTTCCCTTCCAGCGGGACGCGCCAGAGTTCCGTGCCGTTGTAGGCGTCGCGCGCGATCCACCAAGCCCCGTCGCTGCGCGATTCCGCGTAGTAAAAGCGCCCGCCGCCCGAGACGCGTCCCGAGTACGTCCCGGCCAGCGCGCCCCAGCGCGGATCGCCGATCCAGCGCAATTCGGTCCAGGGGCCGGCCACTTCGTCGTCGCCGACCTGGCTCAGGTCGGGCCCGGCGTGGTTGTTCGTCCACGTGCCGTAGCCCTTGGGTTCCGGCTTCACGAACTGGATCCAGTCCTTGCGCGCCGCGGCTTTCACCTCCGTCACGCCCGCCGCCTTGAGCTTGGCTTCCAGTCCGACGGCCGGGCCCAGCAACGCCATGCCGCCCGGCGCGAGCACGCGGACGACCTCGTCGAGCGGCACCGGCGTGCGCCCCCAGTTCGCGCAGACCACCAGGTTGATCAGGTTGTCGGCGTACGGCAGATGGTTCGCTTCGCTGAAGGCCACCGAGCCGCGCGCGGCCAGCCCCGCGGCCGCCAGGTCCTTGCGCGCGGGATCGACGCGCTTGGCGTCCCAGACGATGCCCTGCACGTACAGGCGGCTCGCCTTGGCCAGCGCGGCGACGGGCCCGGCGCCGTCGGGATCGATGACCAGGCAGAGGCCCTTATCGGCGCCGGAGGCCTTGACGGCGAAGGCCGCGAGGTCGGCGTCGTTCTCCGCGGCGGAAGCCGGGCGCAGCGCCTGCGCCGAGCAGGCCAGCAGGAACGCCAGAAGAACCAGCATCGTCCGGGTATTCGCGAGCATCGTCGTCCCCCCTCTTTCGTGCGGCCGGCGCGTCAAGCCGGCGAAGGCTCCGTGCGCAACGTCACCGGCACGAGCGTGTTCACCGCCGCGCCGCTGGGCGCTTCGGGCCGCGCGCGCAGGTTCTGCAGCGCCAGCGCGGCCATGTCGCGGGCGCTCCAGACGACCGCCGCCGGCGGCGGGCCGTCGAAGAGCGGCGTATAGGTTTCGCCGTACAATTCCTCGCAGGTCCAGCCGGCCATCTGGAAGTCGCGGCCGATGCGCAGGTTCATCCGGCGCGCGGCCGCCGCGACCGCCTGCGCCATGGGACGCCAGAGCGCCAGCACGCCGTCGGGGCGCTGTTCGAGCATCGCGCGCGCCTCGTCTTCCAGGCGCAGGGCGTTCTGGTTCGCGTCCATGGCGAGCAGGGCCTGCGCGGCCAGCGTCTGCCCGGCCTCGGCGAGCGCCGCCACGGCCGCGCCGTAGCGCGCCCGGGCGTGGTGGTGATCGAGTTTCTTGCCGAACCAGGCCACGCGCGTGCAGCCCTGCGCGAGCAGGTGGCGCGCGGCCAGGTCGCCGCCCTGGGCGTTGGCCTGGATCACGGCGTTGGTGAGGCCGCGCGGGTCTTCGTCGTCGATCAGCACCACCGGGATGCCGTTCCGGCGCGCGGCGTCCTCGATGACCGGATTGGGCTGGTCCAGGACCAGGCCGTTGACCTTGTCGAGCCCGTGGCGGCGCAGCGCGTGCAGTTCGTCGCCGGGGTTGAGCACGATCGTCGCGAGGTGTTCGCCGCGCGCTTCCGTGCAGGCCCGGAAGGCGTCCATGAGCGCCTTGTACAGCGCGTCGAAGCCCGCGTAGAGGTTCAGCGGCGACATCAGGTAGACGAAGCTGACGTCGCGCGCGCGTTCTTCGCGAATCCAGAAGCCCTTGCGCGGGCGCGCTTCCAGCAGGCCTTGATCGATGAGCATGCGCAGCGCGCGCACGGCCGTGTTCGCCGCGACGCCGTGCGTGCGGCTGAGCCGGCGCACCGGCGGCATGTAGGTGCCGCGCGGCAGCCCGCCGGATTCGATCTGTTCGCGCAGGGACTGCATCAGGTCCATGGCGTTGCGGCGGCCTTCCAGGGCCGGCTCGCGCTCGATCGTGGTGGCTTTGCGGGTCTTCACGCGGGGCTCCGTCTGCGTTACCAAGCCTGTATCATTATTGTATTAGTTCTGAACTACATGTGTATATACACCAGCCCTGCCACAAAGGCCACTATAATTCAAAATTCCTGTTAACCCATTGGAATATAAATAAATACACGATGACGCCAAAGGCGTTCCGTGCAGCACGTGTGTTATCTTTGATCTAACTCAGAAGCGCCGATCCAACCGCCTGCGGCGTCAGGCCTTGGGGTGCGCCTTGGCGTAGATCTCTTTCAGGCGCGACGGGGTCAGGTGCGTGTAAACCTGGGTGGTGCTGAGGCTCGAGTGGCCGAGGAGTTCCTGGACGCTGCGCAGGTCGGCGCCGCGGTCGAGCAGATGCGTGGCGTAGCTGTGACGCAGGGTGTGCGGCGTGGCGTTGAGCGGCAGGCCGGCCTCGCCGAGGCGTTTGCGCAGGAGCCTCCGGACGCTGCGGACATCCAGGCGCGTACCCCACTTGTTGGCGAAGACGGGCGCGTGCCCGGCGCGGCTGGCGGCGGGGGCGTTGGGGCGCATCGCGGCGGCTTCGGGGCGGCGCAGGAGCCACCCGGCCATCGCGCGCACGGCCGAACCGCCCATCGGGAGCAGGCGTTCCTTCTTGCCCTTGCCGCGCACGCGCAGCAGGCCGCGGTCGAGGTCCATGTCTTCCAGGTTCACGCCCACGAGTTCGCTGACGCGGACGCCGGCGCCGTAGCAGAGTTCGAGCATCGCGCGGTCGCGGGCGTCGAACCAGCGCGTGCCCTGGATCGCGTCGAGCAGCCGCGCGACGTCGCGTTCGTTGAGGAACTTGGGGAGCGCGCGTCCGAGCTTCGGATTCCTGATCCCGTCGAGCGGCGAGCGTTCGACGAGCTTGCGCTTGAGGAGAAACTTGTAGATCCCGCGCAGGCCCGCCAGGCGCCGCGCGATGGAGCGTTTGCCAAGCTGCTTGGCGCTCTGATCGGCCAGGAAGGCGCGCACGACGAGCCGGTCGATCCGGTGGGGGAAGCGCGCGCATTCCTTGCGGCCTTCCAGGAAGTTCAGGAACGCGCCGAGGTCCTCGCTGTAGGCCTTGATCGTGTGCGCGCTGGCGTTGCGTTCGTCCTTCAGATGCGTGAGGTAGCGGTCCACGAAGCCTTCGGGCGAATCGGGCGCGGCGGCGCGCGCGGCCTTGCGCGGCGAAGCGGCGGGAGCAGCGGGCGGGGCCGGCGGAGCGGCCTGGGCCAGGGTCATGGTCCTTCGGGTATCGTCAATCGGGAGTCGAATCTTGATGGGGCCCGACTACCATAAGGATGCCGTAAACGGTCGTTCTCGGCGTGCTCTGCGATCTCTGCGGTGAAATAAGGACGCGGCCCCATGATCCTGGTCATCGACAACTACGATTCCTTTACCTACAACCTCGTCCAGGCGCTGGGCGGCCTCGGCGCGGACCTGAAGGTCGTGCGCAACGACAAGATCACCGTCGCCGAGATCGCCAAGCTCCAGCCGGACAAGATCATCGTCTCCCCCGGGCCCTGCACCCCAAAGGAAGCCGGCGTCAGCGTCGAAACCATCCGAACTTTCGCGGGCAAGATTCCGATCCTGGGCGTCTGCCTGGGGCACCAGTCCATCGGCGAAGCCTTTGGCGCGACGGTCTGCCGCGCGGGCCGGCTGATGCACGGCAAGACCTCGCAGATCGTCCACGACGGCAAGGGCGTCTACGAAGGCCTGGCGAATCCGTTCGAAGCGACGCGCTACCATTCGCTGGTGGTGAAAGAGGAGACGCTCCCCGCGTTCCTCAAGCCCACGTCGCACACCCAGGACCAGCACGAACTGATGGGCCTCCGCCACGTCGAATGGCCGCTCGAAGGGGTCCAGTTCCACCCCGAGAGCTTCCTGACCGGCGAGGGCTCGAAGCTGCTGAAGAACTTCCTGGAAGGGTCGTACTTCAGCGTCGCGGCGAAATAGACGTTCATTCAAGACATTGCTTTAAAACAACTTACAACATTAACATCAAATTGACTTGACTTTTCAATCACTTGATTGAATATTGTGTTTCAAACATGTGTTTGAATCGCATGTTTTTGAAGGCGTGGCACTCAGGAAAGAGAGGAGTTTCTCCCAGCGAGGTACGATCATGCAAGCGACCGAAAGCCCCGTCACCACCCAGCGCCTGCTCGAAGCCGCCAGTCTGGTCTTCGCCGAACACGGCTTCCAGAAGGCCTCCATCCGTGAGATCTGCCGGCGCGCGCACGCCAACGTGGCCGCGGTGCACTACCACTTCGGCGACAAGGAACGGCTCTACCAGGAAGTGATCCTGAGCCAGTTCCAGGCGACCAAGGACCGCTTCCCCTTCGTGGCCGCGGCGGACGCGAACCTGGCTCCCGAGGACCGGCTGCGCGCCTTCCTCGAGACCTTTCTTTCGCGGCTGCTGGAAGTGGGCAAGAACTCGTTCCTCGGGCGCATCGTCGCCCGCGAGATGCTCGACCAGTCCCCGGTGCTCGACCGGGTCGTCCAGGACCTCATCCGCCCGCAGCAGCAACTGCTGACCGGCATCGTCCGCGCGATGCTCGGCCCGCAGGCCCCCGACGCATGCGTGTCCGCCTGCACCCGCAGCGTGCTCGCGCAGTGCGTCTTCTACCTGCATTCGCGCCCGGTGATCGTGCGCCTGTATCCCGAACTGAAGAACGCCGAACCCCCGATCCAGGCCCTGACCGAACACATCTACGCCTTCAGCCTGGGCGGGATCGCGGCGGCCAAGGCCCGGCTTGCCCCGGAAGGAAAGGAATGACATGTACCGCGTAGCGCTGCGCATGCTGATGGGCGACACGACCAAGTACATCGCCCTCGTCTTCGGCCTGGCCTTTTCGACGATGCTGATCGTCCAGCAGGGCTCGGTCTTTACCGGACTGATGGGCCGCACGGCGGCGAAGATCGATTCGATCCCGCAGGCGGATATCTGGGTGATGGACCCGGCGACGCGCTACTTCGACGAGCGCAAGCCGATCGAGGACACCGCGGTGCTGCGCGTGCGCGGCGTGCCGGGCGTGGACTGGGCCGAGCCCGTCTTTTTCGGGATGGGCACGGCGCGCATGCCGGACAAGACCTTCGCCAGCGTGCTGATCGTGGGCGTGGACCGCGCTTCGCGCCTGGGCCTGGCGGACCGCTTCGAATCCGGCAGCCCCGACGCGATCAACCAGCCGGACGCGATCCTGTGGGACCACCTGAACCTGCCGATCTACCAGCAGGTGAAGGTCGGGACGGTGATGGAGATCAACGACCGCCGCGCGCAGGTGGTGGCCATCGCCTCGGCGCCGCGCACCATCAACAGCAACCCCGTGGTGTACACGACCTACAACCGCGCGCTGGCCTACGCGCCGGGCGAACGCAAGCGCCTCGCCTACGTGCTGGTCAAGACCAAGCCCGGCGAAGACCCGCAGGTCGTCGCGCGGCGCATCCGCGACGTGACCGGCCTGGGCGCGAAGTCCCGCGACGAGTTCTTCTGGGACACGGTGAAGTTCTTCCTGAAGAGCACCGGCATCGGGATCAACTTCGGGCTGACGGTGCTGCTGGGCTTCATCGTCGGCGTCGCGGTGGCGGGGCAGACCTTCTACACCTTCACCGTCGAGAACACGAAGAACTTCGCGGCGCTCAAGGCCATGGGCCTGGGCCGCTGGACGCTCATCGGCATGGTGCTCCTGCAGGCCACGGTGGTGGGCGTGCTCGGCTGGGGCCTGGGCGTCGGGGGCGCGGCCATCTTCGGGCTCAACATCACCGACCGTTCGGTGATCGCGTACCACATGACGCCGCAGCTCATGGCGATCTCGTTCGCGGCCTCGGTCTTTACCGTGCTGCTGGCGGGCGGCGTGAGCGCGCGCCGCGTCCTGAAAATCGAACCGGCCATCGTCTTCCGATAAACAAGGAATCCAAACCATGGAAGCCGTGAAACCCAACGTCGTGTCCGTGCGCAACGCGCAGAAGAGCTTCGGGGAAGGGAACGCCCGCATCCAGGTGCTGCGCGGCGTGGAAATGGAAGCCCAGGCCGGGGAGATCATGCTGCTGGTGGGGCCGTCCGGCTGCGGCAAGACCACCCTGCTGACCATCGTGGCGGGGCTGCTCAGCAGCGACACCGGCAGCGTGGAACTGTGGGGCCACAAGATGGAAACGATGAACGAGGCGCGGCGCACGGACTTCCGGCGCGCCAACATCGGCTTCGTCTTCCAGCAGTTCAACCTGATCCCCACGCTCTCCGTGCTGGAGAACGCGGCCATCCCTCTGCTGATCCGCAGCACGCCGCGCAAGACCGCGCTCGACCGCAGCGCCGCGATGCTCGACAAGGTCGGCCTGTCCGGGCGCTACGAGGACCGGCCGGGCAAGCTGAGCGGCGGGCAGCAGCAGCGCGTGGCCATCGCCCGCGCGCTGGTGGGCGAACCGAAGCTCCTGATCTGCGACGAGCCGACGGCCTCGCTGGACGGCGAGACCGGCGCGAAGGTGATGGAGATCCTGCGCGCCAACGCCCTGCGCGACGACCGCTGCACCATCGTCGTCACGCACGACCATCGCATCTTCAAGTACGGCGACCGCATCGCGACCATGCGCGACGGCGTCATCGAATCCATCGTGCCCGCGCCGCAGACGGCTTCGGTCCGTTCGCTCGCGCTGGTGGCGAAGGAGTAGTTCCAGAAGAAATCACCCGCGCTCGCTTTGCGTAAGGCGCGCGCGGCGGACCTTGGAAAGGATGGGACTTATGTATAAGTGGATCATCGCGGTGCTGGCCGTGCTGGGCGGAAGCTTCGGCATCGTCCAGTCGTTCCGGGCCAATGCGCAGCAGGCGGTGCCGCCGCTGGCCAACGAGCCCGTGCGCAACCCGCACGCGGCATGCATCGCCGGCGCGGGCCTGATCGAGCCGCGCAGCGAGAGCGTCATGATCGGCGTCCCGCAGCCGGGGCTGGTCCTGAAGGTGCACGTCAAGAAGGGCGTCGCGGTCAAAGCCGGCGACCCGATCTTCGAACTCGACGCGCGCTCCCAGGAAGCGCAGAAGATCTCGCTGCAAGCGGCCGTGAAGACCGCGCAGGCGAACCTGGACGCGATCAAGGCGTACCGCCGCAAGGAAGACGAACCCCTGCTGCTCGCCAAGGTGCGCCAGTCCGAGGCCAACGTCGCGCAGATGGCCGCCGCGCTGGAACAGGCGCGCGCCGACCGCGAACAGTCCGAATGGAACCTCAAGGACCTGAAGGACCGCGAAGACCGCCTGAAGGAGACCGTCGCCGGCGGGGCCTCGCCCGAGACCGAGCTGGAGCGCGCGCGCTACGCGACCAAGATGGGCGAAGCGGCTCTTAATTCGGCGCACGAGAAGGTCCGCAACATGGAGGCGCAGAAGGAAGGGATGCTCGCCACCGTGGACCAGGCGCGCGCCGACCTGGCGCTCTACCGCGCCGGCCCGTGGGCCGCCGACGTTCGCAAGGCCGAGGCCGCGCTGGCGGAAGCGGCGGCCAGGCTGGAGAGCAACCGCATCGAGATCGAGCGCATGACGGTGCGCGCGCCGCTCGACGGCGAAGTGCTGCGCATGAACCTGCGCGCGGGTGAGTACCTGACCGGCGGGGCGATGACGCCCGACAGCGCGCCGGTGGTCGTCGGCAACCTGAAGGACCTGCACGTCCGCGTGGACATCGACGAGTTCGACGCGCCGCGCTTCAAGCCCGGCTCCAAGGCCACCGCCTACCTGAAGGGCGCGAGCCGCGAGCCGATCGAGCTGGAATTCGAGGCCGTCGAGCCGTTCGTGATCCCCAAGCGCGCGCTGACCAACAGCCAGAACGAGCTGGTGGACACGCGCGTGCTGCAGGTGATCTACCGCGTGAAGGAAAACAAGGAGCACAAGAAGCCGCTCTACGTCGGCCAGCAGGTGGACGTCTTCATCGACACGGAGCCGGCCAAGTAGACGCGCCTCAGGGCTGCGGGGCTTGCGGAAGCGGAGGGGGGTCGGGCAGGCCGGCCTCCTTCCGCGTCCGCTCGGCGCTGGCCTTGAACGCGGCATTGCCGGGCTCGAGGTCCGCGGCCTTCTGGTAGGCCGCCGCCGCGTCGGCCGGGCGTTTCAACTGCTCGAGGCACCCGCCCAGGTTGTTCCAGAAGGCCGCCTTGTCCGGCTCGATGGCCAGGATTTCGCGGAGAAGGCGCTCGGCTTCCTCGTAGCGTTTCTCGATCCATGCCTTCGCCGCATCGATCTTCAGATAGTAGGTCGCGCCCACCCGGGTCTGTTCCTTCGCCGGGTCGAGATCGTACGCCTTGCGGTAGGCGGCGAGGGCCTCGTCCCGGCGCTCGGCCTTCGCATAGGCCCCGCCCAGGCTGACCCACCATTCGTCCTTCCCGGGATTCAGGCGCACGGCCTCCTTGTACGCATCGGCCGCCTCGCCCCACCTGCTCTCGAACTGCAGGTTGAGGCCGAGCCAGTACCACAGGTCCGGATTCCCCGCCTCGTACGTGAGCGCCTCCCGGTAATGCCCGGCCGCCTCCGCGAAGCGCTTGGCCTCGAAGGCCTTCGCCGCGGCCCGCTTGGAGAAATAGGAGGCCGCCTCCTGCGCGTCCTTGCTCGACGGGTCGATCTCCCAGGCCTTGCGGAACGCGGCCTGCGCTTCCTCGTCGCGGTGCTGCTGCGCGTAGCAACCGCCGAGGTTGATCCACCAATCGGTCTTGTTCGGATTCAGGCTCAGGGCTTCCTTGTAGAATCGGACGGCGCCCTCGAAATCGTTCTGCTTGAAGCGCTGGTATCCGATGCGCATCAGATCGAGCCCGATGTCGGGGTCGAGGTTGAAGGCGCCGCGCGCGAAGACCGTCAGGCCCAGCAGCGCGGCCGCGAACGCCGCCGTCCCGCCCGCGAAGGCCGCGCGCCGGGCGTCTTGGGAGGCCGCGGCCGCGCCGGCGAGCAACCCGGCGAGGCAGCCGAAGCCGTGCGCGAAGTTCGCGACCTTCATCGCGCCGGTATACGTCAGCACGATGCAGAGGAAGAACCAGCCGACGAAGAGCGCGACCGTTTCCTTGCGCAGCACCTTGTCCACGTCCGGCGTGCGCGACCGCAGCGCCCACAGGAATCCGAAGTACCCGTAGCCGACGCCGGAGAGCCCCACGCCGCCCCGCAGGAAGAGGAACTCCCCCAGCGAGGCCGCGGAGGCCAGGAACAGGAAGAGCCCCAGCGTCCGCGCGGAGCCGTAACGCGTCTCGATGTACGTCCCGAAGATCCAGGTCCAGTACAGGTTGAAGACGATGTGGAGCAGGTTGGCATGAAGGAAGCTGCTGCTGACCGGACGCCAGGGCTCGCCGTACAGGAAGCGCGCGTCCATGAACCAGCGGTCCACATCGCCGCCCTTCCACCAGTAGCCGGTGGCCGCGATCGCCAGGCCGCACGCGAGAATCGTGATCGGAACCTTCTTCGCGTCCAGCGCGTCGGATGCTTGTTCGTCGGCTTCCATGCCCGCCCGCCCGCGCGCCGCCCCCCGTGAACGCCGCGCAAAGCCACTATACGCGAGGCGGCCCGGATGCCTATCGCTTCCGGGCCGCTCGTTTCAGCTACGAAATGGATGAAATGATGGCCCAGCGCTAAGGGGCGACGGAGGGCGACGCCGCCGCCTTAGCGAGGGCCTCACGGGCCGTCCGCAGGAGTTTCTGCGGACTGAAAGGCTTCGGAAGCACGCCCGCGATCTTTTCCTGAAGCGCGGCCTGCCACGTCTGAAGTTCCTCGCAATAGCCGCTGACGATGATGATCGGCGGCACCTCTCTCGCTTGCTCCGAAGCTTCGCGCG
>JAHCJK010000169.1 GCA_026184295.1 Planctomycetota bacterium
ACCGGGCATGACTTCGACTTCCAACGAACGGAACGATCCTTACGACTATGCGGGCGGTTCGATCCGCGAGGCGCTGGTCCGCGCCGCGGCCCAGGCCCCCGCGCAGGGCTTCGGCATCTTCGACGGGCGCGGCAAGAACCTTATCCGCCGCGCCTATCCTGAACTCCTGACGGGCGTGCAGACCAGCGCGGCGCGCCTGGCCGGCGCGGGCGTGCTCCCGGGCGACCGGGTGCTCGTCTGCCTGCCGACGTCCTGGCCCTGGATCGATACCTGGCTCGGCGCCGTCTGGCTCGGCGCGCTGCCCGTGGCCCTGGCGCCGATGGGCAACATGGCCGCCATCGAAAGCTACCTGCGCAAGGCCGAAGGCGTGGTCGAACGCATCGGCGCGAAGCTGCTCGTCGCCGACGAAGCCCTGCGCACCGAAGCGGCCAAGCACGGCGCGAAGCGCACCGCCGCCATCGTCCGGACGCCCGCGGAACTGGAAGCCGTGACGCCGGCCGCGCGCGTCACGCCCTCCGACGCCCGCGGCGAAGCGCTCGCCTTCCTGCAACTCACCAGCGGTTCGACGGGCCTGCAGCGCGCGGTGATGATCTCGCACCGCGCCGCGCTCCACAACACGCTGGCGCTTAAGACCGCCGTGCAGAACGCGGTGGGCCCCGCTCATCGGGTGCGCTGCATCGTCTCCTGGCTGCCGCTGTACCACGACATGGGCCTGATCGGCTGCGTGATCTACTCCATCGCCCACGGCCTGGACCTGTGGCTGATGCGCCCCGAAACCTTCCTCGGCCGCCCTCGGCTCTGGCTCGAGATGCTCGGCGCGTATCCGCACGCGCTCACGCCTTCCCCGAACTTCGCCTACCAGGCCTGCGTCGAACGCGTCGATCCCGCCGACCTCGGCCCGACCGACCTCTCCGGCTGGCTCGGCGCGATGACCGGGGCCGAGATGATCCGGCCCGAGACCTGCCAGGCCTTCGCCGAAAAGTTCGCGGGCCACGGCTTCCGCCCCAACGTCTGGCGTCCCTGCTACGGCCTGGCCGAATCGACCCTTGCCGTCACCATGGACCAGCGCGGCCTGGGCGTGCGCACCGCGCCGCTCCCGAGCGGTTCCGACAGCGGCTTCGGCCTGCGCGAAGCCGTCAGCACCGGGGAACCGATCCTCGACACGACGGTGCGCATCGCCGCGCCGGACGGCTCGGCCTTGCCCGAGGGAACCATCGGGCAGGTGCGTTCGAAGAGCCCGAGCGTCTTCAGCGGGTACTATCGGGACCCGCAGGCGACGGCCGAGGCGCTCCAGGACGGCTGGCTCTGCACGGGCGACCTGGGCTTCCTGAAGGACGGCGAACTCTACATCACCGGGCGCACCAAGGACCTGCTGATCGTCCACGGGCACAACCTGATGCCGCACGAACTGGAATGGCTCGCCGAAAGCGTCACCGGCGGCGGCGGGACGGCGCGGGCCGCGGCCTTCAGCGTCGCCACGGGCCGGGACGGCGAACAGGCGGTGCTGGTGGTGGAACTGGATAACCCGGACCCCGGGGCGCTCGCGGCGATGGAACAGGAGATCCGCAGCCGCATCGGGCGCGTGCTGGGCCTGCCGCTGGCCGACGTGGCCTTCGTGCGGCGCGGGAGCATTCCCAAGACGACGAGCGGAAAGATTCAGCGCGGGGAGTTGCGCCGGCGCTACCTCGAACGCAAGATGGAACGGCTCGAACGGCAGCCTTGACGGAGGCATCGGAGCGGACGCATGGAACGCGAGAAGATCGTCCTGGAAGTCATCGGCAAGATCAGCAACCGCCACCCGGACGTGGTCAAGCCCGAACACGAACTCGTGGCCGACCTGGGGATCGATTCCTCCAAGGGCCTGAACCTGCTGGCCGAACTGGAAGACCGCCTGAAAATCGAGATCAGCGACGAAGCCGCCGCGAAGATGAACACCGTCTCCGACGTGCTCGCCTACGTGAAACAAGCGTAGCGCGCGGCACGGATACGCCCCTCCTTTACGTCCAGGCCTTATATGCGGCTAACACCGCCCGTGTAAGCACGGGCTATCCGAACATAAGGAGCCTTCGCGTGTCGAACCTCGATTATTCCGTGCAGGTCGTGGCCTCCCTGATGGACCGCAACGGCAAGGTGCTGCAGCAGGCGTCCAAGGAAGTCGGCGCCGCGGGCCAGCAGGTGCCTTTCGTCGAAGATTCCGTGATCCTGAAGGTGCCCGTCCCGGCGGGTTCGGAGTTTCAGGTGACGGTGCTCGTGGACGGCGAAGAGTCCGTCAGCTACCGGGGCGTGGTGCCGATCCCCTACGAGATGCAGCAGAAGCTCGCCGAGGCGCTCAAGCAGGCCAAGCGCAAGACCAGCTTCATCTCCCAGCGCGGCGATATCCTGAACGCGACCGTCCCCGACTGGGCCTTCGTCGTGGACATCTGGCAGAAGATGCGCATCGCGCCGCACGGCTTCGTGGAGTTCGAGGTCCACGTCGGCCAGGAAGGCATCGGCACGCCCAAGTGGATCGCGCACAGCCAGTTCTGGGTCAACGTGAGCGGCTAGCGCCGGCGGCGGCGGTCCTTCTGTTTGCGGATGCGTTGCGCCGCTTTCAATCGCTCGCTGGTCCGCGGCGAGACCAGCGCCTCGATCTCGTCCACGAGTTCCCGCAGCGCGAGAAACCGGTTGAGCGCGCGCGAGCGTTCGCGGGTCCATTTCACCGTCAGGTTCAGGGGCGGGTACTGCACCTGCACGCCGCTCTCGGTCTTGTTCACCTTCTGCCCGCCCGGCCCCGAGGCGCGCACGAAGCGCTCTTCGACCAGCTCCAGGCGGATGCCCAGGCGCGCGATGCGCTGGCGCAAGGCGTCCAGCTTGGCGGGCGTAACCGGAGCATCGGCGGGGAATTGCATCGAAGGGTATTTCCTGAAACGGTCCGCGCGCTCGCGCGTCTAATCCCTCGTGGAATTTACACGGTTTGGCCTTAGGAGCACATCCATGAAAGCCGTCATCCTTGCGGCGGCCCTGGCCTGCGCGGCGTGCCTGCCCGCGGCGGAGCAGGAACCGCTGGTCGTCCACGAATGGGGCGTGATGGTGCGCTCCAGCGTGCCCGTCGTGCCGCACGCAGCGTTCCGCCTGCGCGAAGAGAAGACGAAAGGCGAACCGCGCGCCATGCTCGCGCCGCCGGGCGAACTGCTCTCCGGCGCGCCGGAGTTCGTCGCGCGGGCGAGCACCAAGCCGGTGATGCATGCGCGCGCCTGGGACAAGCCGGTGATCCACTTTTACGGGCCGGAAGGCCTGGCGGTCCGCGCGCGCATCCTGACGCCGCACGGCCGCCCGCTGGCGTACTACCCGCGCCCGGCGGCGCTGACCGAGACCTTCTGGTGGATGTCCACGGGCGCGACCGAGGAAGTCGGCATGGAATGGTCCGGACGCCTGAGCAAAGCGCCGACGGGCAAGGAACCCGAAGTCGCCGCGGGCCACTGGTGGAAGGCCGCGCGCGAGATCCCCAGCATGTACTTTTCGTGCGAAGGCGGGGCCGAACGCTTCATCTTCTGGGAAGCCTACGCCTTCCAGGAGCCGCTCGTCACCGCGACGGTGAACGGCGAGACCCTGGACGTGAAGAACGCCGGCGAGGAAGCCAGCGGGCCCGTGCTGGCGATCGTCCGCGACGGCGGCGCGCGCGGCTGGGTGCTGCTCAAGGACGTCCCGGCCAAAGGCAGCGTGCAGGTGAGCAAGGGCGAACTCTTCAAGGCCGAGGCCGGCGACGAGGCCCTGCTGGCCGCCTGCCGCTCGCAGTGGGAAGCCTACGGCATGACGCGCGAGGAAGCGCGCGCGATCGTCGAAGTCTGGAAGCCCGACCTGCTGGGCGCGCAGGGCTTCCTGCTCGTCTCGCGCATGTCCACCCAGGTCTTCGACAAGCTCTTCCCGCTCGAGATCGAGCCCAAGCCCGCGTCGGTGGTGCGCGCGCCGGTCGTCTTCGACACGCTCCCCGGCGTCGAAGGGCGCCTGGCGTGGGTGCCCGGCCTGCGCAAGCTCATGGACGCGTGGGGCAAGGACCTGGGCCACGAAGAATTCGCCGTGCGCGAGAAGGCCTACCAGGCCTTCCGGCGCACCGGCGACCTGGCCGAGCCCGTCCTGAAGGAACTCGCCCAGTCCGCCGATCCCACCGTCGCCGCCGAGGCCCGCCGCCTGATCGAGAACCTGACGCCGCAACCGGTCTCCGCCCTGCCCGCGCACGGCCGGGGCAGTCCCTCGAAGCTGGTGCCCGCGGGCCCGCGTTGATAAGGTGACCTGGCCAACGGTTCGCGCGGATCGTTTGCTGCGCCGGCGGCCCGGTCAACGCGTCTAACGATGAACGAATCCGCACGGCAAGGAGTCGGTCGATGAAAAACGGGATGCTGTTCGCGCTGCTGGCGGTCACCCTGGCGTGGAGCCTGCGCGCGGCCGACGAGGAACCCTTCATCGTCCACGAATGGGGCGTGATGGTGCGTTCCAGCGTGCTGGTGGCGTCCACGAACCCCGCCGAGATGCGGCTCGTGCGCGCGGCCCCCGAGGGCGGCAAGCCCGCCGCGCTGCTTTCGGCGCCCAACGAACTCTTTTCCGAGATGCCCGCGTTCGTCGCGCGCCACGACGCGGTCTACCAGCCGAAGGCGCAGTACCGCGACTGGAACAAACCGGTGATCCACTTTTACGGCAAGGAAGGCCTGGCCGTGGAAGCGCGCATCCGCACGCCCAAGGGCCACCCGATCGCCTACTACCCCAAGCCCAAGCTGATCGAAGAGACCTTCTGGATGATGGGTTCGGGCCGCACCGACGCCGTGGGCATGATCTGGTCGGGCAAGCTGAGCAAGCAGCCGACGGGCGGCGAACCCAAAGCCCCCGAAGGCCACTGGTGGAACGCGGCGCGCACGATTCCCGGCATGTACTTCAGCGGCGAAGGCGGCGCCGAACGCTTTATCTTCTGGGAAGCCTCCGCGCTCCAGGAACCGCTCGTTGCCGCCTCCGTCGCGGCCGACGCTTTGGACCTGAAGAACGCCCACGAGGACGCCTCGGGCCAGGTGCTGGTGGTCGTAAACGACGGGACGCGCCGCGGCTGGGCGGTGGTCAAGGACGTGCCCGGCAAGGGCAGCGTCAAGGTTCCCAAGGACGAGATCTTCCAGGCCGCGCCCGGCGACGACGCGCTGCTCGCCGCCGCCCGCGCGCAGTGGGAATCCTTCGGCATGACGCGCGAAGAAGCCGCCGCGATCGTCGAGATCTGGAAGTCCGACCTGCTCGCTTCGCGCGGATTCCTGGTCGTCTCGCGCATGCCCGGCAAGGTCTTCGACGCGATCTTCCCGCTTGAAGTACTGCCCAAACCCGACGCGCTGGTCCGCGCGGGCGTGGTCTTCGACGCCGTGCCCGGCGAAGCCGAACGCATCGGCTGGCTGCCCGAACTGAAGAAGGACATGGCCGCCTGGTCGAAGCAGCTCGAAGACGAGAACTTCGAGGTACGCGACCGCGCCGTGCGCGCCTTCGCCCAGGTGGGCGACCTCGCCGCGCCGGTGCTCGAAGCGCTGGCCAAGTCCGAAGACCCGAACGTCAGCACGCCCGCCAAGCGGCTGCTCGCGAACCTCCAGGCCAAGCCCATGGAAGGACCGCAGCCCCCGGAAGGTCAGGGCATGCGGCGCTAGCGCGCAGCCTCAGCGAAAAAAGAGGTACCAAACCGCGGCCGCCACCAGGCCCGCGGCTCCCAGCAACACGATCAGACGCGCGAGCACCGACGCGGGCCTCGGCGCGATGCCGGGGCCTCCGTAGACCGCGGGCATCGGTTCGTGCATGGGCGGCGGCGGCGCGTCCTGCCGGATCGCGGGGATGCCGTACACGGTGGATTTGGGCGGATACTGCTGCTTCGGCGGAGGCGTGGGCGCTTCCAGGCCGTCGTCCGGCAGCGCGGGCGGCCCGTAGACCACCGATTCGGGCATGAACAGCGGCGGCGGCGGCGCCGGAGCCGCCTGGACGCCCGCCGGCGGCGTGGGCGGCGGCGCGGCCGGCAGCACCTTCGCGCCGCAATGCGGGCAGAAGAGATCGGCGGCGCGGTGGTGGCGGCCATCTGGCGCACGGTCGGACGCGTCAGGAGCCGGCGGCTGCGGGGACGTCATCGGCGGGTTCCTCCACGAGTTCGAAGAGTCCGTGATCGAAGGGTTCGCCCGGCGCGCGGCGCACGGGCACCAGGCGTTCGCGCAGGCCGCGCTTGCGCATCTCCAGCGCGCGGTGGTGGCACATGGGGTTGTTCCCGGGCCGCCCGAGCAGGCAGTGCGCGGTCCACGAACACCCCGCGCGGCAGGTCTCGGCGTAGTAGCAGGTGCGGCAGAAGCCCCACAGGTCGTCCACGCCGCGTTCGCGGGTAAAGCGCATCTGCGGGGTCGCCTCGAGCAGCTCCACGATGGGGCGCTCGCGCACGTTCCCGCCCGCATAGGCCTGCGTCGGCAGCGAAGGACAGCCCTTGATCGTGCCGTCCGCTTCCAGGCCCAGGGTCTCGTCGCCGGCCGAACAGCCTGTCCAATGGCCTGCCTCGGTCACGTTCCCGCGCAGGGTGGCCTCGAACGGACCGAAGTAGCCGATGTTGCTGCCGGGATACACGCCCACGCCGCGGCGGTAGGCCTCGACCTTCAGGCGCGCGAGCATCGGGAAGACGTCGAGCAGTTCGTACGGCTGCAGGAGCAGGTCCGGGCGGTCGGCCGCGCGCCCCATCGCGACGGTCAGCGCCAGCCGCCAGGCCCAGACCTTCTCGGCCGCGAGCACGTCCAGCAGCCCGAAAAGTTCTCCGGCGCTCCGGGTGTTCACCTGCGAGTTGACGCTGCCGGGCACGCCGGCCTCGCGCAGGTGCCGCAGGCCTTCCAGGCAGGCGCGGTAGCTGCCCTTCACGCCGCGCAGCGCGTCGTGGGTGGCCTCCAGCCCGTCGATGGAGATGGACACGTTCTCGATGCCGGCGTTTCGGGCGCGTTGAGCGACGGAGGCATCGAGCCCGCGCCCGCCGGTGACCATGCTGCAGTGCATCCCGCGGCGGCGGATTTCCTTGGCGAGCACGTCCCAGTCGGGGCGCAGCAGCGCCTCGCCGCCGATCAGCGTCACCTCGCGGACCTTCAAGTCGCCGAGCTGGCGGATGACGTCGAACGCTTCGGCGGTGGTCAGTTCATGCGCGCGCGCGGGCCCGGCGCGCGAACCGCAGTGCCGGCAGCCCAGGTTGCACTGGAGGGTGATTTCCCAGACGACGATGAGGATGCGGCGTGCGGCCATCCGAGGCGGCTCTCCGGGACGGCGCGATCTTAACGCGAACCCCGGCGACCTCGACAAAAATCGCCCGCTACACCGGCCGCGGGTTGCGTTCCTTGAAGCCGAACTGGTGCCAGTACGGGTACGGCGCGGGCAGTTCGCTGGCCGCGTCGAGCTTCGCGACCTGTTCTTTGGTCAGGTTCCAGCCGACCGCGCCCAGGTTCATGCGCAGTTGCTCTTCGTTGCGCGCGCCGATCACCAGCGTCGCCACCGTCGGCCGCTGCAGGAGCCAGTTCAGCGCGATCTGCGGGATCGTCTTCCCGGTCTCCTTCGCGACCTCGTCGAGCGCGTCCACGACGCCGTACAGGTACTCGTCGCTCACCTTCGGCCCGTTGTCGGCGACGACCTTGCTCTGCAGGCGGCTGTCCTTCGGCAGCGGCTGCCCGCGGCGGATCTTGCCGGTCAAACGCCCCCAGCCGAGCGGGCTCCAGACGACCGCGCCGACCTTCTGGTCGAGGCCCAGCGGCATCAGTTCCCATTCGTAGTCGCGCCCGATCAGCGAATAGTACGCCTGGTGGGCGACGTGGCGGACGAGGCCGTACTTTTCGGAGACCGCGAGCGCCTTCATCAGATGCCAGCCGGAAAAGTTCGAACAGCCCACGTAGCGAATCTTGCCCGCGCGGACGAGGTCGTTCAGCGTCATCATCGTCTCTTCGATGGGCGTCACCGCGTCGAAACCGTGGAGCTGGTACAGGTCGATGTAGTCGGTGCCGAGCCGCTTCAGGCTGCCTTCGACGGACTGAATGAGGTGGAAGCGCGAGGAGCCCGCGTCGTTGGGTCCGGTTCCGTGGCGAAAGGTGCCCTTCGTCGAGATCAGGACTTTCTCGCGGCGGCCCTTGATCGCCTGCCCGAGAATCTCTTCCGCCGCGCCGCTGGAGTAGATGTCGGCCGAATCGAACATCGTCAGGCCGGCTTCGAGGCAGACGTCCACCAGCCGCGTGGCCTCCGCGACGTCGCTGCTGCCCCAGGCCTTGAAGAACTCGCCCTTGCCGCCGAACGTGCCCGTGCCGAACGTGAGCACCGGAACTTTAAAGCCGCTGCCGCCGAGGACTCGGTATTCCATGGGGGATTCCTTTCGAAGGTGTGGACGAGCGTGCGTAGCCTACACCTTCACGTAAGCAGAAGGCGAGCGCATTCCGAATTTCCGGCGATCGCACGCTGGCTGGAATTGGGCAGCTTGTCGGCGGGACGGCTTAGTACGACTTCGCCATCACCACGCGCTGCGCGCTCGGCTTGCCGGTATAGATGCACTTCCCTTCGCCGCGCGCGGCTTCGGGGATCTGGTCGGCGAGCGGGATGCAGCGGATGCTGGTCTCGTACTTCTTCGCCATCGCGTCTTCGTCTTCGGGGCTGCCGGCCCAGTGCACCCAGGCGAAGCCGCCGCCTTCTTCCTTGTAAAAGCGTTCGAAGTCGGCCAAGTCGTCGATCACGCGGGTGCGGCGCGCGCGGGCGGTCTTGGCGCGTTCGAAAAGCTGCTGCTGCATCTCGTCGAGCAGCGCGCGCATGCCGGCCAACGCCTCGGCGCGCGGCGCGAAGGTCTTCTTGCGCTTGCGTAGGTCCTGTTCGCTCTCGCCTTCGTGTTCGACGACGAAGCGCCGCACCAGGCACAGGCTGCCCTTCTCGATGTCCTTGGGCCCGATCTCGATGCGCACGCAGACGCCCTTCATCTCCCATTCGTAATACTTCGCGCCGGGGTGCAGGTCGCGGTCGTCGAGCTTCACCGCGATGCCCTGGCTCTTCAGTTCGGCGAAGACGGCCTCGGCCTCCTGCATCACGCGGACCTTCTCGTCGTCGCCCTTGAAGATGGGCACGATCACGGCCTGGATCGGGGCGAGCTTGGGCGGCAGCACCAGCCCCGCGTCGTCGCTGTGGGTCATGATCAGCGCGCCGATCAGCCGCGTGCTCACGCCCCAGCTCGTCGCGTACGGGAACTCCAGCTTGCCTTCCTTGCTCAGGAATTTCACGTCGGCCGACTTGGAGAAGTTCTGGCCCAGGTAGTGGCTCGTCCCGGCCTGCAGCGCCTTGCCGTCCTGCATCATCGCCTCGATGCACAGGCTCTCGAGCGCCCCGGGGAAGCGTTCGCCGGGGCTCTTGGCTCCCTGGACGACGGGCACGGCCATCACCTTTTCGGCAAAGTCGGCGTAGACGCCGAGCATGCGGTGCGTCTCTTCGATCGCTTCGGGCTCCGTCGCGTGGGCCGTGTGCCCTTCCTGCCAGAGGAATTCCGCGGTGCGCAGGAAAAGGCGCGTGCGCATCTCCCAGCGGCAGACGTTGGCCCACTGGTTGATGAGCAGCGGGAGGTCGCGGTAGCTCTGAATCCAGTTCTTGTACTGCGCCCAGATGATCGTCTCGCTGGTGGGCCGGACGATCAGCGGTTCTTCCAGCTTCGATTCGGGATCGACCTGCACTTCGCCGTCGATGGTCTTGAGGCGGTGGTGGGTGACGACGGCGCATTCCTTGGCGAAGCCGGCGGCGTGCTTCTCTTCCTTGGCCAGGTAGCTGAGCGGGATGAAGAGCGGGAAGTATGCGTTGACGTGGCCGGTGGCCTTGAAGCGGTCGTCGAGTTCGCGCTGCATCTTTTCCCAAATCGCGTAGCCGTGCGGGCGGATGACCATGCAGCCCTTGACGCCGCTGTGTTCGGCGAGTTCGGCCTGCTTGACCACGTCGAGGTACCACTGCGCGTAGTCCTTCACGCGCGGCGTGATCGATTCCTTGTTCACGTCCTGAGCCTTCTGTCCGCCCTGCTGCTGCTTGGCCATCGTTCTCTCCGTTCATGCTCCCGCGAAGGTCGCATTGTGTGAAAAAATCACGCCCGTGCCAGCGTAGAATCTACGGGTTAAAGCAGGGAAAGGTGCTCGATTATGGATGCACTGGAGCGAGCGAACTGGTCAAATTGGGGGCAACGATATAAGGCATTTGCCCAAGGCGATCTCTTTATATGGGTTACTAACTCCAGGGATGCTGAAAACTTATCGAAGGAAGCTAAATATTCGCGTCATGGTCCCGAATTTGATACGGAAACTTACGTTTAGGTTATCTGAGGACGCCCGTCTTATGCAGCCTCGTCCCACCGCCGTGCGCCAATTGCGCAATCAGCCTCAGCCTTGCATCATGGTGGTGGAGGACGATCCCGACATCGGCACGCTGCTGAAGCGCTGGCTGGAGATGCACGGCTTCACGGTCATGCTGGCGACCTCGACCAAGGAAGCGATGGACCTGGTCCAGGACGTCTCCTTCATCGAATCGAAGCTCGACGGGCTGCTCGTCGATTACCAGCTCCCCGATGCCACCGGCTGCCGCGTGATCCAGGAGTTCGTCCACGAATTCCCCGGCGTGCCCGTGGCGATGATGACGGCCTTCGACGACATCACACTGGAAGGCTGGGTCCGCGCCCGCCGCATCGAACTCTTCCGCAAACCCCTCGACCTGAAACGCCTCGAACAGTGGGTGCACAGCCTGCCCGTTAAGGCCTAAACTGTGTCAGAAGTTATTTTCGATTTTTCCATTCAATCCTCGCGAGGATATGAAACGGTTTGTCGCCAAGGTCTTGTGCTGCAGCGTTAGCGGATACCTCTTGTAACTTTAGGCCCCGTTTACCTTCCACATCACAAATCCGAATCATCTTATTGGGTAGGTGTTGTCCAGTATCCGACGATGCGTAAATAATAGTAAAATTATCGGGAAGATAGTAATCAGCCAGGTACGGCCTCTTGCGCAGATTGAATTCATCTTGCAGCGAGAATTCTGTATCAAGAACTAAGCCAATTTTTCTATTTGGATCATACCCAGCACTGTTCTGAATCCCATAAACCAACCAATGCAATCCAATTAATTCTGGATTATTGTGCCTGGTGATAAATACATAAGAGGGTAACAAATCAAATTTACACTCTTCTCCATATTTCGAAGGATTTCTTGGGGTGGCCTTTCCTAGGATAGCTACGCAAACTTTCAGGTCATCTCCATTCGTTAACTGGCGATTACTCGTGTCGACTGCGTACATTTCGTGTAGATGTTCGAAATCTTCGTCAAAGCCAGAGAACGGTCTTGAGGGGTCAATGTAGTACTTTAGAAAGGGTTTGAATGGCTTTTTCGCGTTGGTCCTAGCCTTACGATTAGTAATTTGAATTGTGATTTTTGCATCTCGATCCTTCTCCTCCACTTCAATTTTTCCATTCTTCAATAAAATAAGCGCGATACTTCTATCGGCATTTACAGTAACATAGGAAGAACGCCGCCCAGGCAAATGCACTTGATTTGTATTCATTAGGTTGCAGTTAATCTTGTTCAGGACGTTTGCGTTTCAATACTTCAAGGAGTTCTATTGTTAGTTTTGCCGTTATCTTCGGGTCAGGTTTCAAACCCAATACCTCATCAAGCAGATACTCGGCAAAGGCATACTCAAGGCATTCTAGGCATTCGTCAATGGCACCATGACCTTGAATATGAGTGCGAATTTCATCGAAAGAGGCTGCATTTTTCGGAAAACAGTCGTCGGCTCTAACGCTTGTTGCTACGTCAACGATATGAAAGGAACTGTCAATCCTAGAATCACCCTTCTGCTTAATAATCCATTGATAAAAGGTCATAGTCTCTCCAATCACCCCACTTAAGATGCAATATGATGTAACAAATTTTCATCTTGTAGCAATACCATTCAGTAAACCTTATCCTAGGTGGCTGCTGCCTACTTTTAGAGTATCTTAAACGATTCCAACGTGCTGGGGCACCCTTAGGTGCTAATAATTAGTTCTCCGAAATTTGCGGCCATCACAAATTCTAACGTGGTGTACCAGAATGAATCAGAGGCCGGGGGAGCCCACCATGCTAATAAATGAGACCGTTTCACGCCGCCTGCGCCTGCTGGGCGCGCTGCTGCTCTGCGCCGCCGCCGTGCAGAGCGTCCGCGCGGTGGACGAGCCCGATCCTGCCAAGTACCGCGAAGAGGTCATGAAGAACGGGCATCTGCGCGACGACTGGGGCGAGGCCTTCTGCTGGCATGCCTCGTACGGCGCGGGCGAATTCATCGCCGGGTACAAGGCCTTCAAGAACCCGAAGTGGCTCGAGGAAGCGGAGAAGTACTACGACTTCTTTTGCACCAAGCTGAAGAAGGACCCCGACGGCTACGAAGGCTGGATCGGGAACACGATCTTCAACACGCCCGAGGTCCAGGAGGACGCGCTTGTCGGCGACGCGGTGCTCTGCCGGCATCTCGTCGAATTCGCCGAGGTCGTGATGGCCGACGAGGCGCTGAAAAAGCAGTTCGGCGAGAAGGCGCAGAAGTACATCGACCTGTCCACGCGCATCATGTGGGAAAAGTGGAACAAGCGCGGCACGTACTACCAGGACGCGGCGGGCTACGGCAGTTACCACTCGCACGGGCGCTCCATCGACACCAAGACCGGCGTCTGGCTCGAACGGCCGGCGCAGATGCTGACGCAGCCGTTTAACAAGAGCGCCGACGCGGCGATCGTGCTCCTGCGGCTTTGGCGCATCACCGGCAAGCCCGAATACAAGGAGCGCGTCGAGCGCATCTTTTCGCGCGTGAAGATGCTCTTCCGCCACTTCCCCGAGGACGACCGCGTCGTCTGGCAGTACTGGACGCCGCACGGCCCCTGGGACATCCAGGGCAAGGCCCCCAAGCACTGGGTCGGCGTGCACCCCGAACGCCCGGGCTACCAGGCGGGCGAGGTCCACATGTTCGAGGAGGTCTACAACTCGGGGCTCGTCTTTGACAAGGCCGACCTCGAGCGCGTGATCCGCACCAACCACTGGATGGCGCAGGGCGAGAAGGGCTGGCGCGGCGCCGACGGCGGCAAGGCCGGCGAACTCTGGACGGGCCTGGTGCCCTTCGACGAAGAGACCCGCACCAAGTACCTCGCGGGCCTGAAAGGCAAGACCGACGACCGCGCCAAGATCGCGCTCGCGTATTACGAAAACGTGACTTCCAAGCACCTGGGCTGGGAGCGCACCCTGGTCAAGGACCCCGCGCAGGTGAAGCCGATAGCCGTCCCGCTCCAGCCGGGCACCGCGCTGCTGCTCACGCTGCCGATTCCGGACGTCGTGGAGACCGCCAACAACGCGCGCATCAAGCTCGCGACGCAGACCGGGGCCGCGGGCACGCTGAAGCTCGAACTGCTCGACGCCGCCGGCAAGGAAGTGCTCGGCACCATCGCGACCGTCGAAGTCCCCAAGGACGCCGAATACAACGCCCCGCGCTGGGACGGCACCAATCCCAAGACGGGCAAGAAGGAAGACGGCGAATACCGCATCCGCTGGACCCTGAACGGCGAGAGCCGCCAGGAGGCCGTCTGGGTCAAGCCCGGGGTCAAGCGCGAGCGCCAGGGGCCGCCGGTGCTGGCCGCGGGCGAGACGATCAGCGTCGATTTCGAGAGCGCGCCGGACGGCCGCTGGCACATCGAGGGCGCGGCGCAGAGCGAAGAACAGGCGCACGGCGGCAAGAAGAGCCTGAAGCTGATCGAAGGCCAGAGCGCGATCCTGAACTTCGGCGAAGACGACAACCTGCCGGTGAAGGTCAGCCTGTGGATCTACGACAGCGGCATCAAACTGGGCAAGAACTCCGTCACCGGCGCGGGCTGGGGCGTGGTGAACGCCGACGGCGACCGCTTTGCCCTGCGCACCTGCTGGCGCAAGTACCTGGGCGGCGACACCGAGTACGCGTGGTTCAACACGGGCGAGAACCAGTGGTACAGCCCGCACCCGGCCAAGGTGAGCCGCAAGCAGGGCTGGAACGAATGCGTCTTCGACTTCAGCGATCCGGCCGCGCCCAAGGTGACCGTCAACGGGCAGCCGCTCGGCAACGTCGTCGAACGCTACATCC
>JAHCJK010000017.1 GCA_026184295.1 Planctomycetota bacterium
CCGCAACCGCACGCATGATCCATCGTTGAGCCATAACCGCTTGCGCTTGGGCTGCCGCGAAGGCACCTTCAATCCTTCTCGACGCCAAAGCCGTTCCACGCGCTTGTGGTTCACCCGCCAGCCTTCACGCCCCAGCATGACCGTGATCCGCCTGTAGCCGTAGCGGCCATATTGCGTGGCCAAACCCACCATGCGCTCCACCAACGGTGCCTCGTCCTCTTTTCGGCGTACCAAGTATCGCTGCGTAGACCGGGCCTGCCCGAGCACCCGGCATACACGTCGTTCGGAAAGCCCAAGGTGTTCTCGAACCTGGTGTACTACCCGCCGGCGCTTGGGCGGGCTCACAAGTTTGGGTTGGCGGCTTCCTTCAGGATGGCCATGTCGAGCGCTTGGTCGGCCACGAGCTTTTTTAGCCGAGCGTTTTCGCGCTCCAATTCCTTCAGGCGCTTGGCCTGATCGACCTTGAGGCCGCCGTATTCTTTTCGCCCGCGGTAGTAGGTTTGCTCCGTTACGCCAAGCTTCTGGCAGACCTGGCCCATGGCTTGTCCCTTGGCCAATTCCACCTCAGCCTCGCGCAGTTTGGCGATGATCTGCTCCGGCATGAATCGCTTCTTCGACATACAGCCCCCTTTCTGTGATCAGGCTACAGGATTCTAACCCTGCGCCTGGATCAGTTCTTGGGGGGCACCTCAACAATATATTCTGCGCGATTTTTTAATTACTAGATAGTTAGGCTTGGTAAGTGCTTTGCCGCAGCCCCAGCACGCATACATGGGCGAAAGGTCCATTGTTGTACGTGCTATAGCCAACGGGAGCCGCTTCACTTCTACGAGACAATCGGGACTGTTGGAGTAACGGCCATACTTTTAATACGTCACAATGGCTTGCCGATATTGGAAGGTAAAGGGCTCTACGTAACATCCTACTTTACGCCCGACACACCGATGAACGTGCGCAACGTCTTTCTTGCGTGCCTCGACATCCGCTGCCTACGAAGCGTTAGTGTCGGGACTTTCTCGCACCGTATGCCTGGGTCACACGCTTTCGCGCTCCACGAAGCGGCAAATCAAAGCCCCCATCAGCCCTTCATGCTTTTGCATTCCGCCAGGGTCACGCCCGAGTGCCAGTCGGTGAGGATGCGGTGGGATGCGAGTGGACGCTTGAAAAGCGCGGTGGCGGCGGCGCGGCCGAGAGCGCGGAAATCGATCTTGGGTCCGGAGAAGGCGAGGCCGCGCTCGTTGCGGCCCGAGAACGCCACGAGACTCAGGTCTTTCGGAATCGCAAGGCCCAGGCTGCGTGCGCAGCGCGCGAGCAACCGCGCACGGCCGGTATCGACGCAGAGTGCGGCGGTGATGCGCGACGGCCCGGAGAGGATCTGGCGCAGGCGCGGGTGGCGGGGCGTATCGCGCGAGATCGTGTTGATGATCGGGCAGTGCCGGGATTTCAAGCGGTGTTTGCGCAGCGCGGCGAGGAACCCGGCTTCGCGTTCGAGCGAATCGGGATCGGCGGCGCCAAGGGTCGCGCTGACGGATTTCAGAAGCCCGATACGGCGGTGTCCGAGCGCGATCAGGCGTTCGCAGGCGTCGCGGGCCGCGGCGTGGTTATCGACGCTGAGGGCGGGAAGGCCGGTGGCAAGCGGCGGCATGTCCACGGCGAGCGCAGGGACGCTCAGGCGCGCGAGGCCTTCCAGCACGGAGGGAAGAAACGTACCGGTGGCGAGGATGCCGTCGAGCGGGTAGGCGAGGTAGCGGTCGGGGAGCGCCTCGCGCAGGTAGAAATCGTGCGCGACGAGGAAGGGCCGTTCGGCCTCGCCGAGCCCTTCGGCCAGGCCGCAGTAGAGGGCTTCGCGGTCGGGGTTGAAGAGCGAGCGTTGCAGCGGCTCGGAGAAGAGGAGCAGCACCAGGCCGCGGTCGCGGCGCGCGAAAGACAGGTCGGAGGCGCGGACCAAGCGCCCGCGCGCGTTGAGGCGCAGCCAGCCTTCACCGCGTAGGAGAGCCACCGCGGCGCGGGCGGTCTCGCGACCGACTCCTTCTTCGCGCGCGATCTGCTGGAACGAAGGGAAGACGGCGAGCGCGGGCCATTCGTCGCGGGCGAGGCGTTTACGCAGGCGTTGGGCGACGCTGCGAAAGCGGGCCTCGGGCTGAACGGGGCGGCCCGGACGGGGCGCGTCGTAGGCGGGAGCGTCGGCGGACATGGCACTATTATACACACGAAACCACACGTTGGCAGGGAATTCAGTCCATGGGCTTCTCAGCCGGATGTATACAGAGAGGTGAAGGCCAGGAGGAGACGGCGATGCGGAGCATTCGGGTGGGATTCGCGACAGGGGTGCTGCTGGCGGCGTGGGCCGCGGGCGGGTGGGCGGAGGACGGGGGCGCAGCGGCGGCGAAGTTCGCGGCGGAGGTTCCCGTGGTGCCGGGGCTGAAGGCGGCGCCGACGATCGACGGCGACCCGTCCGATGCGGCCTGGAAGGACGCGCTACGCCTGCCGATCGAGGAACCGGCCGACGTTTCGAAGCGGCCCGCAAAGGCGAAGGGCGCTGCCGACGTACGGCTGGCGATGGACGCCGAGAACCTGTACGTCCTCTTTAGGTGCGCGGAGTCCGACCCCGCGGGCCCGTGGGTCTGCAAGGAAAAACTGGAGCGCGAGGGCTTGGCGATCCTGGGGTCCGACTACGTGGCGATCGAGATCTTCGGCGGCAAGTTTACCGTGCTATCCTACCTGCAGATCTACGCCGACGCGTCGGGCGCTTGCAAAGCATATGCAATCCACGCTGGTGGCGGGATGACGACCTGGGACGGCTACTCGCAGCCGGACTTGGGCATCCATCCCGTCTGCGCGGCGCGCGTGGATGTCGCGAGCAAGTCGTGGTACGTGGAGATGAAGCTACCGCTTTCCCAGATTCTGCGTCACCCTCGGGACGGCGTGCCGCAGCACCTGAACTTCAATTTCCGCCGTGTACAGTGGGGCGCGGAGCGTGGGCACAAACCACGCGCCGACTGGACCGGCATGGCCGATTTCCTGAAGGGCAAGATCCATTACGAGCACATGGCTACGTGGAAACCGCTCGAGTTTGGCGTGCAGCGCAAGAGCGCGACCTCGTCCGACGTAAACCGCATCGATGCGTCGCCGCATGTACCCGCGTACCACTGCTGCGCGCCGCTGAACCTGAGCCTGCACGCATTCAAGAACCCGCTGGTCCCGCCGGAGCGGATCACGAACGATTACGAGGTTCAGTATTACGCGTTCGTCTATCCGCGCGTGGAGGTGCTCGACGAAGACCGTCCAACGGAGTTCGCCAAACTAGATGCGCGCGCGGCGATTCCGGATCCGACCTTCAACCCTGCGGCCGCCTTTGCCGAGAAGCCTGCGGTGGCGAAGGACGGCGCCGGCTGGCGCATCCGTTTTCGCGTAAAGGAGGCGGTCGATGCGCACGTGGCAGTCGTGGACGGGCGCGGCAAGGTGGTGCGGCACCTGGCCTCGGGCGTGCTGGGGGCCAACGCGCCGGAACCGTTCGCGAAGCATGAGCTTGCGCAGGACCTGCGCTGGGACGGCGCGGACGACGACGGGCGCGCGCTGCCGGCGGGGACCTACCGCGTGCGGGTTTCGCTGCGGCTGACGCCGTCGTATTCGGGCGAAATGGCGCTGGGGAAATTCACCGAGCTTTCGAGCTACAAGTTCTTAGATCTCGAAAATCTGCCGAACCCGAAGGTGGATGCCAAGGGCATGACCAACATTGATCACGCGGGCGGCGCGAACAACATTGTCGAGATCGACCGCGCGCGCAACGAACTGTATCTTTCAGGGCAGATCGTACACGACGCGACGACCGGGCAGGAACTGCGCAACCTGAACCTCTTCCGGGACGAGAAAGGCAACCCGAAGCTGAGCGGGAGTCTGGCGAAGGAGGGCGAGATCGCGTTCGGGCGCGACGGCTTCTTGTATGTGCGCAGTTTCAACGACGTGATGCGCTTCGACGCCTCTGGAAACCCGGCGAACTTCGCGGACATGAATGTGAACTTCTGCGGGTATTTGCTGGGCAGCAACTACAATCCGCTGCGCGGCATCTGCACCGGCGGGCCCGACGGGGACGTGTACGTGGTCCACGGCTACGCGCAGCACGGCAACGGCTCGACGCAGATCTCGCGGATTGGTCTGAACGGCCGCATCAAGAGTTACGGGCTGGTCACGTTTCCGACGCAGGCCGGCGGCGTGAGGGTGGACCGCAAAGGCAACGTGTACGTGGGCTGCACGATCCGCCCCGCCGGCGCGCTGGTGCCCTCCGACATGGCCAAGAGCCTCTCGGCGGCGGTGCAGGAAATCTACAAGTGGTCATACGGTTCGATCGTGAAATTCGACAAGAACGGCGGCTGCGCCGAGCTGGATCCCGCGGGCGCATTCTTGCTCTGCAAGACGGGCCAGGCCAAGCCGCAGAAGTGTTCGCTCCAGGGAGCGCTGTGGGTGCATCCGGGGTATTCGCCCATGACCAACCGCACCGGCGGCCCGGGCGACGGCCCGCGTTGCGCGTGCCATTCGCCGCGTTTCGACCTGGACGACTTCGAGCGCGTGTACATCCCCGATGGGCTAATGGCACGCGTGGAGATCGCCGATGCGAACGGCAACACGATGCTTTTCTTCGGCAAGCGCGGCGGGAACCCGCAGCACCTGGAGTTCCGGTATCCGTCGATGGTCGCGGCCAATGACGAGTTCTGCTACGTGGTCGATTACGTGATGGCCAAGTGCGTCCGCGTAAAGCTCGGCTACGCCTGCTCTGAAGAGATCCCCGTTGCAAAGTGAAACGGCGCCGACGACCCAAGCGATCATCAAAGGGAACCGAGCCACTCCTATACCTCCGTCGCTTGAGACGGCGCAGTGCGTTGCCGGCCGATAGGTAACCTCAGGTTGATCTGGCGAGCGAACGCATGCATCGCCGTATGACGCGCAGGTAGGGCTCGGCGAGACCCGGGCGATCCGCAGGGCGGCTTGCGGCACCTATATGCGTCCCGGCTGGAGTTACCGGCGAGCATGCGGAAGGCGCACCGAATGCGTCCCCTCGCGGCACACGCATTCCTGCCATTGTCATCGATCCCTAGACCTCTTAAGGAGGAGTGGAAGCGTTCGCCGCTGACATGCGAAAATCGCCTGGCCTGCATGGTCGCGCGGTCACAAAGCTATTGGGATACGTCATGGTCTTGCTCACCGGTGCGACAGGCTATGTTGGGAGCCATTTGCTATCCACGCTTTTACATCGCGGCCACGCGGTCCGCTGCTTCGCGCGTCACGTGGACCGGCTTCCCGAAGGCGTGCGAGAGGTCTCCGTACAGGGGGAGATCGATGATCCCGGCGCCCTGGCCCGCGCCCTGGAGGGCGTGGAAACAGCCTATTACCTGATCCATGCGATGACGCATGCGCAAGACTTCGCATCTACGGATCGCGAATACGCACGGCTCTTCGGCGAGGCGGCACGCCAGGCCGGTGTGAAGCGCATCATCTACCTCGGCGGTCTGGGGCACGGCAAGACGCTCTCCAAGCATCTGGCCAGCCGGCAGGAGGTAGGCGATACCTTGCGCGCATCGGGCGTACCCGTGGTTGAGTTTCGCGCTTCGGTGATCGTAGGCGCGGGGAGCATTTCCTTCGAACTCGCGCGCGCGCTGGTCGATAAGTTGCCGATCATGGTCACGCCACGCTGGGTGCGGACGCCGGCGCAGCCTATTGCCATCCAGGATGTCATCGCCTACCTGGTGGAGGCCGCCGAGATCGATTTGCCGAACGGGGGCCTCTTCGAGATCGGAGGAGCCGACCGTGTCTCCTACGGCGGGCTCATGCACGAGTACGCGCGCCAGCGTGGCCGATGGCATGGCATGGTGCCCGTGCCCGTGCTCACGCCCAGGGTCTCCAGCCTGTGGCTGGCCCTGGTCGTGCCTCGGTACGCGAGGGTGGGCAAACTGCTGATCGACGGCGTCCGTAACGAGACCACGGTGGTGGACGACTCGGCGCTGCGGGTTTTCTCCGTCAAACCGATGGGCATCGAAGAAGCGACTCGCCGGGCGATCGCGGAAATTCCGCCCGAGTCCGCGGCGTTGACCGGCACACGCGCGTGGCTCGCGCTTGCGGTCTGTATCGGCGCATGCCTTGGCGCAGGCGCCTTGGGCTCCCTGGTATCGATGGACGGCATCGCGACCTGGTATCCGAGCATCGCCAAGCCTGCGTGGACGCCGCCGGCGTGGGTGTTTGGACCGGTCTGGAGCATTCTTTATCTGCTCATGGGGATGGCGGCCTGGCGCGTCTGGCGCCGGGACGGGCTACGAGAAGGAGCGCTTGCGCTGGGTGTCTTCGGCTTGCAACTGGCATGCAATGCCATTTGGTCCGGCCTCTTTTTTGGACTTCGACGGCCGGGGTTTGCTCTGCTCGACCTTCTCGTGCTCTGGATGCTGATCCTGATCACCATCGTTCTTTTTGCGGCGCGCGACCGCATGGCCGCGTGGCTCCTGGTGCCCTACCTGGGTTGGGTATCTTTTGCAGGGGTCCTCAACGCGGCCATCGTGCAGATGAATCCATGAAATCGATCTAACGCGCTGATTTCTAAAAAGTTGCAAGGTCATTCGGCCCCAAGGCCGAATCTTGAAGGTTCTAAAATCTTCGGCGTCTCCCCTTTGACAAGTGATTGCGCCATGGCGCATACGAGGAGGAACACGTATGAGCTTCGGAACAAAGACTTGTTTTGCCGAACCTAAGGGACTGGCCGATTCATCTTTACGTCGGCCCCTGGAAGAGACGAACCCTCCACCTGCAACGACCGCTTCCGTGGCATCCACGGTCCTGGATGTCGTCACGCTCATGCGCAGCACGGGCTCGCCGGCTGTGCTCCTGTGCGATCCCCAAGACGGCGCGCTACGCGGGATCTTTACCGAGCGCGACCTGTTACGCATCGCGCACCGCGATCCTGACTTCGTCTGGATGCCGATCCAGCGTTATATGACGCCCAATCCCATTACGTTGGGACCTTGGGATTCTATTGGTTTCGCGCTCAATCGCATGACCAACGAGGGTTTTCGCCAGATTCCCCTGGTCGATACGGACGGACGCGTATGCGGCGTCGTATCCAGGGCACATCTGCTTAGGCATCTCCAGCGGCATCTGAAGTCCAGGAGAACGACCAACGAAACGCGATTCCAAAAAAACGGCGCTTCCGAATTGCTTAAGACGGCATCTTGAAAGCTTTGGGGCAAGCCAAGAGAAAGGAGGAACCCATGCTTATGCGTGCGTTGCTGATTGGGTACTTGTTCCTGTGGTCGTCATGCCTGCCCATAGGCGCGGCTGACGGCGGCACTTTAGACGTTCAGGAGTCTGCCAAGGCTACGACCTTCGAAGGCCAGCCCGGCTGCGCCAAATGCGATTTCGGCAAGGAGACCAAGGCCGAACAATGCGCGCCAGTCCTGGTCGTGAAGGATGCGCGCTACTGGCTGAAGATGGCCGATGGGGCGAACGAAAGCGTTTCGAAGAAACTCGCCGGATGCCCGAAGGACCTTGGCGAGAAGCTGACCGTAAAAGGCGTGGCGTCCGAAGATAAGGACGGCAGGCACTGGATCGAGGTGAGCGAAATCGTGTTGCCTACGGGCGACACGGCCACGGAGAAGAAGAACACCAAGGCCATTGGAGAGAAGGACGACGCTCAAAAGACCGGAATGCAGGGGATCAAATCCCGCAACGGTTTTGCAACTCCGCGCTTGAGCTACTTGCACCCCAATTGGAACTGGATGGATGCCCTTCTGCAGGGGCTTCCGCATCAATCCATGTGGGAAGATGGGCTGCGGCCCGCGGATGCCGAACCCAAGCAGGGTAATACGGAAGTCAACGGACTGCTCGGCGCAACGGCGCGTCCGTCGCAGCAGTCCTGCCTGTTGGCCCCATCGGATGGCGATACGTCCCACGGTAAGTCACGCTAAGCATGGGTTGGAGGGAAACCCACGTATTGGCGCACCAGCCCGGTTGCCCAGGTACCGGGCTTGGTGATTTTGATCGCAGGTCAAGCGCCGCGATGGCCTTAAAACCGAGTACTCGGATTTAGGCATGACATTGCACACTTGACGTATAAGCCCAAGAACGGTACGTCCATGTCTATGCGTGGATTCCTTCACGGAATACTTGTTTGGGCCACAGGCGTAATGGCAGTCCTTACGCCGAACCAATGTGTATTCCAATTGATGCACCCAGACGGCAATTGTCCGGGCCTGCAGGTTTCTGTCGAGGATACATGTACGTGCCGATGTGAAGGGAAGGACCGGCAGACTGGTCCTCAGGCAGACGTTGAAGCTGGGGATCAGTATTCAAGCTGTCCAGAATCGAGCTGTTCTTCCATTAGCCATTTTACGTACATGAAGACAAGGTCAATGCTGCCGGACCTGGTCCTGCCACGCGGCCGACTGCAAGCTCTAGATTTGCTATCGGCCATCGTTCTGTCTGGGATCGATAACCGCCTTCCTGATTCCAAGTCCTTCCGTTCAAAACCACTATTCGTCCAGCACGTAGAATTCCTGATTTAGCTCCAGCACCTTCAGCCTGAACAAAATCCGCGCGCAACTTAAGTTGACCGCTGCGTTTTGGCACACGCACACCTGGACCAATTAGAACCAGAGAGGGCATGACTATGAATGTACCCGCGACCATGTTGAGACGCGCCTTACAGGTCATCCCAACGGTGCTTGTATTTGGATTTCTCATGACCCTCGGATACGTGGGCCACCACTTCAATTGGAAGATGCCTAAATCTTCGAAGCTATTCGGTGGTCAGCCATCCGAACCTGAAGACTGGTGTTCCAAGCACAATGTACCGGACTCGAGATGTATTTCGTGCCATCCCGAACTGGGCGGCACCGATCCGGCGGATTGGTGCAAGGAGCATGGACTGCCGGAGTCCAAGTGTACGATCTGCCATCCCGATTTACTGGCCGGAGGAAGCGCCGAGTGGTGTCCGGAGCACGGCCTGCCTGAAAAATCCTGCACGCTTTGCCATCCTGAGATTGCCGTGAAGGGCAAAGCGCCGGCAAGCGCTATCGAAGCTCAGGTAAAGAGCAGCCTGCCAGGGACTGCTCCCAAGGATCCAAAGTCATGCCAGACGCACAATCTCCGAGTTCAATTTGCTTCGCCTGCCGCGGTGCGGAAAGCAGGCATTTCCTGCGGCCCGGTTTACGAGCGTCCCATGTCCTCTTATGTCTCTGTCAGCGGTGAAACGGCATACGATCAAACGCGCCTCGCTCGTGTGTCTCCCAAAGTTTCCGGGACCGCATTTCGCATGCAGGCCGAGCTTGGGAGCAACGTTCACGCCGGCGATATCCTTGGCTTTGTTGATTCGGCGGAAGTTGGCCGGTTGAAAGGTGAATTCCTTCAAGCACTCGCCACGGTTTCGGCAAAAGAACGGCTGCTAACCTCCCTTCGTTCAACGATAGACGAAGGGCAACGCCTAGTCGAACTCAAGGCGAAGTACCTGGACCGTGTAAGGACCGCGGCCAAGGAAAGTCTGGTCGCGCAAGCCACTGTGCAGGATGCGGAATCAAGTTTGTCTGATGCACACCTTCAGGTCCTGAACGCAAAAGTGGTGGAGGGGGAGGCGATAGCAGGATTGGAGGATGGCCACATCCAACTTCTAAAAACACGGCAAGCACTTGCCAATCTGGGGCTCAGACTTTCGATCGAAGAAATGCAAGGTCTTTCGAGGGAGGAGCGTGAGAAACGCGTTCGGTTGCTTGGAGTGCCTACGACCTTCTTGAAATTACTCCCGCAAGGCGTCGAGGTCGGGAACTTGATTCCCTTGATGGCACCTTTCGACGGCGTAGTCATCGAGCGCGATGCGGTCGAAGGAGAAGCGATTGATCCTTCCAGGCCTGTGTTTGTCCTGGCGGACGTCACTAAGATGTGGCTGATGATGGAAGTAAAGCAGGAGGAAGCCGGCGCTTTATCGCTTGGGCAGAAGGTGGTCTTCAAAACGGATGCCGCCGGTGCCGAAACCATCTCGGGCGAACTATCGTGGATTAGCACCGCGGCGGATGAAAAAACTCGAACCGTTCGTGCTCGCGCGGTGTTCGAGAACGCAGAAGGACGGGTACGAGCAGGTACCTTCGGCTCTGGAAAAATAACCGTTCGTGAATCTGAAAAGGCAACGGCTGTCCTTAGCGAAGCCATCCATTGGGAGGGCTGCTGTTACGTGGTCTTCGTTCGCCTGACGGACGATATCTTCCAGACCCGCAAGGTGAAACTGGGATCGGTTAATGGTCCGTTTACCGAAATCCGAATTGGCGTAATGCCAGGCGAGGTGGTCGTGACCACCGGCAGTCACGTGTTGAAATCGGAAATCCTAAAATCGGCCTTGGGCGCTGGTTGCTGCGCCGAATGAGAGCCCATGGATCTGCTTAGCTGGCTCATTCATTGGTCCCTGACGCACCGGGCGGCGGTGATTGCCCTGTTCGCGGCTTTCGGGATCGCAGGCCTGATTTCGTTGCGCCATTTGGACATTGACGCGTTCCCCGATACGACGCCCGTTCAGGTGCAGATCAACACGACGTCGCCATCGTTAGCTCCAGAAGAAGTTGAGCAACAGATTACCTTTCCTATTGAGCAGGCCATAAGCGGATTGCCGCGGCTGGTGGAAGTTCGCTCCGTATCGAAATTTGGCCTCTCTCAGGTCGTCGTGGTGTTTGAAGACGGTACGGACATTTATTTTGCCCGCCAGCTTGTCATGGAGCGTATTTCCACCGTTGAACTTCCCAGCGGAATGCCTCGGCCTGAAATGGGCCCCATTGCAACCGGCCTTGGGGAGGTATTTCACTACCTAGTCACAGGCAAAGGCGACGATCAGACGGAGCTTCGAACTATCCACGATTGGACCATCAAGCCTGCCATGAAGACCGTGCCGGGAACGGCTGAGATCAACAGTTGGGGCGGCTATGAGAAACAGTACCAGGTTCGGATCGATCCCACGCTTCTTATAAAGCATGGGTTGACCTTTGATGAAACCGTCGAAGCCGTACGATTAAACAATTTGAACGTCGGTGGCGGGAGTATCCAGCAATCAGGTTCCATGCTGCTTGTTCAAGGCGTAGCCCGAACAACAAGCCTGGAAGAGATCAAAGCCATCGTGGTTTCGTCCAGGGATGGGACGCCGATCCGCGTCGGCGATGTAGCGGAGGTTGTTATCGGGCATGAAATTCGACGGGGAGCGGTCACCGCGGATGGTCAAGGCGAGGCGGTTTTGGGCCTGGGGTTCATGCTCATGGGGGAAAACAGCCATGAGGTTACCTGGCGATTCAAACACAAACTCGATGAAATCAAGGCCAACCTGCCACCGAACGTGACGGTTCAGACCGTGTACGACCGCACTGAGCTTGTTGACCAAGTCATGGATACGGTCCGCAAAAACCTGTTCGAAGGCGGCCTGCTCGTCATTTCGATCCTTTTCGTTTTCCTTGGAAACCTGCGCGCCGGATTAATCGTCGCCTTTGCCATACCCATGTCCATGCTGTTCGCTTTTTCCGGCATGCTGAAGTTTGGCATTGCCGGAAGCCTTCTGAGTCTCGGCGCCATCGATTTTGGCCTGATCGTAGATAGTTCGGTCGTCATGGTCGAGAACGTGGTCCGGAAACTGTCTCACAACGGAGCCGGCCGAAGCCGAATCGAAACAGTTCGCGAAGCCGCGCTTGAAGTCCGGGGCCCAACCATGTTCGGCGAACTCATCATCATGATTGTGTACCTTCCCATTCTCACGCTGGAGGGCGTGGAGGGTAAGCTCTTCCGTCCTATGGCATTAACGGTGATCTTTGCGCTCCTTGGGTCCATGGTACTATCGCTGACCCTTATGCCGGTCCTGGCTAGTCTCATTTTGCCCAGGCAGGTGGATGAACGCCCGCCGCTCGTCATGCGTCTGATTTTGTGGATCTACCGACCGGTCCTGCGCGTGGTTATGGCGCATCGTTTGGCGGTCATCGGGTTTGCCCTTGGTGCCCTTCTGTTGGCAGTAATCGTGTCAAGGAACTTGGGATCCGAATTCGTTCCGCGCCTCTCAGAAGGCTCCATTGTCATCAATGTCGTACGCCTGGCTGGCTCAGATCTGGAGGAAACTGTTCGATACAACACCCAAATCGAAAAGGCTATTCTCGCTGCGTTTCCCGACGAAGTGAGCCACGTATGGAGTCGGTCGGGATCTGCCGAAGTGGCTACAGACCCGATGGGGGTGGAGTTGACCGATCTGTTCATTACCTTGAAGCCCAGGAAGGAATGGAAAAAGGCCGCGTCCCAATCCGAAATGGTGGAGCAGGTTCAAAAAGAGCTTCGCGATCTGCCTGGTCAGAAATTCATCTTTACGCAGCCGATTGAAATGCGAATGAACGAGATGATTTCCGGCGTACGTTCCGATATCGCAGTCAAGTTGTTCGGCGACGACTTTGGAGAACTGGTGGGAAAGGCGCGTGAGATTGAAGCGGCGCTTCAAGCTATTCCAGGCGTGGCCGATTTGAGCGTCGAACAGATCACAGGGCAGCCGGTGCTTTCCATACGCGTCAAACAGGACGAAATCGCTCGCTATGGCATTCCCGCCAGCAAGATCACGGACATGCTTGAATCCATTGGGAGCAAAGCGCTTGGTGAAGTCGTGAGCGGCCAGTTGCGATTCCCTCTGGTCGTCCGGTTGCCGGAACGATTTCGCGCCAGTCCCGAGGCCATCGGTTCGATTCCCATCTTATCGGCAACGGGCGAGCGCATTCCGCTTTCGCGCCTGGCTTCGATTCAAATCATCGATAGCCCATCCACCATCACTCGTGAATGGGGCCGGCGTAGGATTACTGTCCAGTGCAACGTAAGAGGGCGGGACGTTGGCTCCTTCGTTGAAGAAGCGCAACGTGTCGTGGCGGAAAAAATCAGACTCCCATCAAGCCGGTACTCCATTGAATGGGGCGGGCAGTTTGAGAATCTCGAACGCGCGCGGAATCGGTTGATGATTGTGGTTCCCATCGCGCTCATCCTTATATTTGCTCTGCTCTATTTCACCTATAATAGCTTCATCGACGCCCTTCGAGTCTTTACGGCAATTCCGTTTGCGGCAGTGGGGGGCATCCTGGCGTTGTGGCTTCGAGACATGCCATTCTCGATTTCCGCAGGAGTTGGATTTGTTGCCTTGTCCGGGGTAGCTGTGCTGGACGATATGATCCTGGTGTCCTATGTGCGCCAGTTGCTGGATAAAGGGATGGCATTGGATCAGGCCGTCGAAGAAGCTTCCATTGCACGTTTACGCCCCGTCCTCATGACAACCTTGGTGGCCAGCCTCGGCTTTATGCCGATGGCCTTTAGTACGGGAGTTGGAGCGGAGGTTCAACGGCCATTGGCTACGGTGGTCATTGGAGGTGTTATCAGCAGCATGGTGATGTCGCTGCTCGTGCTAAGAGTCCTTTACTTGCTGTTAGGAGCAGGTCGCTTTGAGAACCATCGCGTGCATGTGGCCGCGAATGAAGAACTCGGAAGCCGACACAACTAATCACACAGGGAGAAACGCCCATGTCGAAGTCCATGAATGCGCTCATCTTGGTTGGATGTCTTTTTCTGGTCGGATGCGGGTCTGGTAAGACGCCCAATGCAGACGCTAAGACGGAGCATAAGACTCCCGCCACTGCCGAGAAGACGGTCGTGCCGTTGGTTCCCAAGACCGAACTGGCGGACTGGTGTCCGGAGCATGGTGTGCCGGAATCAATCTGTACTCGTTGCAACGAAAAGCTTGTCGCTGGATTCAAAGATAAAAAGGACTGGTGCGAGAAGCACAATCTGCCGATGTCGCAGTGCTTCACGTGCCAACCGGAACTGAAAGCTAAGTTCGAAGCCATGAAGCCCAAGAGTGCCGAAGAGAACAGTGGTAAATGAGGTTTCAAGTAGCCCAAAAACCGAGTACTCGGATTTAAGCCAAAGGTGAATTGGCGAAGTACTGAGACGCGTTGCTGCGGACGTCACGATCCTCGTGAAGCAGGAGCAGCTTGACTTGATCCGGGGTCAGCATGCCTGCGAAGATAGCGTCCGCGGATGCCTGCTCAAACTCCCGAAACTGAGTTCATAATCATTCCCGTGGCTTGTGTGCGGGTAGGTACCTAACCGTTACTCGGACCCTAACATCCGAAGCGTGTGCGTGTGTTCCTGGTGTGCTCATTCAGCCATACGTTAGGCATACCTAAACAGCACAAGAAGTGACAGGTTCACATGGGGAAGCGCTGTAAGTTCAATGAATTAAGGGGGAGGAGATGGCGGGCTCGACGGGACTCGAACCCGGATGACGATTTGGCTTATCTTATTTTTCTACTTGGACTTCCAAGATTTGAAACCGTGTGCGTGTGTTCCTGGTGTGCTCCAACTTTTGCGTTTTTCATGGTCTGGATCTTAGGGTTCCACCGGTCAAGAAGCCTCGCTTTGATCCTCCAACCCTTCTCGGTACCATTCGCAGCCCATTCCGAGGTACGAAAACTTCCTCTTCCCTTCGAGCAACAAGGACTTGCTTTCAACTCCATCATGCCATCGAAAATGCTTCAGCCACTCTTCTTTCTGCTCGCAAAAGCTTCTCATTCCGCCATGGCTCAGCAGGTCGAGTACCTAAAGACCGAGAATGAAATCTTGCGCAGGCGGCTGCCCAAACACATCCGTACGACACCCGCCGAGCGAAGACTCCTTATTAGGGCAGGCAAGCCGCTTGGCGCAACCCTAAAACATCTAATCACCTTCGTCGCCTACTCGACCTTCTTAGGCTGGCTGAGGGACGAGGACAAGACCATCGGCAGGCGGCGAAAGAACGGCCGCCCCAGAACCAAGGAAAGTACCACCGAGATCATCCTGATGATGGCTCGCGAGAATCACTGGGGATTCCGGCGCATCTACGCCGAACTCTGGAAACTGGCCATCAGGAAAATCAGCCCAACGACGATCAAGAGCATCCTGATCGCGCATGGCTTCGATCCTTGCCCTGTCCGACCGGGCGCCTCCTGGGCCGATTTCATCAAGCGTCACGCAGAGACCCTTTGGGCCTGCGACTTCGCATCCAAGAAGATCCTGACCAAGTCGGGCTTTGTGGATTGCTTTGTGTTCTTCTTCATTCACGTGGCGTCCAGACGCGTACATATCGCCGGCGTGACCACCTGCCCCAGCGAGGTATGGATGGCGCAGCAGGCTCGCAACCTGTGCATGCATTTCGAAGAGCAGTCTTCCAAGCCCATCCTGCTACTCCATGATCGCGATGGGAAATTCACGCCACGGTTCAAGCATCTCCTGGCGTCAGAGGGCCACGTGCTCCACATGTTGCCCGTTCGCTCTCCCAACCTGAACGCCTAAGCAGAGCGATGGGTCCAGTCCTTGCGTCGCGAGTGTCTCGACCACTTCCTGGTCTTCGGCGAAGAACACATGCGGCACTTGGTCCACACCTACGCGGACTTTTACAATCAACTGCGCCCGCACCAAGGCATGGGAAACAGGCCGCTGGGATCGCCGCTGCCGGACCCGCGGACGTTTCCACCGAATCCAAGCCAGGTGAAATGCCGCACTTGGCTCCGTGGGCTGCTCAAGCACTACTACTCAGAAGCAGCCTGACTTCATTTCTCAGTCTTCAGTTGTCAAAGAACTCAGTCTGAAAGTCTGTCTAAACCCTCTTGGTCCGAAAACTTCCATCTAATCCGATGGAATCCAGCATAGTTTCTACACCTAATGGAACATGCAGTGTCGAATAGACGACTTCCATCGGCCTGAATTTTGCACTGCAATTCTGCATGCGCTGAACCGTTGAATCCATGCTCGGAGGATGCCATCGACATGTGGCGAAAAGTCGTCTTACTTCTGTTGTTGGCCATAATGGCAGTGCAAGTTGGATGTTCCAAAGCGGAACCGCCAAAGGCACAGAAAGCGGCAGATCTGGCGGAAGAGATGGAAAAGCAGCGGCGCGAGGCGGAGGAAGCCGAACACAAAAGATACGCGGTGAAGCCCGTGGACTTCAAACGCTTGTGCGAGATGCTTCCAGCCGGCAAGGAACCATACGTCAGGCATGACGTGGGCGGGCAAGTCGAAACGAACGCGGGCGAACAGACCTCAAAGGCGTGGGCGCTTTACGGCAAGGAGCCGCACCAGTTTCGCATCGATTTGATCGATTTTGCGGGCGCCAAGAAGAAGATCGACGAAGCGTATTGGTGGACGACGCGAAGCGTTGATCAGAAGTTAAAGAGCGGCTACGAAAAGACGGGATTTGTCCAGCAGTGGTACAAATCGTACGAGCGACTGAATACGGAAAAGAAAACCTCGCAGTATCTGGTCTGTGCGGGAGAACGATTCATCGTAAGCGCCGAAGGTGGTGAGGACGAGATGGAACACCTGAAGGCCGCCGTGCACAGCATGGATTTTCGCAAGTTGGCCGACACGAAATAGCCCCGGAAAACATCCGAGAAAGACACCAATGATTAATCCAACCAAGGAGCGTGCCATGGGACTTCGCATGCTGGTCGTGGACGACGAAAAAATCAGCCGCGTCACGCGCACGCGGCAGCTCATTGAATCCGGCTACGAGGCCGAAGGCCACGAAACACCCTTCACGGCGTTGGCGGCCATGGACAAGGCCTCCTGGGACGTAGTGATTACCGACCTTCGCATGCCTACGATGGACGGGATTCAATTCCTTCGTGAGATCAAGTCACGAGGGCAGGATACGACGGTAATCGTAATTTCCGCCTATGGAACGGTGCGGAATGCCGTTGAAGCGATGCAACTGGGCGCAGCGGACTTTCTGCCGAAGCCATTCGACATCGAAGAACTGAAAATGCGCCTCAAGCGCGTGGAGGAGGAGAGGCGATTGCGGCGCGAAGTGGCCGCCCTGCGCGAGTTCGTCGGATCATCGGCCTCGTATTCAGGATTGATCGGGAATTCGCCGCAGATGCGCCGAGTCTTCGAGTTGATCGATCAGTTTGCGCTGAGTCCGTCGAATGTGCTGATTATCGGCGAGACAGGAACGGGAAAAGAGTTGGTGGCGCGCGCCATCCACAACAAGAGCACTTTTTCCAAAGGCCCCTTCGTGGCCGTCGCGTGTGCGGCGATTCCGAGGGAACTTGCGGAAAGCGAGCTGTTCGGGCACGAGCCGGGTTCCTTTACCGGAGCGTCCAAGCTGAGGCGGGGGCGACTGGAACTGGCGACCGGAGGCACGCTTTTCCTGGACGATGTGGATGATTTGCCCTTGGAATTACAGGGGAAATTCCTTCGCGTACTCCAGGAGCGGCAGTTCGAACGCGTGGGTGGCGAACGTACGCTAACTGCCGATATGCGGTTGATCAGCGCCACCAAGGTCGATCTTGAAAAGCTGGTGAAGTCCAACCGGTTCCGAGAGGACCTTTCCTTCAGGCTCAAGGTGCTGGTGATGCGGTTGCCGCCGCTTCGAGAACGCCGCGAAGACATTCTGCTGTTGGCCAGGCATTTCCTGGAGACATTGGCTAAGGAGCGTGGAGGAATGGCGAAGGTCCTTTCTCCTATGGCTGCCGAACGCTTGAAACTTCATACTTGGCCGGGAAACGTCCGAGAACTTCGCCACGCGATGGAATACGCCTTTTCCGTTTCGAAGGGTGATCGGATCGAGCCGGGCGACCTTCCCATTAATGTGATTGGCCTAGACACCAATTGCCCATTCGTACTTAATCTTGGCGCGGTGGAGAAGATCGATCTGCGGTCAATTTCTGAGAAATTCGAAGGAGAGATCATCCGGTGGGCGTTGGAGCGCGCGAAAGGCAATCAAGGCAAAGCCGCGGAACTACTTGGGTTACCCAGGACTACGCTCCTGAGCAAACTGGATTCGATTAAAACCTCCATGGTCGCGCCGAAAAAGAGTCAGCCTATTCCGTCATAGGAGAAGATTGGAACATTTTAGGAAGATTGAATTGCTAAAATTGTGGTGCTTTGTCAGCTTTTCGACTCGGTAATTGTATTTTGCATAAGATGATGAGTTAAAATCCAGAGCGTATGAGCGGGACTTGTCGAGTTCGTGACCCAAAAGCGAGAGAGTTGTCCGTAGGCGTTAGCTGTATCGGTTATCTCGTGCTGTCTATTTGATCTATAGAAATAGCAACAATATTTGTCACGGGTATGATTTTTGCGCCGCGTCTGTGCATGAACAAAACATCTCGATTACGACACCTCCTCCTGCCGGCGACCCTGATTGTGCTGGTCCTTTCGGCCAACGCCTACGCGGAGCTCGACTACGAATTTGCCAAGGGGCTCATGGAGCGGCACTCATCCACGTTCGAAACCTATGAACTGGTAGAGCGCCTGATCACCAAACTCCAGGATCTGCCCAACGCCAAGTTGGAGTCTCTCCTGATCAAGGCCGCTCTGCGTAGGAAACAGGCCGAGGGCGCGAGTATTGAGAAACGCAAGGCCCTACTGGACGAAGCCGACGCGCTTTACAAGGAATTCTTGGTCGGTGGCGCTGGGCACCGGTTGGCGTACATCGCTGAATCCGAAGCGTCCAGCCTGCGCTCGGATATGGTTCGCTCCCAGATTGCGGCTGCAAAGGAACTCGAGAAGTCCGACCCCGCCAAGGCCAAGAGCGTACGCGCCGAGGCCGGCCTGACCATGGGGAAAATCGCGGACAGTTTTAAGCCTGCGCTCGACGCGGCTCAGCCGGCGTTCAAGGACGCCTTCGAGAATTACAGGAAGTGGAATGAGAAGAACAACCCCGAAGGCGACAAGCCGATTCCCCGGGAGATTCTCGCCCCGCTGGACAAAGCTTTTACCGCGTGGATTGTCGCAGACCGCAAGTACCTTGCCGCAAAGGTGGACCAAGTCGATTGCTACGATGACTCCGATCCCGAAAAGAAGAAACTCGCGGAGGCGCTTGTAAAGATCTGCGAGGAACGCCAGAGCGACGAAGCCATCGGCAATTTCCCCATAGTCGGCGCTTGGTATGCGTTCATGCAGGGGCGCATATACGCATCGATTCAGAGCGAAGACAAAGCTTCCGAAGCATGGAACAACGCCCTGACGATGACATCCGACATGACCAACCTGGCCGACGATCAGAAGCGTCAGTTGCTCTCGATCAAGCGTGCGATCCTGCACGACCTGGTCAAGATGAAGGTCCGCAAAGGGAAGTATTCGGACGTCGTGGAAAGCGTCGGACAGTCCCTGATCGACACCTCGCTTAGGCCGCTCTTCGAGGAGAGCGCAGGCAAAGACCTGCTCATCGAGTACGCCAAGGCGATGGTGATGCAGCCGGAAGCGGGCGTCTCTGACGTCGAGAATGCCGTAAAAGTGATGCGCGACCGCATCGAGAAGGAGAACAGGCCAGGCGGCAATCCCGTCTGGGCCGGGCGCTTTTCGCTTGCGATCGCCGACATCATGCTCGAAGCACGAAAGCACAAGCCGCCGCTCAAGCCCCAACTGAGCGCACAGGAGTGGTACGACGCGGCGCGTGGATATTTCATCAATGGGCAACAGGAACACCAGAAGTACACGGAACTCGCAAGCGGCGATCCCGAAAAGGCCAAACCTCAGTTCGAAAAGGCGTACGAGCAGTTCAGCGCGGCCGTGGAGTACTACCGCCGGGCCATCAGCGCCGCGCGCGGCAGCGGCACCGACCTGTATCACCGGCTGCAGTGCGAACCCAAGGCGTGGTTCGAGATGGGGCTCTGCTATGTAAAGATGGAAAACTACCTGGAAGCCGTTCTCGCGTATCAGGCTTTGCGCGATACGTTCGGCGCCGAAAACCGCGCACGTTGGATGCCCGATCCGGCCAAGCCGGAAGGCAAGAAACTGCTCGGGCCGCAAGTCCTCGCGCTGCTGGAAGAATACGAAAAGCCCAAGGAAGGACTCCTTCCGCGCGGCAACACCAATCTGCTCTATGCGCTCGACAAGCACATCGCAGCTCACAAGGACGTCTGGAGCGGCGCCCTGAAAGGACGGCTCCTGACCGACATGAAGAATGACCCGGCGATGGATGCGGGCATCTCGGACGCGGACTACGTCAACGCAAAGGCCTCGATGGAACTCGCCAAATCACTCGCCGCCGCGGGCAGGCTCGACAAGGACCCCAAGACCTCGGCGGAAACCCACGAGCAGGCGCTTGCGAAATACCTCGAAGGCGGCGAGCAATTCTCAAAGGTGAAGAAGACCTCGATTGCATACGAGACCGCGCTCTATCAGGCCGGCACCTGCTACACGCTCGCCGAAGAAATCCTCGCGGACGGGCGCGTGCGCGGCAGTAAAGAAGATCTTGCGGCGCAGACTAAAGCCGCCACTGAAAAGGCCCTGACCCTCTTCCAGCAATACGACGATTTGATTGCAAGCCTTGCGAATCCTACGGACGAAGAACGGCAGCGCAGGCAAGGCCTGCAAGGCGCGGTGCAACTCGCCCGAGGCTCGCTCTTCCTGGGCGTCCGGGAATGGGAAAAAGCGGTCAAGGCCTCCGACGACTATCTGCTGTGGGAGAAAAACAATCCAGTTCCGAAGAGTTCCTCGTCCATCGCCTTGCTTAACAAGTTCCGCGCGTTGATCGAACTGACCGCGGCCAACCTTGCTCCCAAGAGCGACCCGTATCTAAAAGAAGCGGAAGCAACGCTGGCCAAGTGGCACGAGACGAAGCCGAAAGACAGCAAGACCTATGTCTTCATGGCCAACGCGCTTTCGCGCAGATACCTAATCGCGTCCGCTCAGGCGGCCAAGCTGAACCTTGGGAAGGAACTGGTTGAAACTTACGAGCGTAAACTTACCGATCTGCAATGGTCGCGCATCGAACTGTTGGCCGAAAACGACGCCGACGACCTGACGATGGAAGATTACACGCGCATGCTCTTCCTGTTCAACAAGACCAGCCAGGAGCGACGCGCGGTCGATTGGGGTGTCAAACTCCTGGCCAAGTTCGATCCGCAGAACAAGAACATGCGCATTGCCGATGACGAGATCGTCTGGCAGGCAATGCTTGAACGCATGTACCGAATCATTCGCTTCGACGACTTGCAGAAGTGGGAAAACTGCAAGCGTGACCACCGCATTCTCGTCGATTTCATGTACGACACGGGAAAGGGCCGAAGCTACGACGAGATGTCCGAAAAGCGTCCCGAATTCGACCGTTACAATCAGAATTTGTCCAAGGCGCGCGCTCAGATCGGCACAATACGGAACAACTACCGTGACTGCAAGACGCTCGATTCCACCCTGGGCAACAACGGCACTTCGATGATCGGCGCGATAGAAGACGAGATCGACTTCCGTCAAAAGATTGAAGCCACGCGTGACATGGTCGCGAGCCTCGCGTTGTGCGTGGCAGGCAAACTCGACCTAGAATCCAGCAAGCAGGAGGACGCGAGGAAGTACCGTGAGATAGCGAACGACCAGATCAAGGCTCTGATCGAAATACGTGGAGAAACGCCCGCGATGCAGATCAAGAGCGCCGAGATCAACATGTCCAATGGAAAGTACGAAGAAGCCTTGCAGACGCTCTACCACGTGCTCGACGACGCGGAAAAGGACTCGGCCAACTATCTGGAGGCAAAGCGCCGCATCTCCGAAACCTTCGCGCTGATGAAAAAGTTTGGAGACGCGGTGGAGTTCCCCGAATTCGTAGCACTGACCATCGGGTTCGAGTCGAAATACGTCAAAGAACACTGGCCAAACATGAAGGATTTTCTAAAGGAGTGTTACAAAAACGGCGCAAATATGCCCGCCAAAATAAGAGAACTTCTCGAAGGCCAATCTGAAAAGCCACTCGCACCGGCACAGGACGAAAAGCCATCCGATTCAATTAAAGATGCAAAAGCGACAGTCAATTCCAAGACAATGTAACCTGCGGCACGCTAGTAGCCTGGGCGATTTTCATCCAGACCGGGGGCTTGTGTCGATAAATTGACTGACAGTAATTCGACAAAGCCTGTTGCAGACAATAGATGCAATAATTTCAAGGAAAGTTTTCTGGTGGACTTCCGTTGAACAAAAAGACGCCAGATACAAACTGGTCTTGTCTCGACGGAAGATGGTTCGGGCATTTAAAGGAGAAAATGTATGTCCGAAAGCGAAGATGAAGAAGAGATTCTGGAGGACGATGGCGAAGAAGAACTCCCACCGCCCGGTGACGGCTCCATTATGGGCATCAATGCCCTGTCGTACGCGCCGTGGTGGGTGATCTCGGTCGTCTTTCACGGCCTCGCCATCCTCCTTGTTTCGCTCGTAACCATGACGATCGGCGTTCAGGAGAGCAACGATGCGATGGTGGTGACGACGAATCTCGAGAAATCGCCCGTTGTGGCGCAGCAGGAAGTGCCCAAAGTGGATTCAAAGCACGTGCTTGAGTCCAATCACGACACGCCGCCGACCGATCCGACCTCGGAAGTTGCATCCGACATCGTCGTGCCGCCGGACATCCTCGCCAAGGCGGAATTGGGCGACCACTTTGAGACCATCAATCCGGACCGGCCCGATACGCACAGCGCGTTCGGCAATCCGGATGCGCATATGTTTCATAGCGTGCAAGGCAACGACGACGCAGCGGGCGGCGGCGGCACGGGCGGCATCAGCCTTGAAGATACTATCGGCGTTGGTGGCGCATCTTCGCCCGGCACGGGCGGCGGATGGGGCGGCGGCAACGGAACCGGCACGGGCGTGGACAATGGTTCAGGCCACGGAAGTTTCGGCGCGCGCAATGGCGGCGGCCGCCGATTGATGGTCATGCGGCATGGCGGATCGCGGGCAACAGAGAGTGGCGTAGATGCAGCGTTGCGCTGGCTGGCCAAACATCAGGAGGTCGACGGGCATTGGGACTGCGTGAAATACGGTGGCAAGCAGGCCGATGTCGCGGTTACCGGCATGTCGCTCCTTGCGTTCCTGGGTGCGGGGCACACCGAGAAGGTCGGCCAGTACAAGGACAATGTCAAGCGCGCGGTTTACTGGCTCATCAGCATTCAGAGCGACGACGGCAAGTACTACAAGCAAGGCGAAACGCACGGCATCGGCTACCACCACGCGATCGCCGCGCTGGCCATGGCCGAAGCCGCGGGTATGGGCCGCGTACCGGAGACGGTTAAGTCGGCGCAGAAAGGCGTGGATTACTCGACCGAGAAACACCAGCAGGGCGAAGGAAGCGACAAGGGCGCCTGGCGATACGGCCCGAAAGAGAATCCAGACCTATCGGTTTCGGGTTGGTTCATCATGTCGCTGAAATCCGCGAAGGTCGCCGGCCTGCACGTCAATCCGGCCAGTTTCGACGGCGCGATCAAGTTCCTAGACAAGGTCGAAGAGAAGGGCAATGCCGGCGATCCGTACGGAGGCAACCGCTACGGTTACATGCAGCCTGGTCACGCCACTCGAACAACGGCCATCGGAAATCTGTGCCGGCAGTTCATGGGTTGGAAGCGCGAGGACTTGCAGGGCGGCGTGGAGTTCTTCGTCCAGCAGGGCGGCGTTCCGGAATGGGACGGTAACGGCGGCAAAGTGGATCTCTACTATTGGTATTACGGAACGCTTTGCGTCTTCCAGCAGGGTGGCGACATCTGGAAGCGCTGGAACGAGGCCTTGAAGAAGGCGCTTACCGACAACCAGCGCAAAGGCGGAGACGAGGACGGTTCATGGGATCCCGTAGGCGCGTACAGCGAATACTGGGGCCGCGTGGGCCAGACGGCGCTCGGTTGCCTCTGCCTCGAGGTCTACTACCGCTACCTTCCGCTCTACAAGTAGGCGTGCAGTGAACAAACCGGCATTGGGCCGCGGATCATTCCGGCAACGGATCAACCAGGAGAACAAACATGTTTCGTAAGGCATCGTTCGTCCGCGAGTTCGCGGTCCTCTGCGCCCTCGGCCTGCTGGCTCACGCCGGCGTGAGCGCCGCCGATGACGTGGCGGGCGCGGGTTTCTTGGACATGGCCAAGGACTCGGGCTTCATGGAATACGTCCTGCTGATCGTCTCGATCGCCGGCGTGGCGCTGGGCCTGCAGGCCCTGGTGAGCGTGCGACCGCACCTGCTGCGCCCGCCACAGACATCCAGCGAACTGATCACGCTGTGCCAGGAAGGCAATATTGACGAGGCGCTTGAGCTGGCGCAGTCGGACAACACGTTTCTCGGAAACGTGGCCGCGGCTGCGCTCTCGCAGTCGCAGCTCGGAAAAGAAGCGATGGAAGGCGCGATGGCCGACGCCGGCGAACTGGAATCCGGCAAGTACATCCACAAGATCGGCACGCTGGGCTTGATCGCAGCCATCGCGCCGATGCTGGGGCTTACCGGCACGACGCTGGGCATGATCAAGACGTTCGCGGTTATCGCGGTCAAGGCCGACGCGGTGACGGCCTCCGACATGGCGCGCGGCATTTCCATCGCTCTCGTCTGCACATTCACGGGCCTGATGGTCGCAATTCCGCTTCTGATTCTCGGCTTCTTCCTCAAGTCCAAGCTTACGCACACGATTCACGAGATATCCAACGACGTGGGCGAGATGATCCGCGCGATCACGGGCGAAGGCCAGACGCAGTAATTGCCGCCGAATGGGGCCCGCATGCGCGGGCCCCATCCGCTCGAGGAGACGACCCATGCCAGCGAAACTTCCCGAAGAGACCAAAGTCGAAGTCGATATGGTGCCGTATATCGACATCGTAAGCCTGCTGCTGCTCTTCCTGGTGATTACCGGGGACATGACGAAGAGCGCCACGGGTGTGAAGATGCGGCTTCCGCGCGCCGACCAGGCGCAGACCGAGAAGAAACTCGGAATCTCCACCGATGGCCGCATTGTCGTGCAGATGAAAGCGAAAGACGGAAAGAACCCCGAAGCCGGGTATTTCGCCGTCGTCGAAAATCATCAATACGACCTGGTGTCGGGCGGCAACAACGCTTCCCTCGTTGGCTATTTGAAAGAACAGGTGGATCGGCGCGTGGCCAAGGGCCTCAGCAAGGTAGGCGAGAGCGGGGAGGTGTCCTTTCCGGTCAAACTCCGCATTCCGCGTGACGCCCCCATGTACCAGGTGGAACGTGTGGTGATGACATGCGCGAAGGCCGGACTTGTGAACGTGCATTACGCCGCCGACAACAAGGACAGGAAGGAAGAATGAAATGGCTCGCAAAAGGATCGGGAGCGGTGGCGGGCACGATGAGGGCGAAGGAGGGCATGGCGACCGGCCGTGGGTGTATTTCATGGTCGACTGCTTCATGCTCATCACCGAATTCTTCGTCCTTAGCTTCAAGTTCAAGACCGAGGAAGTGATTCTGCCGCACAAACTACCGCCCGGCGGCACCGTCCCGTCGCGTTCCCAGGCGATGCTCGACAAGACCGAGACGCTTTCGGTTCATGTCCTGCGGTCGGGCAACCAGCCGATGTACGAAGTGATGAAGCAGCAGGTCTCCCTTGCGCAGCTTTCATCCACCATGACCACGACGGTCTCGAACGGAAAGAGCTTCACCGTCCGCGTCTCGTATGAACGCGCCGTGCCATGGGAAGACGTGATGGCGGTCTTCAACGAGTGTTCGAAACTGAAAATCGAAAAGGTGGGCTTGGTGCCGCTGCGCGGTGAACCGACGGACAACGGCAGTTGACCGGTGCGACACTTGGACCTTCAGACGGGCTCCGCGACACCGCGCATGCTCTAATAGCGCCTGACAGAGAACATCCATGAGTCGAATGGCTCCGCTTGTTTTCCTTCTCCTGCTTTCGACGATGGCAGGCGCGGCCGAGGATGCGGCCAAGGGTGAGGCGCCGTCCGTCCGGCTTCCCGTGGCGTCCAAGTACTTCGCGAACGTTCAGGATGGATACGAGTCGGCGGAAGAGCAGGAGGAACTCGTCAACATCCCGCTCGAAGCAATGGGCGATATTCTTGCGACGCTAAAAGCGGCCACTCCAAAGCAAATCGAAGATGCAGTGACACCCGACGTCACCTTTAAAATGTTGATGAAGGAACCGTCCAAATACCGCGGCATGGTGGTGCAACTGGCGGGGGTACTCCGGTTTCTGCGCAAAGTCGGCATTGAGAACAATGCTTCGGGCGTGACCCAGGCATGGGAAGGGCAGGTTTCCAACGCTGAAGGAAACATCACTACCTTCATTTCATTGGAGGCGCTGCCCGAAAATCTCGCGATCGGACACGGCGTTCGCCTTTCCGGCGTCTTCCTAAAACGGCACGGCTACCTCAACCGCGAGCCCGGGGAGAAACTCACGATTTGTCCGCTCATGTTCGTTCAACACGTCGAGCCCTGGTCCGAATTGCGCCACGGCTCTGGTGGCCCCAGCGCACCGGTCAGTTTCTCGATCCTGGAAGCGCTGCTCTCGATTTTCGCTCTGATCGTGCTGGTTGCGGTTTTCTATGGGCGTTCGATGAAAAAGGCGCAGACGGCCAATGTTTTTTCGAAAAAGAAGGAACGGCTCGCGCCGAAGCAGGGCGTCTTCCCCAAACCTGAAGCGCCGAAGCCCGCGCCCGGGACCGATTCGGGCAAGGCATGAGCTCCAAGCACGCCTCAACAGCCTCGCAGGTTCCGGAGGCGCATCCAACGGCGAAGTTGAACGGGGGCAGTCCCAATCGGGAGCGCGCGTGGGATCGGTTGAGCAAACCCGATCCGGTCAGCAAGAGGCTTGGCTGGCTGCTGGTCATCGCATCAACCACCGCCGTGGTCGTGTTGGGTCTCTTCATCTTCATCCTTGATTCGGTTTCGGTCCAGGTGGATAACGGACCGGTGGCACTGGGGCAAGCCTACCTCAACAACGACGTGAATTTCCGCATCAGCCCGCCCATTAACTGGACGGTGGATGATCATTTCGGAGACGCGTCGGTAGCGATCAAAGGGCCGCAGGAACGCGGGATGTCGCCGCTGATCCTCGTCGCGATGGAGATTGCGCCCGGGCGTCTGCAATCTTACCTGGAAGAGCATAAACGCCGGCTCTCTCGGCAGGATCCGACATTGCAGTGGCTATCTGACGAGGACACCTGGATCGACGGTTGCCACGTCGAACGGCTGGAGTACGAGTGCGATGTGGAGGTACAGGAAGGCAAGCCGAAGGTGCGGGTTCATGCGTTGCAGTACATCTTCGACAACAAACCGCGCTTCTATCGTGTCACCTGCTTTGTCAGTGCCACCCTCTATGAGCGCTACCGGGCAAAATTCCAGGCCTGCGCCGAAAGCTTCGCGCGCACGCCCCTTGTTACACCATTTCCAAGCCAGCTTAAGTAATGCGGGTATGCCCGAACCGTCCCAGCGCGAACCGTGAAGCGGATGGTTTAAAGCTAAGCCTGACATGGAGATGGCCGTTTGATTGTGTCGCGGAAATGGCGATTTCAGGAGATGGGGTGGCTGAGCGGACTCGAACCGCCAACATCCAGATCCACAGTCTGGTGCTCTAACCAGTTGAGCTACAGCCACCACAAATCACGGCAGGCTTTCGGGGTACGTCGTTTCCGAAAGGACTACTACCAATACGCGCTCCCCTGCGCAGTTTCAAGTCGAGAAGGCCACTCTCCTTTATATAGGTAACGGGCCGGGCGGCTCAGCTGGACAGGCGCTTGGCGATCCATGCGGGCCGGGATACCGACCGTTCCTGATTCCGCACCTCGCGCGGGCCCGGTGCTCTTGCATTGCGGAGGGTCTTCACGAAGACTAGGGCATCTCCGGGGGCGGAGCTGCATGAAGCGCGTTTCGAGTCTCGTGTCGGTGGACGGGCGCACGCTGACGTGGCGGCAGGTCGTCGAGGCCGCGCGCTACGGCGTGCCGGCGCGGCTGGCACCCGCCGCGCGTTCACGGATGGAAGCCTCCCGCAAGACCGTGGACGAATACCTGCGCGCGGGCGATGTTGTGTACGGCGTGACGACGGGCTTCGGCAAGTTCGCCAACGTCCACATCGAACCTGCGCACCGGCGCGAACTCCAGATCAATCTGATCCGCTCGCACGCCGCGGGCGTGGGCGAACCTTTCGACGAAGAGACCGTGCGCGCGATGCTGCTGCTGCGCGCGCAGGCGCTGGCGGTGGGCGCGAGCGGCGTGCGCCCGGCACTCGCCGAGACCCTCCTGGAGATGCTCAACAAGGGCGTGCACCCGGTCGTTCCGCAGATCGGCAGCCTGGGCGCCTCCGGCGATCTCGCGCCGCTCGCGCATCTGGCTCTGGTGGCCATCGGAGAAGGGGAGGCCGTCTACCGCGGGCGGCGCATGCCGGGCAGGCGCGCGCTCAAGGCCGCGCGCATCGCGCCGCTGCGGCTCGAAGCCAAGGAAGGCCTGGCGCTCCTGAACGGCACGCAGGCGATGTGCGCGGTCGCGAGCCTGGCCGTGGAAGACGCCTGGGCCTGCGCGAAACTCGCCGACATCGCCGGTGCGATGTCCATCGACGCGACGCTTTCCAGCCGTACGCCCAGCGATCCCGCGATCCACGACCTGCGGCCGTACCCGGGCGCGAAGGCTTCCGCGAAGAACATCCGCACGCTCCTGCGCGGGAGCAAGATCGTCCATTCGCACGCGCACTGCGCGCGGGTGCAGGATCCGTACAGCCTGCGCTGCATGCCGCAGGTGCACGGCGCGGCGCGCGACGCGGTCCACCACGTTGAGGATATGCTCGCGATCGAATTGAACGCCGCGACCGACAACCCGCTGGTGCTCGGCGATGGGCGGGTGCTGAGCGGCGGGAACTTTCACGGGCAGCCGATTGCGATCCGCATGGACTATCTGGCGCTCGCGCTGCACGAACTCGGCAGCATCAGCGAACGCCGCGTGGACTGGATCATGAATCCCAACCTGACCGACCTGCACGCGTTTCTCGCGCCTGAAGAAGGCTTGAACAGCGGCTACATGATCGCGCAGTACACGTCGGCGGCGCTGGTGAGCGAAAACAAAACGCTTTGCGGGCCGTCGAGCGCCGATTCGATTCCGGTCAGCGGCAATCAGGAAGACCACGTGAGCATGGGGATGACGGCGGCGCGGCGCGCGCGGATGGTGCTGGAAAACCTCCGCACGATCCTGTCCATCGAACTGCTCTGCGCCGCGCAGGCCGTGGACCTGCGCAAACTGCCCACCGGCGCGGGGCTCCGCCCGGTGCTCGAGACGCTGCGCCGCAAGGTCCCGCCGCTGCGGCGCGATCGCGTCGTCTCGGCCGACATCGCCGCCGTGCGCGAAATGATCGTGGACGGTTCGCTGCTGCGCGCCGCCGAACTGGCCGTCGGGCGGCTTTCGTGAAGCGCTAGTCCTTCTTCGCGCCGAAGACCTTGCGCAGGATGTCGCTGGCCTGCCCCGCGGGGTTGGCGCGAATCTTCTGTTCTTCCTCGCTCATTTTCAGGTACAGGCCGTCCACGGCCTTGCGCGTGATGTACGCGTCGAGGTCGAAGTCGCCCACGAGCGCGCGGCCGGCGAAGCCCGCCTTCTTGATCAAATCCTTGTAGGACTTGGTCGCGCCCGCGTCGCTGGTGGCCTTGCTGACCAGCGGGAGCAGTTTTTCCTGCAGCGAGGCGTCGCAGGTCTTGATGAAGTACTGGGTCGCTTCGTCCTTCTTGCCCTTGGCGATGCCGCGCGCGTCGGTGACCGTCAGGCTGGCGATGGCGGTGGCGAGGATATCGGCGGTGGCGGGCGCGGCTTTTTCGGCGGCGCGGTTCATGTTTTCGATGAATTCGTCGGCCTGCTTGCCCTTGCCGACCATGCGCACCATCTTTTCCAGGTCCTTCAGCTTCTCAGGCATCAGCACTTTGACGGCTTCGTCCTTGAAGTAGCCGTCGGCCTTGCCGAGCTTCGCGATGGCGTTCTTCATGCCGGTGGAAAGCGCTTCCTGCAGGCCCTTGCGGATTTCGGCCTCGGCCAGCGAGGAGAGGCTGAACGATTCGGCCTTGGTCGCGGCCGGAGCAGGCGCGGGCGCGGCGGGATTCGGCGCAACGGTGGAAGCCGTCGTCGCGGAGGACTGCGTGGAGAGGTCCACGGCCTGGATGCCGGCGGGCAGCTTCGCGCCCGCGCCCATGCGCACGGAACCCGCGTAGAGCTTCTGCGCTTCGGGCTGCGCCTTTTCCAGACGCGTGATGCGCTCTTCGTCCGACGGATGCGTGCTCAAAAAGGCCGGCGTGCCGCTCTTGCCTTTGGAGGCGAAGCGCTTCCAGAAATTGGGCGCCTCGGCGGGGTCGTATCCGGCCTTGGCCATGTAAAAGAGGCCTTCGGCGTCGGCTTCGTTCTCGTGCTTGCGGCTATACGGGAGCAGGATGCCAAGCTGCGTGGAGGCGTCGTAGGCGCCCATCGCCACGGTGGAGGTGAGCGTGCTGACGCCGCGGGCCTTCAGGAGTTCGTTCATGCTCGAGCCGATGAAATCGACGACGGCCGCCTGGGTCATGCGCTGCCCGCCGTGGCGCAGGATCGCGTGGGCGACTTCGTGGCCGAGCACCGTGGCCAGGCCGGCCTCGTTCTGGCAGTAGGGCAGGATGCCGGTGTAGACGGCGATCTTGCCGCCCGGCAGGCAGAAGGCGTTGATCGTCGGCGATTCGAGCACCGCGATCTCGTACTTGAAGCCCTTGTCCGGCGCCGCGGCGATGATGCGCCCGGCCACGCGTTCGACGAAGGCGACGATCTCCTTGTTCTTGCAAACCTTTTCTTTCTGCAGAATCTCGCGGTAGGTGTCCTCGCCCATCTTGTTTTCCTGCTCGGCCGAAGTGAGCGTAAGCGGTTCCGAGGCGGCAGGCGCGCGGAGCGGCACGCAGGCGGCGATGGCCAGGGTCAGAACTAGAATCGAGCGGCGGAGCATGGTCTTCCTCCCGTGGTTCGAATGGACGGCGCAAGAATAGGGCGATTCGCAGCCAATGCCAACCGAATCTGGCGGAGCATTTCGCGGCGCCCCGGAGTGAAGGCCGCGCCCGCGCTAGCGTCCATGGCCTGACGGGATACCATGGGAATTCTTCAAAACTCCAGCTTCAGGGGTCCGTAATGAGCGTCGACGTGCAGCAGATCAAAGAAGAAGTGGTCAAGTGTTCGGACATCGTCGAACAGGTGAAGCTGGAAGTCCGCAAGGTGCTCGTCGGCCAGGACGAACTGCTCTCGCGGCTGCTGATCGCGGTGCTGACCGGTGGGCACGTGCTGCTGGAAGGCGTTCCCGGGCTGGCCAAAACGACGGCGATCAAGGCGCTGGCCGGTGCGGTGCAGGCCTCGTTCAAGCGCATCCAGTTCACGCCCGACCTGCTGCCCGCGGACCTGATCGGCACGCTGATCTACAACCCGCGCGATGGCAACTTCACCACCAAAAAGGGTCCGATCTTCGCCAACCTGATTCTCGCCGACGAGATCAACCGCGCGCCGTCGAAGGTGCAGTCCGCGCTGCTCGAAGCGATGCAGGAACGCCAGGTAACCATCGGCGAGCAGACCTTCCCGCTCGAAGACCCGTTCCTGGTGCTCGCGACGCAGAACCCGATCGAACAGGAAGGCACCTATCCGCTGCCGGAAGCGCAGGTGGACCGCTTCATGCTCAAGGTCGTCGTCGGTTATCCGAAGAAGGCCGAAGAGCGCAAGGTGATGGACCTTTCGATGAGCGAAACCGCGCGCCCGATCAAGCCTGTCGTCACGCCCGAACAGATTCGTACGATGCAGGCGCTGGTGCGGCGCATCTACATGGACGACAAGGTCAAGGACTATGTCCTCGAACTCGTCACCGCCACGCGCGAACCCGCCAAGTACAACCTGGGCGACCTGAAAAACCTGATCGAATTCGGGGCCTCGCCCCGCGCGAGCATCTTCCTGTGTCTCGCGGCGCAGGCCAATGCGTTTCTTAACGCGCGCGGCTTCGTCACGCCGCAGGACGTAAAGGATATTGCGTACGACGTGCTGCGCCATCGCGTGCTGCTTTCGTACGAGGCCGAGGCCGAAGAGAAGACCCCCGAGATGGTCGTGAAGCGCATCCTGGACTCGGTGGCGGTCCCCTGATGCCGAACGACGCGGCCGAGAAGACCTCCGCCGGCCGCTCCCTCTACCTCGGGATGGTGGTTCTCCTGCTCGCGGCGTTCGCGCTGCGGGCGCTTGCGGCCCGCCGGGATTTCTGGTGCGACGAGATCTGGTCGCTGGCCGCGGCGCTCCAGGCCCCTTCCGCCGGCGCGCTCCTTTCGAACCACAGCGACAACAACCACCTGCTGAACACGCTTTGGATGTACCTCGTCGGCGACGGCGCGGACGGATTCCTTTACCGCGTGCCCGCGATTCTGGGCGGCGGACTGGCCGTGGCGATGGCGGGAGGGCTCGGCGCGCGCCGCAGCCGAGCCGAAGCCTTCTTCGCCATGCTGCTGACCGGTGGGGCGTACTTTGCCGTGCATTACGCGTCCGAAGCGCGGGGCTACGGCCTGCTGATGGGCTTCTGCCTGCTGGCGTACTGGGCGCTGGAGGGCTTCTTCCATTCCGGCCGCGCAGGGTACGCCGCGGTGTTTGCAGCCGCCTGCGTGCTGGGCGTGCTCGCGCACCTGACGTTTCTCTACGCCTACCTGGGATTTCTCGCCTGGTCGCTCTATCGAGTTTTTGTCGCGAAGGACGCAAGCCGCGTGACCTTGGCCGGTCTGGCGGGAGCGCACGGGTTGCCGCTGCTCTTCTTCGCGCTCCTTTATATAGGTTGGGCGCGGCACCTGGAGATCGCCGGAGGCGATCCGGCAGGCGCATGGGCCGTCGTGGAGGGCGCGAGCGCGCTGGCAGTCGGCGGGCCGGGGGAGGGCGCGGGCCTGCATCTCGCGGCGAGCCTGGCCTTGGCGTTGCTCGTCGCAGGTCTCGCGAGGATGGTTCGGGAAGATCGCGGCGCGGCGGTGCTCTATGCGACCGTGATCGTGCTCGCGCCGGTCTTCTTCTACGTGCTCAAACCTCCGCCCTATCTGACGCCTCGGTACTTTCTGGTGAGCATGCTCTTCGCGTTGCTCCTGTGGGCGCGCCTCCTGGCCAGCGCTTGGGCGGTCGGACGCCTTCCGCGCGCGGCGGCGGGCGCGCTGTGCCTCCTTTTTCTGGTCGTCAACGGATACCGGACCGCGCAGACCGTGGCGCACGGGCGCGGCGGGTACGACGGAGCCATGACGGCGATCTACGCGCAAAGCCCCGGGCCCGAGATTCGGCTTGCGAGCGACTTCGACGCGCGCAACGCGAACCTGGTGGCCTACTACGCGCGTCGACAGCCGGTGGCGAAACACTTCACGTACGTCCCGCAGGACGCGCTGACGCCGGCCGGCGTCGACTGGTTTCTCCTGCATCAGCTCGACGACCCCGCCGCGCCGCCGGACGAGATTCGGGATCTGCGCGGCAACGCATACCGGTTCTTCGGAAAATTCGGCTACGCCGACCTGTCCGGCTGGCCGTGGTGGGTCTACAAGCGCGAGCCTGGGGCCGGTCGGTAGGCGTTTCCTTCCGCGGGCTTTTTTGCGCATCCGCGCTACAATCTCCGCGCCTAAGCTCTTGGCGGCCGCGCTTCCCGTGAAGGGGCGAGGGGCCGCGCGCGTCCAGTAACGGGAATCCACGGGCACAGCATGGCGCAGACCGATATCGCGGCGATCCTGAAGGAAGTCCGGCGGATCCAGATCGTGGCCAACCGCCAGGTCAACGACCTGCTCGCGGGCGAATACCAGTCGGCCTTCAAGGGCCGCGGGATGGTCTTCGACGAGGTGCGCGAGTATGTGCCGGGCGACGAGATCCGCGCGATCGACTGGAACGTCACCGCGCGCATGGGCCATCCCTACATCAAGCGCTACTGCGAAGAACGCGAACTGACCGTGATGATGGCCGTGGACATCTCGGCCTCGGGCATGTTCGGGTCGCGCCGGCTGAGCAAGATCGAGACGGCCGCGCAGGTGGCCGCGGTGCTGATGTTCAGCGCGCTGAAGAACAACGACAAAGTCGGCCTGGTGCTCTTTGCGAACGGCGTGCGCCGCTTCGTCCCGCCGCGCAAAGGGCGCTCGCACGTGCTGCGGCTCATCCGCGAGATGCTCGCGACGGATCCGGTGCGCGAACCCACCGACATCGGAGCGGCGCTGGAATACCTCGCGCGCGTCCAGCGGCGGCGCGCGGTCGTCTTCGTGCTCAGCGACTTTTTGGGCGAGGACTGTTCGCGCGCGCTGGCCGTGGCCAACCAGCGGCACGACGTCGTGGCCGTCAGCATCGGCGATCCGCGCGAATACGAGATGCCCGACGTCGGCTTCGTGACGCTTGAAGACGCCGAGACCGGCGAAATCCTGGAACTCGACACACGCCACGAACAGGTCCGCGCGCTCTTCGCAAAGCAGGCCGCCGGCCGGCAGGAACGCCTGACCGGACTGCTGCGGCGCTCGGGCATCGACCGCCTGGACATCCGCACCGACCGGCCGTACGGGCAGAGCCTGATGGCGTTCTTCAAGATGCGGGAGCGGCGCTTCCGATGATCCGCGCGCGCGCATGGACGGCTGCCACCTTCCTGTTCGCGCTGCTGTGCGGCTGCGGCCTGGACGAAGCCGACGCGCCGCCGCCGGAGACCGCGCCCAAGCCCGAGGCGCTGGTCAAGCAGGCCGATAAGGGCCCGCTGCACCTGACCGTGACCGTCTCGCCCAAGGCGCCGCGCCTTTCGGACCTGATCGAACTGACGCTCTCCGCCACGGCCGAACCGGAAGTCGAGATCACGCCGCCGGCCTTCGGGCAGGCGGTGGGCGAGTTCCAAATCCGCGATTACCGCCCGCTCGACCCGCGCATGGAAAACGGCAAGACGGTGCGCGGCTGGATCTACAAACTCGAACCGGTGCGCTCCGGCAAGCACATCATCCGCGCGATGGGCGTCACGTTCGTGGATCGCCGCGCGCAGAGCGAAGCGAAGGACAAACCGCTGAGCCTGGAAGTCGATCCCATCGAGATCGAGGTCACCTCGCTGCTGGGTTCGGCCAAGCCCGACCTCGGCGCGCTCGCGCCGATGGAAGAACCGCGCACGCTCGCGCCGCGCCCCTGGCCCGCGTGGGTCTGGGCCGCGCTGGGCGGCGGCGTCCTCGCGATGGCCGCGGCCGCGGTGGCCTACCTTCGCCGGAAGAAGAAGTCCGCGCCGCCCGAGCCCGAGCGCACGCCGGAGGAACTCGCCCGGACCGCGCTGGACACGCTTATGCGCGACCGGTTGCCCGAACAGGGCCTCTTCGTCGAATACTACGTGCGCCTGACCGGGATCGTGCGCCTGTACGTGGAACGCAAGACCGGCATCCGCGCGCCCGAACAGACCACCGAGGAGTTCCTGCGGGCGATGCGCGGCGACGCGCGCTTCGATCCGGAACTTTCGCGGCAGTTGGGGCATTTTCTCGAAGCCAGCGACCTGGTGAAGTACGCGGCCCGGCACCCCGACGGGAAGGACATGGAAGAGGCCTACCAGCGCGCGCTCACGCTGGTCTCGGTCAGCGCCGGGCACGGCCTGGTGCGGGCGCCGGAACCTGCGCTTGCGGCCGCGGGCGGAGGCAAGCGCTAAATGTTCCACGCCCTGCCCACGTTCGAATTCCCCCTCGGCCTGCTGCTCGCGCCGCTGCTCGCGCTGGGCGTGTGGTGGCAGCAGCGAAAGAAACACCGGCCGGCGGCGATCTTTTCGAGCGTGGAAGGCCTGCGCGGCCTGCCGGTCACCTTCATGCAGCGCCTCAAGCGGCTGCTTCCGTGGCTTCAGTTCCTCGGGCTGCTCTGCCTTTCGGTGGCGCTCGCGCGCCCGCAGCGCGGCGTCAGCGAGACCCTGGTGCGCACCGAGGGCGTGGCCATCGAGGCCGCGCTGGACATCTCCGGATCGATGGACGCGATGGACTTCGCGCTGCGCGACGAGGCCGTGACGCGCATGGAGGCGGTGAAGCATGTCTTTGCGGAATTCGTCTCCGGCGACCGCGCGAACCTGCCCGGACGGCCCAACGACGCCATCGGGCTGGTCGCCTTCGGCGGCTACGCCGACAGCCGCTGCCCCCTGACGCTCGACCACGGCGCGCTGCTCGACGTCGTTTCCTCGCTGGAGACGCCCAAGCCCGTCACCGACCGCCACGGCAACGTCCTGAACCAGGAACTCTGGAAGGAAGAATCGCTCACCGCCATCGGCGACGCGATCGCGCTTTCCATCGAACGGCTGGAGCAGGTGCAGGCCAAGAGCAAGATGGTGCTGCTGCTTACCGACGGCGTGAGCAACGCGGGCGTGATCGCGCCGAAGGACGCCGTCGCGCTGGCGCGGCAGAAGGGCGTGAAGATTTACACCATCGGCATCGGGCGGAACGGCCTCGCGCCGTTCAAGGTCCCCGACGGCTTCGGCGGCTACGAACTCGAAAAGGCGCGCGTCGAATTCGACGACACGCTGCTCAAGGACGCGGCCGAGGCCACGGGGGGCCGGTACTTCCACGCCGACAACACCGAAGCGCTGAAAGGCGTCTACGCCGAGATCGACCGGCTGGAGCGCTCCATCACCGAGAAGGCCGTCTACATGGAATACCACGAACTGTACGCGTGGCCGCTGGCGCTGGGCGTGCTGCTCCTGCTGCTTCAGGGGTTGCTCGCGTCCACGCGCTTCCGCACGCTGCCGTAGGAGACGACGGGATGGACTGGCTGTACCCGCACGCGCTTTACCTGCTCTGGCTGGCCCCGCTGTGGGTGGGCCTGATGGTGTACGCGCGCGCCCGCAAAAAGCGCGCGGCCGAAGCCTACGTGGCGGCGCAGATGCATGCGCGCATCCTTCCCGGCGCGAACGCCGAACGCTTCTGGCTCAAGACGCTGCTCGTGGCCGCCGCGCTGGTCTTCGCCGTGCTCGCGCTGGCCCGGCCGCGCTGGGGCGAATACATGCTCGAAGTCCGGCAGCGCGGCTGCGACCTGTATGTCCTCCTCGACGTCTCGAAATCGATGCTCGCGTCCGACGTCCCGCCCAGCCGGCTTCAGCGCGCCAAGGACGACATCAAGGTGCTGCTCACGCGGCTGAACGGCGAACGCGTCGGGCTGATCGCCTTCGCCGGACGCCCCGTGGTCAAATGCCCGCTCACCGGCGACTACGGGTTTTTCAGGCTCGCCCTGGACGAGACCGACACCGGCAGCGCGCCGCGCGGAGGCACGGCCATCGGCGACGCGATCCGCAAGGCGCTGGAAGTCCTGCCCAAGGAAGGCGACCGCGACCAGGCGCTGCTGCTCATCACCGACGGCGAGGACCACGACTCGTTCCTGCTCGATGCCGCCGACGCCGCGGCCGAACGCAAGGTCGCCGTTTTCGCCGTGGGTCTGGGCGATGCCGCGCAGGGCGCGCGAGTGCCGGTCAAGGCCGGCGGCCAGGTATGGCTCAGCAAGGACGGCCAGCAGGTCTGGTCGAAGCTCCATACGGACAACCTGGAGAAGATCGCGCAGCGCACCAACGGCGCGTTCGTTCCCGCGGGCACCAAGGCCTACGACCTGGGACAGATTTACGCCGACCACCTGGCGAAACTGCGCGGGGAGAGCGGCTCGGAAGTGAAGCGCAAGCGCCTGCAGGAACGCTTCCAGATCTTCCTTGCCATCGCGCTGCTCCTCTTAATGCTCGACCTGGCCATTCTGCCGTATCCGCCGCGGACGGCCGTTGCCTCGGAAAAGCCGAAGCGGTCCGTGCCCGCAAAGGCTGTGGTTGCGGCGCTGCTGCTCCTTGCGCTGTCGCCGGCGGCGTTGCGCGCCGAAGAGCCCGCGCCCGAACCCAAGACTTCGGAAGCGAACGCACCCGCCTCGGAACCGCCCGCGGCGAAGGATACGGAGCCCGGCAAGGACGCGCCGGACCTCGTGGCGGAAGGCATGGAGCTTTATCAGAAGAAGGAGTACGCCGGCGCGGGCGAGAAGTTCGCGGCCGCGGAGACGCGCACGCTGGAACACGAGCGCGCGACCGTGGCCTTCGACCTCGGCGCGGCGCTGCAGAAGAAAGGTGAACGGGCCAAGGCGCTGGAGCGCTACGAAGAGGCCGGGCGCGCGCGCGACAAGCGCATCGCCACCGCGGCGCGCTTCAACATGGGTTGCCTGGAGGCCGACGAGGCACGCGCGCTGGCGGGCGAAAAACCCGAGGACCTACCGGTCGAGAAGCGCGCCCCGGTGCTGGACGCGATGGCCCGCGCGGTGACGCGTTACCGCGAATGCCTGGATCTCGACGCGAACCACGAGGGCGCGCGCCGCAACCTGGAACTCCTGCGCGAGTGGGTGAAGTACTACACCGAACTCTGGCGCAAAAAGGACCGGGAGAAGCGCCGCAAGGAAATGGACCTGCTCGCCTTCCTGGAATACCTGATGGCCACGCAGGACGGGCTCAAGTCGGCGAGCGAGCAGTTGGGCGCGGCGCTGCAGGCGCCCGTCGATGCCTTCGCCGAACTCAAGCGCGGGCAGGACGAACTGATGCTGGAAATCCCGGCGCTGAAGGAAAAAATCGAGCAGAGCGCCACGCCGCCGCAACAGCCGGGCGCGCCACCGCCCAAGCCCGATCCGCAGGCCGAACAAGCCGTCACGCAGTTGAAGGACTGGGCCGAACAGTCGGGGCGCGCGATGGCGAAGGCCTCCGAAAAGCTGGAGGCGCGGGTGGCGGGCCAGGCCGCCGAGGACCAGCGCGGCGCCTGGGAACTGCTCGGCAAGATTTGGGAATCGGCCGCGCCCTTTCGCAAGCTCCTCGAATACAACCTGCAGAACCAGACGAAGATCGTGAAGGACCTGGCGCCGGACCCGGGCGCGGCGCCCGCCGCGCCGCTCGCGCCGCTGGCCGACAAGGTCCTGAAGAAGGAGACCGAGGAACTTGCCCGCTTGCAGGAACGCGTAAGCCGCCGCACGCAGGTCATGGGAGAACGCGCGCGCATCGAACTTGAGGAACTGGCGCAGGCCCCCGCGCAGCCGCAAGCGGCTCCGCAGCCGGGTCAGCCGCAGCCGCCCGATCCGGAGAAGGTGAAGGCGGGCCTGAAAAAGGCCGTCGAACTCGCCCCGAAGGCCGTCGTACACGAGGAAGCTTCGCTGCGCGCGCTGAGGAAGGAAGATCGCATCGCGGCATATCCGGAGGCGGAGGAAGCGCGCAAGATTCTCGAAGAGATTGCCAAGGCGCAGCCTCAGGACGAAAACAAGGATAAGCAGGACCAAAACAAAGATCGGAATAAGGACCAGAACCAAGACCAACAGGACCCGCAGAAAAAGGATCAGGACAAGCAGGATAAGAAGGACGAAGATAAGAAGAGCGAAGAGAAATCGCAGGATCCGTCGAAGGACGGACAGGATAAGAAGAGCGGCGAACAGAAGAGCGACTCGAAGGACGGGCAGGACGGCAAGGAGCCGCCCAAGCCGCGGGAGCTTTCGCCGCAGCAGGCCGAGGCGCTGCTGCGCAAGGTTCAGGAACGCGAGCGGGACCGCCGCAAGAAGCTCGAAGAATTGAAGGCGCTCATGGGCGGCCAGGAGCCCGTGGACAAGGACTGGTGAGGAACCAACCGGCGATGCATCTCCGGACGCCGAACCTTCTGCGCGTCTGCGCGCTTCTGCTCGGTGCGGTTGCGAGCCTTGCCGCGGCCGAAGACCGCGTGCGCGTCGAAGCGGAACTCGAGACGACGCAGCTCTACATCGGCGAGAGCGTCGTGTACCAGGTGACCGTGCACAACCTGGAGCAGGCACCCGCGCCGGACCTGTCCGCGCTCTCGAAGGATTTCAAGGTCGATACGCTCGGCGACCGCTCGCTTAACAGCACGTCCATCAGCAGCATCAACGGGCGCTGGTCCGAGAACCGCGTCTTCGGGCACGTCTTCCAGTACCGGCTTACGCCGCTGCGCGCAGGCAAGCTGGAAGTGCCCGAGCCCGTCGTGACGGTGAAGGGGACGGCCGTGCGTGGGCAGGCGCTGGCGCTGGAGGTGCTGCCGCCCGACAAGCAGGACGTTGTGCGGCTGGAGATCGCGGTCGAGCCGAAACACATTTACGCGGGCGCGCCGTTCAAGGTCGTGGCGCGCATCCTGCTCAAGCCGCTGCCGCAAAGCGACCGGAACCCGGTCTCGCTGCTGCGCCCGTCGAGTTGGTCGATTCCGTGGGTGCGCCAGCCCCCGGACGAACTGAAGGCTGAATTCGATTTGAACAAGCTGCTCTCGCCGCTGCTGGTCCGCGACGGGCGCGGCTTCTGTATCTCGAACCTAAGGCTCTCCAACAACGATCCGTTCAGCTTTTTCGAACACCGGCAGGAGGCGGTCTTCCGGCCCGAAGCCCGCCGCGAAATCCGCAAGGACGCCGGCGGCGCCGACGTGAATTACTGGGTCTACGAAATCCCCTTCGAGTTCACCGCGCCGAGGCCGGGGCCGTTCGCGTTCGGGCCGATGACGCTGCGGGGCTCGTTCGTCACCGGGCGGGACCAGCGTTCTTTCCTCACGCGCGAGATCTACGCGGTCGCGCCGGCCGTCGATGTGAACGTAATCGATCTGCTCGCGCGCCCCGCGCCTGCGGACTTTACCGGCGCCATCGGGCGCGTGGACCTGAGCGCGCAGGCCCAGCCCGAAAGCCTGCGCGTCGGCGATCCGCTGACGCTGACGCTCGAGATTCGCAACGGCGGCAAGGCGGACCTGCTCAAGCTGATCGGCCCGCCCGATCTGTCCGCCGCCGAAGGCCTGGAACGCGATTTCGCGATCATCGACGCGCGTCCGGTGGGCGAGGTCGTGGACGGCGCGAAGCTGTTCAAGTACGCGCTGCGCCCGAAGCGTGCCGGCGTTCATCTGCCCGCGATCACGCTCTCCTGGTTCGACGTGGAGAAGGAATCCTTCGAGCGCGTGTCCACGAAGCCGATCGAATTGACGGTCACCGAGTCGGCGAAGGTGGGCGGCGCGGACGTGTACGCCTCTGCGCCCGACCGTAAGGAGTCTTCGGCGCTGAAGGAAGTCGAGGGCGGCATCTTCCGCAACATGACCGAGCCGCGCGACCTCGGCGACCGGCGCGACCTGTCCGCGTACTACTTCGCGAGCCCCGCGGTGCTGCTCGTGGGGTACGTCGCGCTGAGCCTGTTCGTCGGGCGGCGCCGTCGCCTGGCGGCCGATCCGGCGCTCCAGCGCAGGGCCAGGGCCCTGCGCGAAGCTCGCCGGCGCATCGGCGCGAACGAAGGTCCGGCAACGTTGCGTGCGGCCCTGCTGGGATTCGTGGCCGACCTGCGCAATCTGCCCGAGGCCGGCCTGATGCCGCGCGAAGCCGCCGAAGCGCTGAAGGCCGGCGGCGCGGGCGATGAAGCGCGCGCGCAGTTCTTATCCTTGCTGGAAGGACTCGAGTCCGCCGCCTACGGAGGCGCGTCCGGCGGCGACCTGGCCGCGTTGCGCGCGCGCGCCGTGGAACTGGCCGAGCGCCTGGAACGCGAGGTGAAGGCATGACCGCGTTCCGAACCGCGCGCGTTCCCGTCTGGCCGCTGCGGCTGGCCCTTTGCTTGAGTCTGCTGATCGCGGGCGCGGGCATGGCCGGCGCGCGCGGGAACGAGGCCGAGCGGCTCGAGGCCTTCCGCCACGGGCAGGAACTCTTTGCCAAAGCGCAGAAGCCCGAAGAGTTCATGCAGGCGGCGACGGTCTTCGAGAGCATCCTGAACGGCGGCTGCGCGTCCGGCGCGGTCTGCTTCAACCTCGGCAATGCGTACATGCGCGCCGGACGGCCCGCGCGCGCGCTGGCCGCGTACCGCCTGGCGCAGCGCGCCCTGCCGCGCGATCCGTTCGTCGATGCCAACCTGCGCGCGGCCCTGGGGCAGTTGCCCGACGCGCCGCGGCTTTCGCGCGAGGCGTGGTGGACACGCATCCTCTTCTGGCACGAAGCCCTTTCGCAAGACGAACGCCTGAATCTGATGGCCGGCGGGTGGCTGCTGCTCTTTGGCGTGGCGGTGTGGCGAATGCTGTCCTTCCCGAATCCCGGCCGGGGGCGCGCGGTGCTGGGGCGCGCGATTCCTGTTTTGGTGTTGCTCGGCGTGCTGCTGACGGCCAGCGCCTACTTGGGTTACCGGGATGAGACGCTGACCGAGCACGGCGTGGTCATCCGCGAGACCACCGGCCGGAAGGGCAACGGCGAATCGTACGCGCCGGCCTTCGACAAACCGTTGGCGGAAGGCTCCGAGTTCGTCGTGACCGAACGGCGCGGCGACTGGCTGGCCGTGCGGGTGGGGGATTCGGGGGAAGCCTGGATTCCGAGCCGCGACGTGGACGAATATTGATCAATCGGCTCGAAACCGTGTGGCCGCCCACCCCGGGCGTCTGTTAATATCCCGTGAATATGGACGTCTCGTGCCCAAAATGCAGCCGCTCCGTGGCGGTCGATGTTCGGGTGCAGCAGGCCAGCGGCCGGCCGGTGGTCTGCCCGGGCTGCGGGCACCGCTTTGAACCGCGCCTGCAGCCGGTGGGCGCGGGCCCGGGTCCGATTCGCGGGACCTCGGGGAAGGGGAGTTCGGGCAAGATGCCGCGGGCGGAACGCAAGCCCGACGACGGCACCGGCAGCGGCGAACGCACCGGCCGGCGCATGCCCGAAAAGATCGGCCCCTACGACATTCTGGAAGAACTCAACCGCGGCGGCATGGGCATCGTCTACAAGGCGCGCGATCCCGTGCTGCGCCGCCTCGTGGCGATCAAGGTGCTGCTCGCGGGCGAAGGCGCCACCGATGAAGACGTGAAGCGCTTCCAGCGCGAGGCCCTGGCCAGCGCGCGGCTGCAGCACGCGCACATCGTCACGATCCACTCGGTCGGCGACTACCAGGGCAAGCCGTACTTCGTGATGGACTTCATCGAAGGCGAGACCGTCAAGCAGTTGCTCGAAAAGGGTTCCGTCTCGCCGCGCCTGGCCCTGCAGATCACCGAACAGGGCGCGGAGGCGCTCGACCATGCCGCGCGCGCGGGCGTGATCCACCGCGACGTGAAGCCCGCGAACATCATCGTCGATGCCACCGGCAACGCGCGCATCATGGACTTCGGGCTCGCCCGGCGCACGGACGAAGACCTGCATATCACGCAATCCGGCACGACCATGGGCACCCCGTCCTACATGTCGCCCGAACAGGCCGAAGGCAAGTTGTCCGAGGTGGACGGCCAAAGCGACGTCTACTCGCTGGGCGCGGTGCTGTACGAGATGCTGACCGGGCAGCCGCCGTTCGACGGCCCGACGACGATGGCGGTGCTGCGCAAGGTTCTGGATGAAGAACCGATCCCGCCGCGCACGCTGAACCCGCGCGTCCATTTGGACATCCAGACGATCTGCCTCAAGTGCCTCGAGAAGGAAAAGGAACGCCGCTACCACAGCGGGAAGGAACTGGCCGAGGACATCCGCCGCTTCAACCTGGGCGAACCGATCAGCGCCGCGCCGCTGGGCTTTTTCGCCCTGTGGATGCGCCGCGCGAAGAAGCACAAGCAGGTCACCGCCGCGCTGATCGTGGCGGTCGCGGTCTCGACGCTGGCGCTGGGCTGGAACTTTTACACGAACGCGAAGGAAGAACGCGAACGGCAGCGCGTGAAGCAGAAGGCCGTCGAAGACGAGATCGCGCGCGGGACGAAGCGCCTGAAGGAAGCGTCCGAGCAGCTCGAACTGCTGGCGGGCGCGGCCGATTTCGACGCCCAGGCCGCGAAGGCGCGCAAGGTGCTGCAGGAAGGCGAGAACTCCCTGCGCCTGGCCCAGGCCCAGGAACCCGAGAACGCGGCGGTGCAGAAGAGCCTGCAGGAAGTCGACCGGCTTCAGACGCGCCTGGAGGTCGAACGCTTCGTCTTCAAGGCGCGGAACTTCCTCAAGCCGCCGCCGAATTACCCCGCGGCGCTGGCCTTCGCCGACGAAGCGCTCTCCCGCGACGCTTCGCACAAGGAAGCCAACGCGATCAAGAAAAAGGCCATGGGCATCCGCGCGGTGGCGATCAACACCACCGGCGGCACGGCGGAAGTCTTCGCGAAGGTGATCGGCGACGCCAACGGGAACCTGCTGCCCGAGAACCCCGACAATCCCACGCAGGGCGAATCGATCGGCTGGACCCCGATCAAGGACCGCGAGATGCCCCCCGGACTCTACGTCCTCACCTTCAAGCGCCAGGGCTACGAACCGCAGGAGGCGACGCTGCTGGTCTCGCGCGACAGCGACCCGTCCGTCACGATCGACCCCGTGGCTTCCGACCGCAACATGGTCCGCATCCCGCCGGGCAAGGTCTCGCTGCCGCTGGCGGGGCGCGCCGACGTTCCCGCGTTCCTGATCGACCGCTTCGAGTACCCCAACCAGGCCGGGCGCGTGCCCGACGCGGGCGTGAACACGCTCCTCGAGGCCCGCGAACTCTGCAAAAAGTCGGGCAAGACCCTCTGTTCCACCGCGCAGTGGCTGCGCGCCTGCATGAACGACGCGGAACAGAAGTGGCCCTACGGCGAATCGTACGTCTCCGGCATCTGCGCGACGGGCTTCGACCCCGAATCGCAAAAGCGCCCGTTCGCGAGCGGCGCGTTCACCTTCTGCCGCACCAAGCAGGGCATCTACGACATGTCCGGCAACGTCTCCGAATGGACCGACGGAGAGGAGAAGGACGAGATCATCTTCGGCGGCGACTGGACGGACTCGGTGCGCACGCCGGAACTGACGATCTCCTGCCGCGCCCGGCAGATTCCCGCGCTGATCAACCGCGAACGCGCCGGGGTCCGTTGCTGCAAACCCGCGAAATAGCGCTAGAATCCCTCCTTATACAGGCCGGTCCGCGCGTGCGCCCGAGCCCTGCGAAAGATTCGAACCCTTGGCCGATCCAGGGGTTGTGCGAGAGACTCGCGGGCGGGGCGACGGCGCGGCCCCGGCCTTTTTCCGGCTCCTAAACCACGCCCTCCCTGCGTCCTAAAGCAGACGAGGAGGGCTCAACGATTCAGGCGCACATGACCGGTAAGATCCTCTACTGCGAAAGCTGCGGGAAACTGATTCCGCCCGAGGAAGCCGAGGCCGAGGACTTCGAGATCATCGGCGGCGCGCCCGTCTGCCCGCGCTGCCTGGAAAAGAAGGACCCCAAGCGCAAGGAACTCTTCGATACCGCGCGTTCCACGCGCCTGATGAAGCAGGTGGATCTGGTGCTGGCGCTCAAGCAGGCCCGCCCGCCCGAACAGACCTTTCCGCCGCCGGGCACCGAGATGCCCGATTCGCCCACGAGCACCGAGATTCGCGCGATCCGCGACGAACTCGACCGCGAATGGGAAGAGGACGGCAAGCGGATCGCGAAGAAGGCCGGCCCGGCCGCGCAGAAATCCGAATCGAAGATCAAGGCGCCGAGCGCCGCGTCCAACCCGGCCGTCGTGCAGCCGAAGAATCCCGACATGCCCGCAGCCGTGGCGGAAGAACCCACCACCGGCGTCTTTCCCGTCCTGCCGAGGCAGACGAAACTGGCCGTGGGCGCGATGCTGGTCTTCTCGCTGGCGCTGCTGATCGCCCTGCTGGCCTACGTCTCTTCGGGGACGCCCAGGACGACCGCCGCGCCGGAGCCCGCGCCGCCGGCGGAACCGCCGCTCGCGCCCGAAGCCAAAACCCAACCGGAACCCGAGGCCGCGAAACCGCCCGTGCTGCCCGCCAAGCCGGCCGCGCGGGACGTGAGCTACGTGGAGACGCTCGAGTCCGTGCTGGGCGAACGCCCCGACCGCGAGACACTGGTCAAGGCGATCGAGGAACTGCGAAAACTCGCGGAGAGCCCCGAGCCCGAGACGCGCGCGGCCGCGGAGCAGGCGCTGGCGCGCTGCGTTCGCAGCATCGATGCCGACGCGCGGCAGGCGGCGCGCGAGGCCGCCGAAGGCGCGCGCGAACTGGCCGAGCAGCAGCTTTATACGCTCGCGGCGCAGCGCATCGCGCAGGCGGTCGCGGCCCTGCCGGAGGGTTCGCCCTGGGCGCGGCAGGCGGGCAAGCGGAGCCTCCAGGCGGTGAACGAGGAACTGGCGGCGCAGAAGGAACAGGCGCTGGTGGAAGTGCTCGAAAAAATCGAGGGCATGGTGCTGGAAGGAAAGACCGCCGAGGCCGAACAGGCGGTGCTCAAGCTGCGCGGCCACCCGGAACCCGAGTTCCAGAAGGCCAGCGCGCACGTGCTGAAGCTGCTCGAGAACGCCGACGAGAAGCGCAGGGCCGTGCAGAAGCGCATGGAAGAAGCCGCGCGCGTGGCCTGGCCGAAGTTCTTCAAGGACCTCGACGAGGCGCTGGCCGCCGGGGACCTTGCCCGCGCCGCGGCGCTCTGCAAGCCGCCCGCGGATTCGGTGCTGCGCGCCGGTGGCATCGAGGGCCCGGCCGAGGTGCTGGACGGTTTCGGCGGCGAGGTCGAGGGGCTCGCGAAGGCCTACGAGGCCGCGCTCAAGGCTGCCGCCGCCGCCGAGGGCGCGCCGGTGAACCTCCCGGCCGGCATGGGGGCTTCCCGGGGCACGCTGAAAGGCGTGGACGAACGGAATCTGGTCGTGCAGCTCGACAACCGCGCCGAGATGAAAATACCGGTCGAGAAGCTCGCGCCGCTGGAACTCGAACGCCTGCTCGTCAAACAAAAGGTTCTGCCGGCCGCGCAGTACCGCCCAGCCGTCTGGCTGCTCTTCCTGGCCCGGGGCGGCGCGGAGGCCGAGCCCGGCAAGTGGATCGCCGAACAGTACGCGGCCGACAAGCGCGCGCTGCCTCCGCACTGGCGGCGCCGCGTGGAGCTTGGGCGCGCCGAGGCGCGCATCGAGCGCGCGGCCGAACGAATGGCCGCGCTGCGCAAAGCGCTGGCCGAAAAAGACGAGGGCGCCCTGCGCGCGGCCCTGGCGGCGCTCAAGCCCGCGCTGGCCGAAAGCCCCGAGTCCTTTACCGCCGCCGACCGCGAACTGATCGCGCAGGCCGAAAAGTCCGCGGGCGCCGGGAAGATCAAGCACCTGGTCTTCCAGAACGGGCAGCAGCCTTCCACCGATTACGTCGGCATCCAGATCGACCAGATCAACAAGTACTACCGCAACGAGGAACGCACCGACGTGGACGTGCACGAAGGCCTGAAGGTCGGTTCGCACAACGATCTGCAGCGCGTGCTGATCCGCTTCGACGGACTGGAGGCCTCGCTGGGGCGCGGGCGCATACGCAAAGCGACGCTGGAACTCTACCAGACCGACGCGACCAAGGCCGCCGGCGCGGTCGTGGGGCTGTACCGGCTCAAAAAACCCTGGATGCCCAACGCGGGCTCGTGGAAGAACGCCGACCAGCGCAAGCGCCTGCCGTGGGACAAGCCCGGCGCTTCCGGCCCCGAGGACGCCGCGGACCAGGCCGAAGCGCAGGTCACGCTCGACGACCGCAAGGAACTCTGGCGTTCGTGGGACGTCACCGCGTACGTGACCGAGATCGCCGCGGGCAAGGCCTTCAACCACGGGCTGCTGATGCGCGTGGTCAAGGACGAGCCGAAATTCGACCTGAGTTTTTACCCCGACGGCGACCTGGACACGAAAAAGGACCCGATCCTGCGCCCGCGGCTGGTCGTGGAGATCGAGACTCAGGAATAGTGAGGCGGATGGTTTTCTGGTTGGCTGGTTTTCTTGTTTTCTAGTTTTGGGCAAGTCAACGAGCCAACGAGCCAACGAGCCAACAAGCCAACAAGCCAACAAGCCAACAAGCAAACCCGCAAACATTCTTCCCTCCAACGTCCTTCATCCGTGCATGACGCAGCCCATGCCATCCGCTAGAATCCCGCGCATGCCAACCTCAAAGCCCAATATCCTGATCCTGATCACCGACCAGCAGCAGCACGCGATGATGTCCTGCGCGGGCACTTCCTGGGTGTACACGCCGCACATGGACCGGCTCGCGGCGGGCGGCACACGCTTTACCCGCGCGTACTGCAGCAACCCCGTCTGCGTGCCCTCGCGCTTCAGCATGTTCACGGGACGGATGCCGTCGGCGGTGGGCATGCGCGGCAACGGCGGGCCGAACCTGCATCCGTTCACGCCCGAACACGACCTGACGGGGCTCGGGCACTGCCTGCGCCGGGGCGGCTACACGACCCTGTACGGCGGGAAGGTCCACTGGCCGGTCAAACTCAACCCCGACCGGCTCGGCTTCACCTACTTCTGCCGCGACGAACGCGAACGCTTGGCCGTGGACGCGGCCGACGTGATCCACCGCCAGAGCGGGCAGCCGTGGGCGATGGTCGCGAGCTTCATCAATCCGCACGACATCTGCTACCAGGCGATCCGCGCCGACGCCTCGGAACGCCAGGAGAAGCACCTGCTCGAGAGGGGCGCGACGGAGATGGCCAACCTGGACGAGGCGCTGCGGCTCCCGCCGGGCGTCGATCCCGAAGCGTTCATGCGCGACAGCCTGCCGCCGCTGCCCGATAACTGGGAGATCCAGGCCGACGAACCGCCCGGCATCGAACAGGTGCTCGCGCAGCGTCCCTTTAAGCTGCACGCCCGCCGCAAATGGGGCGAACGCGAATGGCGCATGCACCGCTGGGCCTACGCGCGCCTGACCGAACGCGTGGACCGGCAGATCGGCGTGGTGCTCGACGCGCTGGACGCCAGCGGGCAGGCCGAAAACACCCTGGTGATCTTCGTCAGCGACCACGGCGACCACGCCGGCTCGCACCGCCTGGAACACAAGACGTTCTTCTACGACGAGGCCGCGCGGGTGCCGTGGATCATGCGCCTGCCAGGTACTATCGCGGCGGGCCGGGTGGAAGACCGCTGCATGGTCGCGACGGGCCTGGACCTGATGGCCACCTGCTGCGAGTACGCCGGCGTCGAGACCCCCGCGCACTGCAAGGGCGTGAGCCTGCGCGGCGTGGCCGAAGGCCGCGCCGGGGCGTACGTGCGCGAGGACGTGTACGGCGAGAACGCGGTCAGCCGCATGCTCTGCGCGGGCGACTGGAAGTACGTCCGCTACGACGAAGGCCCGCACGCCGAACAACTGTACGATTTGAAGAAGGACCCCGGCGAGACCCGCAACGCGGCCCAGGACCCCGCCGCCGCAGAGATTCTCCCGCGCCTGCGCAAGCGGCTGGACGAAGAGATGGCGCTTCACGCCGGGCTGGCGTTGGGGCCGCTCGTACCTGCCGCGTCCGAGTAACGCTAGTCGCCCATTTGTAGGCCAAAAAATGAAACCATGCAAAAGATGCGCTAAGATATCTGAATTAGGGGAGTGAGAATTCGAAAGGGGAAAGCAATGCGCTACTCGGTAATTGTGCCCATACTTACTATTCTGAATTTTTCATTTGCTCAAGATTGCAATTGTCCAAATTACGGTGGCGAAATAGCACAATTAAACGACAGCACAGAAAAGCTATTGGCAGAATTGACGGCCGAAAAACAGAGGGCGAAACAGTTAGAGGGACGGGTGGCTGACCTCGAGGCAATGGTAAAACTACTTCTTGATGCAAATCCTGGGGTTAGGGCCAACATTCTCCAGAAATTAGAAGATGATCGAAAGGCTCGAGAGGCTGCCGCAAAGCAAGCTGAGCAAAAGGAGGCTGAAGAGAAAGCGGCCAGAAGGCAACGTGCCCTAGATCTCTTTTCGAAAGCCCTCCTCATTGCGTCCGTTTTGGATGATGGCAGCGAAATTACAATGCAAGAAGGTTCAGTAGTAGTAGTCCCTGTTTCGGTTCGTGCTACGGCCAAGAAATGGAAAAAGGGCGATGAGCTAAGCCTTGATGGTAAGGGCCTGGCACAGAATACCTGGAAAATTCTAAATAAGCGCACACAAGAGACCTTTTTAATTAACGATTGCCCATGGATTGATCGCCTGTCTTCGCTTCACTCGATTATTAAGGAGTAATTTTTATGCGGATAACTCATGGGATTTCCGAACCCCTTTTTTCATTGTAGTAAAGCAATATCGAGAAAAGTTTACCCCAAAAAGCATGCTCCCAGCCTTGATAGGCTGGGAGCGGGAGGGAAGACTGCGAGGATTTGGGGCAGGGGTACTGCGGGGGTTACTTCGAAGCTAGTTCCTTGGACTTCGAGGCTTCCGATTCCAGGTATTCGATCAGCTTGTGGGCCTTCTCGACCGTCAGGCGTTCGCGAATCTGCCCGGGGATCAGGTAGCCCTTCTCGATGAACTTGACGAAGTAGAAGCAGGCCTGGGTGATCGCGGCGCGGTCCTTGCTTTCCAGGCGGCTGCTGGCGCCGGCGGCCCAGTCGAGCATGATGTCGCGCATGGCGCGGTCTTCGTCGATGCCCTGGTCGCTCACCTTGGTCTCGACCTGCGAGCGCAGCTTGTGTTCCATCGACTTCATGTCCTTGGCCGTCGCGTACACGCTCAGGTACTTCTGGCAGGCGGCCTTGATCTCGGCGTAGGGCAGTTCCTCGCTGGCGCTCGCCTGCGCTCCGGCCATCAGGGCCACCGCGGCGGTCATGCTCAGGAGGGTCTTGGTCATCGTGTTCATCGTTTCGTTCCCTTTTATCGTTCGCTTCGTTTCGTTCGTCGCGTTCACGAAGGGAGTAATTGCAAGGCCGCGGCCAATCGCCGGAAGAAACCTCCGAATTCTTTTAACGCTTGAATGGATTGGAGTTATGCAGACAATGCGGCGCGCCCTCGGGGACGGAAGGCCCCGGACCGTTGCCTCAGAAAACGGAGGGCACGTCTGATTTCCGAACGGCGTTCAACCAGCCAACAGGCGGTGCGGTGGAAAACCCCGCGCCGCGGGAGTCGCTCCAGTGCTCTCCTTTAAGGTAACCTCGACCGACCGGGCGGCCCGCGGCGGGCTTTTGAGCACGGCTCACGGGGACGTCGAGACCCCCGCGTTCATGACCGTGGGCACGCTGGGCGCGGCCAAGGGCCTGATGCCGGCGCAGTTGCGCGAGCACGGCGCGCAGGTGCTGCTGATGAACGCCTTTCATCTTGCCTGGCGTCCGGGCGAGGAACTCGTGCGAACGATGGGCGGGCTGCACCGCTTTACCGGCTGGGACGGCCCGATCCTGACCGACAGCGGCGGCTTTCAGATCTTCTCGCTGCCCGGCCTGCGCAAGATCACCGAAGACGGGGCCCTTTTCGCGTCGCCCACGGACGGGAGCACGCGGCTCTTCTCGCCCGAAGCCGTCGTCGAAATCGAGACGGCGCTTGGCGCGGACATGATCATGATGCTGGACCAGTGCCCCGCGTATCCGTTCAAGGCGGGGGAACTCGAGGAGGCCGTGGAGCGTTCGATCCGCTGGGCGCAGCGCGGCACCAAGCGTTGGAAGGAACTGAACGCGCCCGGCGTGAACCTGTTCGGCATCATCCAGGGCGGCTTCGACGAGGCCATGCGTATCCGTTCGATCGAAGGCACCTGCGCGCTCGACCTGCCCGGCTATGCGCTGGGCGGCTTCTGCGTCGGGGAACCGATCGAGGCCACGCACGCGGGGATTGCGATGAGCGCCTCGCGGCTGCCGGCGGACAAGCCGAGGTATCTGATGGGGATGGGGATGCCGGAAGACATCCTGCTGGCCATCGCGGAAGGCATGGACCTGTTCGACTGCACGCTGCCGACGCGCAACGGGCGGAACGGGATGGCCTTTACCAGCGAAGGGCCGCTGCGCCTGCGGAATGCACGACATGCACGCGATCCGGGCCCGCTCGATCCGGCCTGCGGATGCTACACCTGCCGGACGTTCTCACGGGCCTTCCTGCGCCATTTGTTCCTTGCCCGGGAAATGAACGCCGCTATCTTGACCAGCCTGCATAATGTGTCCTTTTACCTAAATCTTTTAAAGGGCGCGCGGGAAGCGATCCGAAGCGGACGCTTCGAAGGATTTCGCGGGGAGTTCCTGGCACGCTACCGGACCACGGACGCGCCGGGCGAGGAAGAAGGCGAGGAGTAACCTTTGGACGTGCTCGTCGGTCTCGTCGGAAAACTGATCCTGCTGGGCGCGGAGGCCTCGGGCGCGCCAACGCCGCCGCAGGCGCCGCCGGGCGAGGCGCTCAGCCAGCTCGTGCTCATGTTCGGCTCGCTGGGCCTCATTTTTTACCTGCTGATCTGGCGGCCCGAGAGCAAGCGCCGCAAGCAGCAGGAAGAGACGTTGAACAGCATCAAGCCCAAGGACAAGGTCGTCACCATCGGCGGGCTGTTCGGCACCGTCGTGGAAGTGGACAAGGACGAAGTCGTGCTGCTGGTGGATACCAAGCGCGAGATCAAGATGCGCTTCCGCCGCCGGGCGATCGAATCCATCGAGCCGGCCGAAGGAAAGAAATGAACGCCCGCGCGACCTTCGCGAACCTGCTGCGCCTCGGCTGCGGCGCCTTCCTCGTGGCCATGGCCGCGGTGTGGGGGCCCTACGCCCGGTTGCTGCGCGTCTCGGTCGCGAACGAACGCGGGAACGACGTCCTGGTGGTCGCCGCCGACCTGGAACGCGCCGGCGCTTCCCAGCAGAGCCCCACGCAGCACCGGCACGCGCAGGCGGTGAGTGCCGAAGGCGAGACGCCCGCGGGCCCGAGGATGCTGAAGCCGGTCCTCGACGACGCGGACCGCGCGCCGTTCCAGCCCGCGCACGACGCGCTCGCGCTGCCCGGCCTGGGCTGCCGCTTTCGGTTCACCGACGCCGATCCGCCGGAGGCCTTGCGTGCCGCCGGTTCGTCCGCCTGCGACGCCGCGCCCGGCCGGTCCGGCCCCGCGCGCGCGCCGCCTTCCGCCTGGTAGTACCTCACCCGCGGCCCGAAGTGCGCGCCGCGTTCACCCGAACCTGAAAACCGTACCCCGTGCCGCGCGTTCGCGTTCAGGCACGCCTTGAAAGGAAGAGGTCATGTCGAAGAAGGCCGTACCGCTGATCAGCGCCGCGCTCCTGGCGGGGCTCATCGGAGCCGCCGTGTTCGGCGGGCTCACGTTCACCATCTGCAACCAACTGCGGCGCTCGGCGCTGCTGGACGAGGCCTACCAGTCGGCGAAGAAGGAAAGCCACGAGGCGCTCGACCACCTGATCCTGACCGGTCCGGTGCCCGCGACCCTGCAGGGCATCCACGAACCGCTTACCGACGCGGCGGCAAAGCAGGCCTACGCCGCGGCGAAGAAGGGCAGCGAAGCGGACCTCGACGCGTTCTTCAGCGCGCAGTTCATGCCGCCGCGCTGGATTCCGTGGCTCTGCCTGCCGGGCCTGGTGCTTGCCGCGATGCTGCTTCTGCGCGCGTACCGCGGGCTCTTCGGCGATCTGACGGGCCGGATGGTCTTCATCATGGGGCTCTGCGGCACCATGGGCGGGTACTTCTGGTTCATGGCGGGCAACGGCATCTACCCGATGGGCATCGACCTGGCGGGCGGCACCGAACTGATCTACCGGCTGGAATACGCCGACCTGGACCGCCGCATCGCGCTGGCGCAGAAGCGCCTGGCCTACCTGAAGGAACACCAGGAACAGACCGACGAACAGACCAAGAAGCCGATCACGGCGAAGACGATCGAGACCCAGCAGCTTCTCCTGCAGGAACTCGAAAAGAGCAAGGACACCGCGCCGGACCGCGCCACCGAAGTCGTGCGCAAGCGTGTCGATCCCACCGGGACGAAGGGCATCCCGATCACGAAGTTCGGCGAAGACCGCATCCGCATCCAGCTCCCCAAGGCCAGCCCCGAGGACGTCGAGCGCATCAAGCGCGCGATCCGCACCCAGGGCCGCCTGTCGTTCCACGCGGTCTCCGAGGACGCCGAGACGATCGACAAGGTCCGCCGTTCGGACAAGAAGGAATGGGGCGAGTACGTCAACAAGGAGATCTGGGAACTCGACCCGTACGACCCGCAGGGGCGCAAGGTCAAGAAGGACGAGGTCGTGATCTTCCGCACGCCCGAAATGGAAGGCTCGGGCATCACCAGCGCCTACGCCTCGCGCAGCGAGCAGGGCGGGTACAAGATCAGCCTGCACTTCGACGCCGCGGCGGCCGCGCGCTTCGAGGAAGTCTCCGGGCGCTTCCTGCACAAGCGGCTCGCGATCGTGCTCGACGGCACCTGCTACCTGGCGCCGACGATCCAGTCGCAGATCAGCGACCAGTGCCAGATCACCGGCAGCTTTACCAAGGAACAGGCGGACGAGATCTCCGGCGTCCTGACCTCCGGCTCCCTGCCGGCGGAAGTGGTGATGGACAGCGAGTTCGTGGTCGGCCCGACGCTGGGGCACGAGCAGATCGATTCGGGCATCTTCGCGACGCTGATCGGCGCCGCGGCGGTGGCGGCGTTCATGTGGACGTACTACCGCACCGCGGGGTTCATCTCGATCGTCAACCTGGCCGTGCTGCTCTCGGTCATGATGGGCGCGCTGGGCTTCTTCAAGGCGACCATGACGCTGCCGGGCATCGCGGGCATCCTGCTGAACCTGGGCATGGCCGTGGACGCGAACGTGCTGATCTACGAGCGCCTGCGCGAGGAGCTTGGGCGCGGGCGGAACCTGCGCCAGGCCGTGCATATGGGCTTCGAGCGCGCGTTCGTCGTGATCATCGACTCGCAGCTTACGACGCTCATCACCGGCGTGATCCTGTACACGATCGGCACGGGCCCGGTGCGCGGGTTCGCGGTGACGCTCTCGATCGGCGTGCTCGTCACGCTCTTCTCGAACGTCTGGGTCTGCCACCAGATCTTCCTCTGGCTGGTCGGCAAGGACGCGCTCGAGTCCCTGAACATGATGCAGTTCTTCAAGGCGACGAACTTCGACTTCATGGGCCAGCGCAAGAAGTGGATGGCCTTCTCGGCCACCATCATCGCCTGCTCCCTGGCGGCGTTCGTGTACCTGGGGCCGGTGGAAAAGAAGATTTACGACGTGGACTTTACCGGCGGGACGCTGGTGCAGTTCAACTTCGCCCCGAAGCTGGAGCCGACCGACGAGGAAGTGAAGGCGGTCGTGGAGAAGGAACTCCGGCCCAAGCTGAAGGCGCGCCTTGAAGAGACCGGCAAGAAGCTGAAGGAACTGGCGGCCTCGGGCAAGTCGGGCGCGGACCTGAAGGCGGCCGTCGCGGCGGCGCTGCCCCTCGTGGACAAGGCCAGCTTCTCGATGCTGTCCGAACTGGACGCGAAGGAGGTCGAGAAGGTGGAGGCGGCGATCCAGGAAGTGCTGAAGAACTACGAGGAAGCCGAGTTCACCGCGCAGTCGTTCGGCGTGCCGGTCAACGCGGCGGAAGGGCGCTACAAGAGCTTCACGCTCACGACGCGCTTTACCGAACGCGCCGTGGTCGAGACCCTCGACGAAGAACTGAACGGCCTGTTCGGGGCGAAGATGGAGCCGCCTTCGGTGGAAGTGGCCCAAAACGGCGTGCGCCTGCGCATCGCGGCGGACGCGGCGGACATCGCGCCGGCGGGGATTCACAAGACCATCCAGGACCAGATCTCCAGCATGGCGGCGCGGCGCGAGAACGAGGACGTGCGCGCGGCGCTGGGCGCGCTGAAGGTCTCGGACATCCAGGAAGAAACGTACGGGAGCGGGTTCAAGCGCCCGTTCGTGATGCTGGCGCCCCTGCCCGAGGCCGGCCCCAGGCGCGACCGCGTGGTGGAACTGCTCGAGACCGCCAAGTTCAAGCACGTGGACGCGAACGAGCAGGAGACCGACCTGCGCGCCGAAGGCCCGATCAGCCGGAAGAGTTCCTTCGGGCCGCAGGTGGCGCTGGAGATGTTCCTGTCGTCGGTGGGCGCGGTGCTGGCGGCGCTGGTGGCCATCTTCGCCTACGTCTGGTTCCGGTTCGAGTTCTCGCCTGCGTGGGGCTTCGGCGCGCTGATGGCCACGTTCCACGATCCGATCCTGTGCGTGGGCGCGGCCTGCCTGGTGACGGCGACGGGGCTCTTCCCCGTGCTCCTGAACCTGGACATCATCGCCGCGATCCTGACCGTGATCGGGTACAGCGTGAACGACACGATCGTGGTCTTCGACCGCATCCGCGAAGTGAAGACGGCGCATCCGACCCGCGACCTGGCCGAGATCATCAACGACGCCGTCAACGCGACGCTCAGCCGCACCGTGCTGACGTCGGTGTCGGCCCTGATCGCGATGGTCTCGCTGCTCATTTTCGGCGGGCCGACGATCCGCGACCTGGCCTTCACGCTCACGGTCGGCATCGTGGTCGGCACGTACAGCTCGATCTTCATCGCCGCGCCGATGATGATGTGGTGGGCCAAGCGCTACGGCACGACCAGGACCGCGCCGGCCAAGGCGAAGGAAGCGAAGAGCGACGCGTCGGCCGCCGGCGCGCAGATCTAAACGCACGGGCCGCGAAGGGACCGGAGGGAAAGGCGCGGCCACGGCCGCGCCTTTCTCGTTTCAGGGGCCTTTGGGGTCGCGCGCGCGGCTTGGGACCCGTACCATGGCGGCGCGGAAAGGGGGACGATCATGGCGCAGAAGATGAGCGAGGCCGAGGTCCGGGCGGGCCTGGCGGCCCTGCCGGAGTGGACGCTCGCGGGCGGAAAGCTGCACCGC
>JAHCJK010000170.1 GCA_026184295.1 Planctomycetota bacterium
TGCGCGGGCCTGGAAAGCCCCTGGATGGGCCGCATGCAGCCGCCGCCGCCGCGCGCGGAACAGCGCGACGGCTACCGCCGCGCGCTCGAACACAGCCCCGACGACCCGGATTTTCTCTACCCGTACGCGCGCGTCTGCCTGGAAATCCTGCGCACCGAAGGCGCCCAGGCGCCCGCGGAGGTCCGCGCGGACTTCGACGCCGTGCTGGCCTCGATGAAAGCCCAGAATCCCAACGATTACCGCATGCCCTGGCTGGAAGGCGAACGCGCGATTGTGGAAGGCGATCTGGCCGCGGCGGCCGACGCCCTGGACCTGGCCGTGGAACGCGCGCCCGCGTACCTCAGCCTGCGCCTGGAAGCGGCCACGACGCGCCTGAATGGGCCGTTCGCGGCCTCCCGGCCGATGAGCGTGAAAGCGAACGAGGAACTCGCGCGGATTCTGGCGCACCTGCGCCTGCTTCTTAAGCTCGATCCCACCCGCGAGAGCACCTTCGTCGGGCTGCTGCGGCAGGCGGGGGCGCTGCCGGTGGAGATCGCCGAACTCTGGCCGAAGGACGATCCGGAATCCGCGCTGCCGCGCGCGCGGTACTGGGCCGCGCTGCGCAACTGGGACCTGCTGGGCGTGGAACTGAAGCGTCTGAACAATGTGAAAGGCAACCTCTGGCTCGCCGCGCTGAATGGCCGGCTGGCCTTCGAACGCGGGAACCTCGAACTCGGCGTCAAGGAATGGAAGAAGGCGCTGGAATACGCCGCCTACAAGCGCGATCAGGACCTGGAACGCTGGCTCTCGGCCGAGGTGCCGACGCTGCCGATGCCGGCGGTGATGGCGCTGTACCAGGACGCGCTGAAGGAAACCGGCGGGCTGCCGCAGTTCGCGCTGGTCGTCACCGCGCGGCTGGTGCAGGACCGCAAGCTGGCCGCGGCGGATTCGGTGCTGCTGCAGGCTTCGCAGCGGGCGGCGCGGCCCGAGATCTTCCGCGCGTGGGCCGAACTGGCGCTCAAGCTCGGCGACCGCGACGGGGCCTTTTCGCGCGCGCGCACGGCGGTGCAGATGAGCGGGCACGCGCAGGAATGGCGCGCCTGGCTCAAGGCGTTCGAGGAACAGAACCGGAATTGAGGTCCGGAAGCGGCGCGATCCACTTGCGGGGCGGCACGGCGGCTTTTAGAAACCGCTACGTTTTTGCGAAGGCGGACGGCAAGGAGCACCCGGCGGCATGACCGCGATTCTGGGCATCTCGGCTTTTTATCACGACTCGGCGGCGGCCCTGATCGTCGACGGCGAGATCGTCGCGGCGGCGCAGGAAGAACGCTTCACGCGCAAGAAGCACGACTACGAATTCCCGGTCCACGCGATCGAGTACTGCCTCAAGACGGCGGGGCTCAAGCCCGAGCAGCTCGATTACGTCGGTTTCTACGACAAGCCGTTCCTCAAGTTCGAGCGCCTGCTGGAGACGTACCTCGCGTACGCGCCGGGGGGCTTCAAGTCCTTCCTCATGGCGCTGCCGCTGTGGCTGAAGCAGAAGCTGCATCTGCCGCGCGAGATGCGCAAGGGCCTGAAAGGCGCGTACCGCAAGCGCTTCGTCTTTTGCGAACACCACGAATCCCACGCGGCCAGCGCGTTCTTTCCCTCCCCGTTCGAAGAGGCCGCAATCCTGACGCTCGACGGCGTGGGCGAATGGGCCACCGCCAGCTTCGGGACGGGGCGCGGCAACAAGATCGCGCTCACGCACGAGCTTCACTTTCCGCATTCGCTGGGGCTGTTGTACTCGGCCTTTACCTACTACTGCGGGTTCAAGGTGAACTCGGGCGAGTACAAACTGATGGGCCTGGCGCCGTACGGGCAGCCGCGCTTCGCCGAGACGATCCTGAAGAACGTCGTGGACCTGAAGGAGGACGGCTCGTTCCGCATGGACCAGTCGTACTTCAATTATTGCCAGGGCCTGACGATGACGTCCGAGAAGCTGCACGCGCTGCTCGGCGCGCCCCCGCGCAAGGCCGAATCGAAGCTGGGCGAGCGCGACATGGACATCGCGGCCTCGATTCAGAAGGTGACCGAGGAGATCATGCTGCGCTGCGCGCGGCACGTCCGCAAGACCACGGGCATGAAGAAGCTCTGCCTGGCCGGCGGCGTGGCGCTGAACTGCGTCGGCAACGGGCATATCGTGCGCGAAGGCATCTTCGAGGACGTGTGGGTGCAGCCGGCCTCGGGCGACGCCGGCGGCGCGCTGGGCGTCGCGGCGCTGATCTGGCACCAGTTGCTCGACAAGCCGCGCACGGTGGCCGCGCGCGACAGCCAGCGCGGTTCGCTGCTCGGCCCGCGCTTCAGCGACGAGGAAGTCAAGGCGTACCTCGACAAGGCCGGCGCGAAGTACCTGTATTTCGAGACCGACGAGAAGCTGTGCGATTTCGTGGCCGACCGGCTGGCCGGCGAGAAGGTCGTGGGCTGGCTGCAGAACCGCATGGAGTTCGGCCCGCGCGCGCTGGGCAGCCGCAGCATCCTGGGCGACGCGCGCAGCACCAAGATGCAGTCGGTGATGAACCTGAAGATCAAGTTCCGCGAGTCCTTCCGGCCGTTCGCGCCGTCGGTGCTGGAGGAACGCGTGGACGAGTATTTCGAGACGCGCCCGCGGGAGCAGAGCCCGTACATGCTGCTGGTCGCGCCGGTGCGCGAGGCCAAGCGCACGCCGCTGAACGGCGATCACGAAAAACTGGAAGGCATCGACAAGCTGAAGGCGATCCGCTCCGAGGTGCCCGCGATCACGCACGTGGATTACTCCGCGCGCGTGCAGACGGTCGATCCCGACCGCCACGGGCGCTACTACACGCTGATCAAGACCTTCGAACGCAAGACCGGGTGCCCGGTGATCATCAACACGAGCTTCAACGTGCGCAGCGAACCGATCGTGTGCAGCCCCGAGCACGCGTACCGCTGCTTCATGGCCACGAACATGGACGTGCTGGTGCTGGAACGCTGCGTGCTCCTGAAGGAAGACCAGCCGAACGCGAAGCAGCACGAGATCAACGAGTACCTGGCGCAGTTCGAACTCGACTGAGGACGGAACGATGGGCCTGCTCTCGATCAACCGCGACCCCGACGACCGGCAGCTCCGGCAGTTCGCGGGCATCTGGTTCCCGCTGATGTGCGGGCTGATCGGCTACGCGCTGTGGCGCCGCTTCGCGATTCCCGACGCCGCGTACGGCGTGTGGGGGCTGGGCGGGCTGGTTTTCGTGGCCGGCTTGGCGGCCCCGAAGCTGGTCAAGCCGCTCTTCGTCGGGCTGATGTACCTCACCTTCCCCATCGGCTTCGTGGTCTCGCACGTGCTCGTCTTCGCGGCGTTCTTCCTGGTGCTCACGCCCATGGGCCTGCTGCTGCGGCTTTTCGGCTACGACCCGATGAAGAAGTCGTTCGATCCCTCGGCCAGGACCTACTGGACGGAGCGCGCGCCGAACGTAAACTTCCAGCGATACTTCAAACAGTACTGACGGAGTGCCGCGCATGGCCGACGACGCGAACAAGCAGGACGACGCCAGCGCCTTCGCGCAGCAGGCCGGCCAGGCATCGCCCAGCCTCGCCGCCGAATTCTGGGACTACCTCAAGAACAACAAGAAGTGGTGGCTCACGCCGATCATCCTCGTGCTTCTGCTCCTGGGGGGCCTGGTGATCCTCGGCGGCACCGGCGCGGCGCCCTTCATCTACACCCTGTTCTAGCCGTTCGCCGCGCTCTTCGACGGGGTCCCGCGTCCGAATGAGCTTCGCTTTCTCGACCGACGACGCGCCTCCGTGCGCCCGAGCCATCCTGGCGCTGCTGCGCCCCGGCGCGGACCTGCCGCCCGAAGCCTGCGACCCCGCCGTCTTCGCGAACCTGGCGCTCGCGCACCGCCTGCACGGCGTGCTGCGGTACACGCTGAAGCGCGCCCCGGGCCCGCAACCGCCGTGGCTGGAAGATGCGCGCGCGCGCCTGGAAGCCTTCGCGCCGGCCGAACGCGCCCGCTGGGTCCTGCAATCGACGACGGCGAAGGGACTCGCCGCCGCCTTCCAGTCCGCCGGCGTGCGCGCGGTCTTTCTAAAAGGCTTCGCCTACGCCTCGGACCTGTACCCCGCGCCGGACCTGCGCTCTTTCAACGACCTGGACGTGCTGGTGGCCGACGCCGATCTTCGCAAAGCCGCGGACGCGCTCGCGGCGGCGGGCTTTTCGCGCGTGGCCGGTCCGCGGCCCTTTGGGGCGATGGAAGAAACCTACCGCCGCAGCGCCACCAAAGACGCCACGGTGGACGTGGACCTGCACTGGGACCTGGTGGGCCGCGAGAGCCTGAACCGGGCGATGCGGCTTCCGCCGGGCGAATTCCTGGCGCGCAGCCTCGAACGCCCCGGCGGCATGCGCGTGCTCGCGCCGGAAGACGCGCTGGTCTTCGCCGCCGTGAACCTGGTGGTGCACGCCTACAGCCCGCTGCAGCAGTTCTACGACCTGGCGCTGATGGCGAACGCCGCGCCCGACTGGCCCCGCGTGCTGGAACGCGCGCGCGCCTGCCGCGTGCGCTCGGCGCTCGGCGCGGGCCTGGAGGTCGCGCGGGTTTGTTTCGGCGCGCGGGTTCCGGAGGAGGTGCGCGCGGCCTTGAAAGCGCCCGGCTGGCAGCGCGCGGCCTTCGCGAAACTCCTCCGCGCCGGGCACCTTGTCCGGCACGAACGCTACCACGAATTCGGCGCGCGCGTCGCGCTGAAGGTCCTGAGCCAGGACGGGCTGGGCGCGGTGGCGGGCACGCTGGCGTACCAACCGCTGCGCCTGCTCAAGCGCCTCGCGCACCGCCCCGCGTCTCCGCGTTGAAGACCCGCGCGCGGCGTGTACACTGGCGGCGCCTCCGAGAGCGGAAAGGACCCATCGCATGCGCTGGTTTGTGCGCGGCGACGTGGACGGATTTTTCGGGCTCGCGCTCGATAACCTCGTCCAGTTGCTGCTCATCGACGCCCTCTGCCGTTTCGTCCTCGGCTTTTCCAACGAACTGATCTACGGCGCGGTGCTGCCGGGCGCGGCGGTCTCGCTTGTCGTCGGCAACGTCTTCTACGCCTGGCAGGCCAAGAAGCTGGCCGAAAAGACCGGGCGCACCGACATCTGCGCGCTGCCCTACGGCATCAACACGGTCTCGCTCTTCGCGTACGTCTTCCTGGTCATGCTCCCGGCCAAGCTCGCGGCGCTGGAAGCGGGCCTGAACGACGCCGAAGCCGCGCGCGCGGCCTGGCAGGCGGGGCTCGTCGCGTGCCTGGGTTCGGGGCTGATCGAATTCGCCGGAGCCTTCGTCGCCGACTGGGTGCGCAAGCACACGCCGCGCGCCGCGCTGCTTTCGACGCTGGCCGGCATTGCGCTCAGCTTTATCGCCCTGGGCTTTCTCTTCCGAACCTTCGCGCGGCCGACGGTCGGCTTCACCACGCTCGGCATTATTCTGCTGACGTACTTCGGGCGCGTGCGCTTTATCGGCGGCATCCCGGGCGGGCTGGTGGCGGTGGTCGTCGGCACGGCGATCTTCTGGATTCAGGTGCACACGGGCGGGATGCCTTCGCCCGGGCCGATGCCGAGCGGCGGGCTGACGTTCCATCCGCCGATGCCGGTCTTCGGCGACCTGGCCGCGGCCCTGAAGAGCGGCTTCGCGGTGCAGTACCTTTCGGTGATCCTGCCGATGGGCATCTTCAACGTGGTGGGCTCGCTGCAGAACATCGAATCGGCGGAGGCCGCCGGGGATTCGTACCCGATGCGGCCGAGCATGGCGGTGAACGGGGTCGGGACGCTGGCCGCGGCGCTCTTCGGTTCCTGCTTCCCGACGACGATCTACATCGGGCACCCGGGCTGGAAGGCGATGGGCGCGCGGGCGGGCTATTCGATCCTCAATGCCGTCTTCGTCACCGCGGTCTGCCTGACGGGCACGCTGGCGCTGATCGGCTGGGCGGTGCCGATCGACGCGGGCATGGCGATCGTGCTCTGGATCGGCATCGTGATCACGGCGCAGTCGTTCCAGGCCACGCCGCCGCACCACGCGCCGGCCTCGGTCATCGGCATTCTGCCCGGCGTGGGCGCGTGGGGCGCGCTGATGATGAAGCAGGGCCTGCGCGCGGCGGGGCTGGGCACGCCGCAGGCGCCTTTCACGGCGGACCTGATCGGCCGGTTTCTCCAGACCGACACCTGGGCGCACGGGGCCTTCGCGCTCGAACAGGGTTTCATCTTCACGGCGATGATCTGGGCCGCGGCGACGGTGGAAGTGATCGAACGGCGCTTCTACCGCGCGGCCGCCTGGTGCCTGGTGGCGGCGGTCTTTTCGGGGCTGGGGCTGATGCATTCGTACCAGTGGACCGTCGGCGACACCGCGATCCTGCTCGCGCCGGCCCGCGACTGGGCCATCGGCTACGGCGTGATGGCGCTGACCTTCGCGCTCGCGAATTTCATCACCGTGCCGGGCGAAGGGCACTGACACCGCCCTATTTTTGGTGGAAAATCGGTGGAATTCGAACACAAACCCAACCTGCGTCTGAATCTTTTTTAACGTCTTTTCCACATACTAAATCCGATATAATAAAGGGGTTGGGGGACCCCTTGCGCGGAGTTTGCTGCATGGCGAAGGCCGTCATCCCAACCTCGTTTTCGGTGCTCGTCGTCGTCCGCAAGGACGGCCAGTACCTCCTCGTCCGCGAACGCAAACGCGGGCACGGCTGGTACCTGCCCGGCGGGCGCGTCGAACCCGGCGAAAACCTGATCGAGGCCGCCATCCGCGAGACGCTGGAAGAGACCGGCGTGCCCGTGACGCTGGACGGCCTGCTGCGCATCGAACACACGCCCGTCAAGAACGGCTCGCGCGTGCGCTTGTTCTTCCTCGGCCGCCCGGAATTCGACACGACCCCCAAGCGCGTGCCCGACCGCGAATCGCTCGGCGCGCGCTGGTTCCTGCCCGATGAACTGGCCAGCCTGACGCTGCATCACGAGGAAGCCGACGAGTTCGTCCGCTACGTCGAATCCGGCGCACCCGCCTACCCGCTGGAACTGCTCGCCTTCGAGGGCGCCCCGCTGCCGGTCCTGCGCGGGCCCTGGGCGTAGGCTCTTTCCTGCGATCTTTGAAACACCTCGGCGCCGCGGCGGACCCGGCGCGCGGCCAGCCGGTGGCCGGCGACGAACGCCCTCTCCTCTTATAAGAAGATTCGGGAAGCGGCTCTCGAAAAGCACCCGCGCCGCCGGGAGATCCTTGCGATAACCGAAGGAAGCCCGCGGCCCCGGGCCGTCGGCACGCGCGCCGGCCGCGCCGGGCTCAACTGAAGCCATCGCGGCACGCGGCGGGATCAACCGTCTATTGCAAGCGGCCCGCCGCGAACTATTCTCCCATTCTCCCGCACCGAACTTCTTCCAGGAGCCTGCATGACCACCCTGCGCACCGAAGACTACACGATCCCCGCGGCCACGATGAGCGGCGAGAACCCGCTGCCGGTCTTCCGCGACGTCAACGAATCCTTCGTGATGCCCATCGATCCCAAGCTGCCCGACGACGAACGCCGCTACGTCGGCTGGAAGGCGCAGTACCGCGTGCTCCCGCACCGCATGCAGGACCACTACGACCGCGTCAAGAAGCCGCGCGCCTTCAAGGCGGTGGTGCTCGAAAACGAGATTCTGCGCGCGACGTTTCTCCCGGAACTCGGCGGGCGCCTGGTCTCGCTCTTCAACAAGCCGCGCGGCCTGGAACTGCTCGACCGCAACCCCGTCTGGCAGCCGGCGAACCTGGCGCTGCGCAACGCCTGGTTCAGCGGCGGCGTGGAATGGAACACGTCCTGCTTCGGGCACTACCACCTGACCTGTTCGCCGGTCTTCGCCGCGCGCGTGGAAGGCCTGAACGGCGAGCCCGCGCTGCGCCTGTACGAATTCGACCGCACCAAGGCCTTTCCCTGGCAGATCGATTTCCACCTGCCCGAAGGTTCCGCGTTCCTTTTCGTGCGCGTGCGCCTGATCAACACGCACGACTACGAGATCCCCATGTACTGGTGGTCGAACATCGCCGCGCCCGAATCGCCCGACACGCGCGTGCTCGTGCCGGCCGACACCGCGCTGCACCACACCGGCGACGCGCCGCTGGAAGTCAACCGGCTCCCGCTCGTCTTCGGGAAGGATGCGATGTACGTCACCAACGTGCCGATGGTGCGCGAATTCTATTTCCGCCTCGAGAAGAACAACCGCCCGTGGGTCGCGGCGCTGAAGGGCGACGGCCGCGGGCTGGTGCAGACCAGCACGTCGCGGCTGCAGGGGCGCAAGCTCTTCTGCTGGGGCATGGCCTCCGGCGGGCGCAACTGGCAGGAATACCTCGCCGCGCCCGGCCGCGCCTACCTGGAAATCCAGGCGGGGCTCGGCAAGGTCCAGCCGACCTGCCTGCCGATGCCGGGGCACGCGCAGTGGGCCTGGACCGAGGCCTACGGGATGCTCGAAGCCGATCCGAAAAAAGTCCACGCGCCCGAATGGAGCCAGGCCTGGCGCGCGGCCCAGGCGGATCTCGACGCCGCCCTGCCGGAAGCGAAGCTCAACACGCTGCACGACGAATTCGGCCGCGTCGCCGTGCGCCCGGTCAAGGAACTGCTCGCGAAGGGCAGCGGCTGGGGCGCGCTCGAACGCCGCCGCCTGAAGGCCAACGCCGAAGCCGACCGCATCCCGGCCGAACTCGCCTTCCCCGACGACGCGCTCGGCCCCGACCAGCAGGCCTGGGTCGCGCTGCTCGACCAGGGCGCCCTGCCCGAACGTTCGCCGCAGGACGGCGACCCCGGGCCGTTCCAGACCCAGGACGAATGGCGCTGGCTGCTCGAACGCCACCTGGCCGAAGGGCGCGGCGCGCACTGGCTCGCGCATTACCACCACGGCGTGATGCTGATGGAAGCGCACGACAGCCACGGCGCGCGCAAGGCCTGGGAGAAGTCCCACGAACTGAAGCCCAACGCCTGGGCGCTGCGCAACCTCGCGCAACTGGAACTGCGCCGCGGCAAGAAGGACAAGGCCCTCGAACGCTACCAGCAGGCCTGGAAGCTCGGCCCGCAGGTCGCCGCGCTGGCCGTCGAATACGCCAAGGCGCTCTCCGACGCCGAACGCTTCGACGAACTGCGCGTCTTCTGCGCCGAACTCCCGGAAGCCCTGCGCGGGCACGAACGCATCCGCATCGCCTCGGCGCTCGCGGCGCTCAAGACCGGCCGCCTCGACGAAATCGAACCGCTCTTCGCCTACCCGTTCGCGACGATCCGCGAAGGCGAAGTGACGCTCACCGACATCTGGTTCGAATGGCACGCCAACCGCCTGGCCATGGCCGCCGGCAAGCCGGTGGACGAAGCCTTCCGCACCCGCGCGAAGAAGGAGTGCCCGCCGCCGGCCAACATCGACTTCCGGCTGCTGGTGGACATCCACTAGTCTTCTTTCACCGCGGAGGCGCGGAGGGCGCGGAGAACTTCGAACAACGGGGTTTCGCGCAAAGACGCAAAGACGCTAAGAACGGCGGGACAGCAGGAACGGCAGAACAGCAGAACAACAGAACAACAGAACAATAAAACGGCAGAACGGCAGAACGGATTATCCACGAAGGACACGAAGGCACACGAAGAACGGCACGACGCTTCTTGTTGTTCTTCGTGTACTTCGTGCTCTTCGTGGATAAACGTCGCCGTTTGCCGTTCTTGGCGTCTTTGCGCGAAACAGGCCGTGTAAGGAAGTTTTCGTGTGCTTCGTGCCCTTCGTGGATAAGCGTCGCCGTTTGCCGTTCTTGGCGTCTTAGCGTCTTTGCGCGAAAAATACCGTGTGTTGTTGCACCCAGTCTCAACATCGAGACAAGTGGCACCCCATAATGCCCATCGTGTATAGTCTGGTGTAAGCTGTTCTCCGCGCTCTCCGCGCCTCCGCGGTGATATAGAACGAAAGAAGGACGGAAAGAAAGCGAGGTTCCCATGACGGCTCCGATCAGGCTGGGGATTGTCGGCGCGGGCAGCGTCTTCGCGCGCGGGCACCTGCCGGCGATCAAGGCGCAGCCGAACAGCTTCAAGATCGCGGCGCTCTCGCGGCGCGACCCGGACAAGCTCGCCGAAGCGATGCTCGCCACGGGCTGCCAGCGCGGCCTGGCCGACTGGCGCGAAGTCGTCGCCGATCCCGATGTCGATGCCGTCGTCATCGCCAGCCCCAACGCGCTCCACGCGGCGCAGGCGCTTGCGGCCATCGAGGCCGGCAAGGACGTGCTCTGCGAAAAGCCCCCGGCCGTGACGTACAAGGAAGCGCGCGCGATCGCCGCGGCGGCCGAACGCCACGGGCGCATCGTCCAGTACGGCTTTTTGATGCGCTTCGCCGACGAGACGCGCCGCGCGCGCCAGGCGCTCGAAGAAGGCCTGCTCGGGAACGTGTACCACGTCCGCGCGAGCTGGATCCGGCGGCGCGGCTATCCGACCAAGGGGAGCTGGTTCACGACCAAGGCGCTGGCCGGCGGCGGGACGCTGGTGGACATCGGATGCCACCTGCTCGACCGCGCGCTGCACCTGCTCAACTATCCCGACGTCCTGGCGGTCTCGGCGGTGACGCACGCGCGCCTGCGCGAAAGCACCGTCGCGCACGCGCTGCCGACGGGCACAAAGAGCGGCATGACCGGCATCTGCGACGTCGAGGACCTCGGCACGTGCCTCTTCCGGCTGAAGCACGGCGTGAGCCTGACGCTCGAGACGAGCTTCGCGGCGAACCTGCCCGACCAGCCGCCGCTCACCGAGTTCCTCGGCGACCGCGCGGGCCTGCGCGTCGAGATGGCCGGCAAGGTGACGCTCTTCGGCGAAGCCCTGGGCGCCGTGACGGACACCGCGCTGGCCGCGCCGCCGCCTTCGGGCCCCGGCGCGCTGCCGCTGTACCAGCGCGAGTACGAACACTTCGCGCAATGCGTGCGTTCGCGGCAGACGCCCGGGCCGAACGCGGAACAGGGCGCGAAGCTGATGCAGGCGCTCGAGGCCGCGTACCTGTCGGCCGCGAACGGCCGCGAAGTGCGAATCGAGGAAGTGCCGGCGTAACGTCTGGGTTTCTTTTTCACCGCGGAGCACGCAGAGATCGCGGAGAACTTCTTTATGTGGGACAGGCGTCCCGCCTGTCCGCATCGAAGGAAGCGAGCGCGTCGCCGCCGGCCGTCTTCTTTCTAAGTGGTCTTGCTGCGTCAACGACTGCCCGCCGTTTACGCCGGGACGATCGGCACCAGCGGCTTGTGGTTCCCGTAGAACTGCTTCTGCGGGTAGGCCGGCGCGGCCCAGCGCGCGGCATTCGCGATCACCTTGCGGACGTCGGCGTTGAAGTACGTCGGGTACGTCTCGTGCCCGGGGCGGAAGTAGAAGATTCGCCCGGCGCCGCGCGTCCAGGTGCAGCCGCTGCGGAAGACTTCGCCGCCCGCGAACCAGGAGATGAAGATCGTCTCCTCGGCCTCGGGGATGTCGAAGTGCTCGCCGTACATCTCCTCGCGGTCGATGACGAAGTGGTCGGCGATGCCTGCGGCGATCGGGTGGCCGGGCTTGCAGACCCACAGGATTTCCTTCTCGTCGGCCTCGCGCCACTTCAGGTTGCAGGTGGTGCCCATCAGCGCCTTGAAGATCTTCGAGAAGTGCCCCGAATGCAGCACGATCAGGCCCATCCCGGCGATCACGCGCGCCTGTACGCGCTTGACGATCTCGTCCTTCACGTCGCCGTGGGCGGTGTGGCCCCACCAGGTCAGCACGTCGGTCTCGGCGAGCACCGCGTCGGTGAGGCCGTGTTCGGGTTCGTCGAGCGTCGCGGTCTTGACGGCAAACCCGCCGGCCTCGCGCAGCCCGTCGGCGATGGCCTCGTGCATGCCCTTGGGATACACCGCCGCGACCTTGGGATTCTTCTTCTCGTGGCGGAACTCGCCCCACACGGTGACGCGGACGCTGGCGCTGCTCATCTCGGGATGCTCCTGGGGTACGGGATGCGTTCGACCTGTGAAACGCTACCGCGCCTCCGCCACGCGACAAGCGAGCTTCCCCGCGCTTACTCCCACGAGACCCAGAACATCCGCGCCTCCGCGCGCACGCGGTCCACCGTCTGGCGGATCGCGCGGTTCATCCTCGATTCGAACAGGCAGCCCACCGCCAGCACCGCGAATCCGATCCCGATCCCCAGCACGGGGTAGATCACCTCGCGGTGCGCCGCCCACTGCGCGGTCTTCACCAGCGTGCCCAGCAGCACCGCCGCGCTGCCGCTCAGCAGCGGAATCTTGCGCCGCGCAAACATCGCCCCGCCCACCAGCGTCAATCCCACGAGCACCAGCGCGTAGTAGTGCGCCAGCGCCTCCGGCGTGTACGCCAGCGTCTGCGCGAACGAAGGCGCCAGCGCCGCCGCGCAGCCCAGGCCCAGCAGCACGGAGACTTCCTGCTGCGCCGCCGGGTTCGCGCGCGCCTCGTCTTCGTCCGCGCGGCTGCGCGCCCAGACGAAGAGCAGCGCCGCGGCCGGCAGCGAGTACCATTCCCACGCGCCCGGATGCAGCGTCCAGACGTACAGCGCGTAGCCGGCCAGCGCGAGCACCGGGGCCAGGTACGCGCCCGCGAAGAAGTTCAGCCAGCGCTTCGCCGCCAGGCTCGCCCCCGACGCCAGCAGCAGGCTGACGATCAGGGCCTCGAAGCGCGCGACATTCGAGACGTGCAGGTAGTCCGCAGCCATGCCGTGCGCCGCGAGCTGATAGGCCGCTGCGCCGGCGGCGGCGAAGGCCAGCAGCGCGCCGTACTGCCCGGCCAGGCTGCGCCCGTTCGCGTCGGTTTCCCATGCGGTCGCGCCGCCGGCCAGAATCAGCAGCAGCCCCAGCGCGCCGAGCGCCGGCCATTCCCAGACGGAGGTCTCGGCGAGGCCGAAGGCCGGATCGTGCGCGGCCACGCGCACGGCGAAGAAGACCGTGCCCGTCAACGCCAGAAGCGCCGCGTGCCCGTAGGCGCGGCGTTCGAGCCCGGCGGCGAAGCGCCGCGCGGCCAGCGCGATCAGCAGCAGCGCGCCGAAGGTGGCGCAGGGCACTTCCGCCAGGCGTTCCGCGTTGCCGAAGAAGGCCAGCGCGATCGCGCCGAGGCTGACCAGCAGCGCTCCGCCGCGCGCGAGGTACGCCTGAGCCGTGTGCTTTTCGCGGTCGAGCAGCCCGGCGGCGAGCAACTGCAGCGGCGCGAGCGCCAGGAACCAGAGCGCGCCCCAACTGCTCCCGGTCGAATGCGCTTTCAGCAGGCACAGGTAGCCGCCGGGGATCAGCAGCAGGTGCGAGGCCAGCCCCGCCGCCATGCGTCCCGCGCGCCGCGCCAGGTCCGCGGCGCTCCATTCGGCCATGCCCGCGTACGCGGCCAGGAAGCCGGCGCAGAGCACCGCGCGCCAGGTGCCATGAATCGCCGGATCGGCGAACGCGTGGCTCCGGCCCAGCGCCCACAGCACGCCCAGGCCCGCCAGGCCCAGCGCCGCGAGGTGCCGCGATTCAAGGAAAGGCCGCGGCGAGGCCGCGTGCCGTTCGGGCGCAAGCACCGCACCGGCCAGCGCCTCGGCCGCCATGCCCAGCGCGAAGAGCACCGCCCCCGCCAGCACGAGCATCGGCGGCGAGAACAGCAGGCCGTCGGCATAGTGGTGCATGCCCACCAGCAGCGCGCCCGCGAAGTTGGCCCAAGCGCCGAGTTCCAGAACCAGCAGCAGCGGTCCGAAGGCCTTCGCGTGGTCGCGCCGCACGGTCACCGCCAGCGCGCCCAGGCCCAGCGCTTCCATCAGCAGCGTGGCCGCCCAGTGCATCGTCAGGCCGTCCCACCAGCCGGCGAGCCCGAAGAAGAACGCAGCGAACCCGGCCGTCAACGCCGCGGCCAGCACGCCTCCGCTTCGCCCAAGGCGTTCGCGCGGCTTCACCGCCGCGTGCAGATCCGCGGCGGCCTCGCGCGGGTCGAGTTCCCGCGGTTCCTCGGCTTCGCCGGCCTCGCGCAGGCGTTCCAGCAGCGCGCGGTCGGCCAGGCGCACGAGTTCGCGCAGCGCCAGCAGCCCCAGCGCGGCCCCGGCCAGGTACGGTCCGAAGGCGAAGTAGCTCGTGCCGTGCCAGCGCAGCCCGTGCACCAGCGCCAGCGTGCCCGCGGTCGCGCTCGCCCAGG